>DATBZG010000244.1:0-31227 GCA_036513335.1 Solirubrobacteraceae bacterium | reverse complement strand
CGGCGCGTGGGTTGGGTCCGTGCTCACGATCGCGATTGCCGTGGCTCTCAGCGGCCCGCATGGAACCGGCGCCCTACCACTGCTGGCGATTCCGGTGTTGACGCTCAGCAGTCGCTTCTCCACACGCGGCGTGATCGTCGGCGTGTCCATCAGCGTGGCGCTCGCGTTCTCCGTCGGCTTTGGCAGAGACACCCATACCGTGCTCGCGAATCCTGTGCTGCTGATCATCCCCGTGGCGCTCATCCTCTGCGCGGCGGTGCTCTCCACGCCGCTCATGGAGTCCGACATAAAGCACCGCAGCGCCGCCGTGATCGACCAGCTCACGGGCATGCTCAACCGTCACGCTCTGGCGCTACGCGTCCAGGAGCTGACCGAGCAGGCCGCTGTCACCGGCGAGCCCATCGGGCTGATCGTGGGCGACATCGACCGCTTCAAGGCCGTCAACGACACCTACGGACATCCGGTCGGCGACGCCGTGCTCAAGGACGTCGCCTACGTGCTGCGCAAGCAGTTGCGCGCCTTCGACCTCGCCTATCGCCTCGGGGGCGAGGAGTTTCTGGTGCTGTTGCCGGGAGCCGACCTGCAGAGCGCCGAAGAGCTCGCCGAGCGCCTGCGCGAAGCCGTCTGCACCGACCCGCTCGGTCCCGGCGTCTCGCTCTCGATGAGCTTCGGAGTGTCCCTGTCTGCACGCGGCGCGACCTTCGACTACGCATCGGAGCTCGCGCGCGCGGACGCGGCACTCTATGAAGCCAAGCGCGAGGGCCGCGACCGCGTGTGCGTGGCCACCGACGCGCGTTCTCCGGTGCCCGCCTGAGCTACAGGACGCGCACGGGCGGACCGCCGACCGGCAGCCACTGCTCGCCGGCCAGCGTCTGGCTGGTGGCGCGCACGATCTCCACCTCCGCCAGCTCGCCCGGCACGGACAGCCCGGCGAAGTTCACGGCCTTGTTGTGGCGCGTGCGCCCGCGCAGCAGCTCGGGGTCGGTCCGCGAGGGCCCTTCCACGAGCACCTCCAGGGTGCGCCCCACGAAGCGCTGTGCGCGCTCGCGCGCCTTGCGCTGCACGAGATCGACGAGCTCCTGCATCCGCTCGACCTTCAGCGGGTGGGCGACCACGCCGTCGGTGAGCTCAGCCGCCGCGGTGCCGCGCCGCGGCGAGAAGATGAACGTGAAGGCGCTGTCGTAGCCGACCTCCTCGACCACTTCCAGCGTCTCGCGGAAGTCCGCGTCGGTCTCCCCCGGGAAGCCCACGATGATGTCCGTCGTGAGCGCCGCGTCGGGGACGTGCTCGCGGATCATCGCCACGCGGTCCATGTAGCGGGCGCGGTCGTACGTGCGTCGCATCGCCTTCAGGATCCGGCTCGAGCCCGACTGCAGCGGCAGGTGGATATGCTCACAGACGCTCGCCAGCTCCGCATGCGCCCGGATCACGTCCTCGCGCATGTCCTTCGGGTGCGGGCTCGTGTAGCGGATGCGATCGATGCCGTCGATCGCGTCGAGCATCCCCAGCAGCCCCGCGAAGCTCGCCGCGCGCTCGCCGCGTGAGCGCAGGTCGCGGCCGTAGGAATTGACGTTCTGCCCCAGCAACGTGACCTCCCTGACGCCGTCCACAGCCATCGCACGCACCTCCGCCACCAGCTCCTCAGCTGGGCGGCTGACCTCCCGCCCCCGCGTCGAGGGCACGATGCAGTAGGAGCATGCGCAGTTGCAGCCGACGCTGATCTGCACCCATCCCTGGAACGCGCGCTCGCGGTGCGCGGGGAGGTGGCCCGTGAACCCCTCGAACTCGAAGTAGCCCTGCGCGCTCAGCGACTCGCTCGTGAGGAACTCCGCGAGCTTGTGCACCTGGCCGGGCCCGAACGCCACGTCCACGAACGGGAAGCGCTGGAACACCTCCTCCTTGACCGACTGCGCCCAGCAGCCGCCGACGCCCACGATCCGCTCAGGACGCTCGCGCTTCAGACGCTTGGCCTCCCCCAGGTGCGCGAGGAAGCGGCTGTCCGCGGTCTCGCGGATCGAGCACGTGTTGAAGAGGATTAGGTCCGCCTGCGCGCGCTCCTCGGCCTGTGCGTAACCGAGCGACTCGAGCATCCCCTTCATGCGCTCGGAGTCGTGCTCGTTCATCTGGCAGCCAAACGTCGTCAGGTGGTAGCGCAATGCTCAGGCCGTTTCAGGGATCGGGGTCGGTACTGCCCGTGAGAAGCGTACCCCTCGGTCTTGTTTGCGTCCTGCCGGCCGATTACCTGGATGCTGCCTGCGCCACGTACGCATCGGCTTTACGCGCTCGATTGCCGCGAAGAGCTTGAAGGTAGAGCCCTCGAACGGCTTCGACGCCGCAGCGGATGCCCCCTGAGCGATTGCAACCGATGCCACAGACCTAAAGCCTCAGTAAGAACGCGCCGATTTGCCCCGCGAGGACACGCCTGTGTCCATGAAAACCAAGCAAGGGGGCTCGAAGTGTCCATGCGTATTGGCAAGCGAACCTTCGCTAGCCGTAAGCGAAAGATAGCCGGCCTGTGCGCATTCGTGCTCGCAGGCGTAATCGGCGTGGGCGCGTTTGCGTTCACGGCCAGCAACACCATTCCGGCGCAGGCAGCCGGTGGTGGCACCAACACGGTCAGCGGTTACACGGAGAGCGGCGTCAGCTACACGTGGTCGCTGTCCGGTGAATACATCACCGAAGCGCACGTCATCCTCACGAACGCGGAAAAACTCGAGCCGAGTGATGTCGCGGTCGCGCTGAGCAAGGAAGAAACGCCAGCAGCCGGCGAATGGATTGACTGCCCGGCCCCGTACACGGCCATCAGCGCAACCGAAACCGAAGTTGTCTGCAAATTCAAGGGCGGGGAAGGCGCGTGGGAAAACGCAACCACACACGCGGCCAACAAATTCACCGCCACAGGTGTGGCCAACAACGAAGGCAAAACAGTTGTCGAAGAAGGTAACGAGCTCACCGTCTCCGCAGTAAGCGAAGGCAAGGCGATCATCGAACCGTAAGGCAGCAGGACGCTAGGTACAGAGGGCGGCCGGCTCACCGGCCGCCCTCTGGCCCACTACCCCACGGACGGGTGACGGCCAACTCAAAGCAATGCGACGCCACCCCGCCAAAAAACTCCTCGCCACCACCCTCGGAATCATCGTCCTAGGGTGTCTTTGGTTCTACTTTGCCCCAGCCCAGCTCGGCGGCACGACGACCTACGTCGTCACCCACGGGGTCAGCATGGAGCCCCGCTTTCACACGGGCGACCTTGCGATCGTACGCAGCCAGAGCAGCTACCACGTGGGCGAAATCGTCGCCTACCACAACAAAGAGCTTCACACGATCGTGCTGCACCGGATCATCGGACGCGCCGGTAACCGCTACATCTTCAAGGGTGATAACAACGACTTCATCGACTTCGAACACCCTGCCGCCAGCCAGCTGATCGGCTCGCTGTGGCTGCACGTCGCCGGTGCGGGCGCGACCATGGAGTCGATCCGCTCACCAGCGCTGGTCGGAATCCTCGTGGGCGCAGGGCTGCTGCTGCTCATGGGTGGGGTCTTCATGCGCCGCCGTCGACTCAGGCGCAGGCAGAGACGTGCCGGGCAAAGCTCTGAGCACGGTCCCACCCACTCGCCGATGCCTGCCTCGGATTCGGTCACGATGATCCTCGCGCTGGGGCTGATCGCGCTTCTCCCGTTCGTGATGCTAGCCGTGCTCTCGTTCACCCGTCCGGCAACGAAGCCACATACAGTCCCCGTGCCGTATAAGCAGAGCGGCAGGTTCTCCTATTACGCCGACGCCGACCCGGGTCCCGCCTACCCCTCCAACCTCGCCGTGACCGGAGATCCTCTCTTCACGCGCGTCCTCAACGAAGTGCACCTTCGCTTCGGTTACCGCTTCGCGAGCGCCGCCACGCACTCGCTCAGCGGCAAGGCGTCGCTGTCTGCGACCCTGACCTCGACGAGCGGCTGGACCACGACATTCCCGCTGGGTCCGCCCACGTACTTCCGTGGCAACCGCGGCGGCCTCTCCGCGACACTCAATCTCTCCTCGCTACATGCGTTGATCGGGAGCGTGGAAAAAACGACGAAAGTGACCGGCAGCTATACGCTGGCGATCATCCCGCATGTGATCGTCACGGGAAAGCTGGACCATCTGCCGTTGAGCACCACCTTCTCGCCTGCTCTCGAATTCTCGGTGAACGAACTCGAGCTCAAGCCAACCCTCGCCGCCAGCTCCGGTGCTGCCACGAGCAACCCGTCCGCGGCGAGCGTCTTCAAACCGTCCGCGAGCAGCTCCGTGGCATCGAAGGGCTACGAACCGTTGTTTCTGTCTTTCAAGGTCGCGCGGTTCTCGATCGCGACGGCGCGCTCGATCGCGCTGATCGGGATCGCGATCGTGATCGCCGGCCTCCTCGCGATGCTCGCGCTCCTGCGTCTACGCGTGCCTCCTGGCGACGAGGCGACCAGCATCCGTGCGCGCTACGGCCACATGATCGTCCCCGTCGGTCACGTCGCACAGACGGTCGGAACCTCGGTGATCGACGTCGCTGACATGGAGGCGCTGGTGCGGATCGCCGAACACTACGATCGCTCGATCCTGCACGAAAAGACCGCCGGGGGCGAGGCCTTCTGGGTCACCGATGAGAGCGGCCAGTTCCGCTACTCCCTCGGCGCGCCGGCGCCGGTGCTCGTGCCACAGCAGCCGCCTGTACAGCCCAGCCCGCTCGACTCACCTGCAGGGGAGGTCTACGCCGGCGCACCCGACCTGAACGGTGAGATAGCCGCCTTCGACACGCAGGTGACCCAGGAATTCCCCGCCGTCGCGCCCGCCGTGGCGCCAGCGACCCAGGGCGACTGGGGCGCCAGCGACTTGGCGGATGCGCTCACGCAGGAAAGCCGCAGCTGGCGTGTCGCTGGCTCGCCGGCCGAAGCGAGCGGCGCGCCGACCGGCGCGCTCACACGCTTCGCTCAGATGGACTGAACCCCAGGGCCTGGCTCGCCCGGCGGCTACGCAGCCGCAACGGCCGGTTCGCTGGCGATCGGCGGTGGCGTCGCGTTCTTCTCGCGGTCGATCGGTGTGACCAGATCTTTTCCGAGGCCGAGCGCCGCGTAGATCTTGTCTTCGATCTCCTTCGCCAACGCCGGGTTCTCGTCGAGGTGGATCTTGGCGTTGTTGCGTCCCTGTCCGAGGCGGTCGTTGCCATAGGAGAAGAACGAGCCGGACTTGGAGACGATGTTGTGCTCCAAGCCCAGGTCGATCAGGCAGCCGGCCGTGGAGATGCCCTTGCCGAACTCGATGTCGAACTCGGCCTGGCGGAAGGGCGCGGCCACCTTGTTCTTGACGACCTTCACGCGCACACGGTTGCCGACAGCCTCGGTGCCGTCCTTGAGCGTCTCGATGCGCCGGATGTCCAGACGTTGGGAGGCGTAGAACTTCAGCGCACGCCCACCCGGCTGGGTCTCCGGCGAGCCGAACATCACGCCCACCTTTTCGCGGATCTGGTTGGTGAGGATGCAGAGCGTCTGCGTGCGGTTCAGGTTGCCAGCTAGCTTGCGCATCGCCTGGGACATCATGCGTGCCTGCGCGCCCACCGTCTGATCGCCCATCTGGCCCTCCAGCTCCACGCGCGGTGTGAGCGCCGCGACCGAGTCGATCGCCACCACGTCGACGGCGCCCGAGCGGACGAGCATGTCCGCGATCTCGAGCGCCTGCTCGCCATAGTCGGGTTGCGAGACCAGTAGCTCGTCGATGTCGACACCGATCTCTTTCGCGTACAGCGGGTCCATCGCATGCTCGGCGTCGATGAACGCACACACGCCGCCGAGTTTCTGCGCCTCTGCGAGCACGTGGTAGATCAGCGTCGTCTTACCCGAGGACTCCGGCCCGAAGACCTCGACGATGCGCCCGCGGGGCACGCCACCGATTCCGAGCGCCAGGTCGAGCGACAGCGCCCCGGTTGGGATCGCGTCGCAGCGCACCTGCGCACCCTCGTCGCCCATGCGCATGACCGAGCCCTTGCCGAACTCGCGCTCGATCTGCGTGAGCGCGCCCTGAAGCGCGGCGTCGCGCGCCTTGGCGGCCTTCTCCTGGTCGGTCACAGGCATCGTCTTACTCCTCCGGTCGAGATGGAAAGAAGAAGCTAGACGGCGCTGCGGACGGAACATTTGTTCGTATCCGCGGCGCGTGTACGTCCAGGGTCCCTGGACGCACTCGCGCCCGGAGCTCGCGTTGCCGATGGATTACTGACCCCACTCCCGCACGATCGCCCCCCGCCCCTCCTTGTCTATCCATAAATCCACCCGGCGCCTGACCTCCACCCTGACGCTTTTCGCATGCGCGATCGCACTCGTGGCCGCGCTGCTCGGACCCGCGCAGACGTTCGCACAGACGCGCAGAGCGGCAAGTTGTCCGAGCTCGACGCCCCACGCAAAGACCAGGCGCACCGCACACGCCTGCGAGCGCTCGTCGCACAAGGGCAAGGCGCACGGGCGCAAGCATCGCTCCAAGCACGCGCTCGCCAAGGCGCCCCAGCAGGGCATCCCGGCATCGCTGCCGTCGGCCTACTGCGAAGACGGCAGCCCCCCGGCCCGGGCGAGCGGTGGGTCCTTCTCCTGCGCCGACGGCTCCGAACCGGAATGCGAAGACGGAGCGGAACCGACGCGCTCCAGCAACGGCAGAAGCCTCGTTTGCGCGATCTTCGAAGGCGAAGGCGAAGAAGAATCCGAATCGGGGGAATCCGAATGCGAAGAAGTCGGGAGCTCCTTCTGCGCCCAGATCCCGGCCTCCGGCTCCGACGAACACAGCTGCGAAGCGAGCGCGGGCGAAAGCTCGAGCTTCCTCTGCGAATAGAAGGCTGAGAGACGGGCGCCGCGGCGCCCGCTCAGCGGCCTGCCGGCACGAGCTCGTTGCGTGCCAGCGGTTCGTAGGTGGCGCCGTCCGCGTCGAGCCAGGAGCGGTAGAGAACAATCGCCTCGGGCGCGAACTCCAGGCCCGGCGTCGCCGGCAGTGGCGCCGGCGCAGCGGGTGCGCGATCTCCTCGGGAGCCGCGCGGCGCATACACGCCACGACCGATGCGTAGGAGCGTGATGTGCGCTCTGAACCGGCGACGCTCCGGTTCCCACGAGCCGGCCCGCACCAGCGTCTCGCTGAGATCCGACTGCACACGAGCCAGCTCGCCCTCGCAATCGCGAACCTCGACGGCAAGGGCGCGTGGACGTCGCGCCGGCAGCCACAGCGGCGCCCCCAACCTCAGCTCGCACGCAGTCCCCTCGTAGGAGCCCACCGCCGCGGCGAGGGCGGCAATCTCACCGACCGGACGACTGCCGAGAAAGCACAGCGTCAGGTGCAGCGACTGCACCGGCAGCACCCGCATGCCTCCTCGCCGGCCGGGAGAGACGTCCGCCACCCTGCGAGCCCACTCGGTGAGCCACTCACGCACCCACAGCGGCAGCTCGGCCGCCACGAACAACCTGGCTGTGACACCCCGCGACATTGCCGCAACCGATGCTAGCCAGTGAGCGCGCGGCGCACCAGATGCATGGCGATCGTCGTGGCGCGCTCGCGTACATCGGCGCGCCCGCCGGGCAGGTTGATCGAGCGGGTCAGCTCCACGAGCTCGGATGGGTCCTCGGAGGCGGCGAGCGTGACGCTCACCCACACGAGACCCACCGGCTTCTGCTCGGTGCCGCCGCCGGGACCGGCGACGCCGGTGATCCCCACGCCTACGTCCGCATCGAGCGCAGCGCGCGCACCGTCGGCAAGCGCCTTCGCGACCTCCTCAGAGACGGCGCCGTGACGCTCGATCAACTCAGCCGGCACCCCCGCCAGCGCGACCTTCGCCTCGTTTGCATAGACGACGAGCCCGCCGTTGAAGTACTCCGATGAGCCCGGCAGCTCGGTCAGCCGCGCCGCCAGCAGGCCGCCGGTGCACGACTCGGCCGTGGCGAGCCGCAGTGGTGAGGCGGGCCGACCCGGGCGCCCGGCGAGCAGCAGCGCCGCGACCTGCTGGTCGACCGTGCTGCCGTCGCGAGAGAACAACGTGTCCGCGTGGCGAACGGCGATCAGGGCTTCAAGCGCATCGTAGGCGTCGCGTGCCTCCGGCGCGAAGCGCGTCACGACCTCGACCTCGCCGCGTTTCAGGCACGTCGTCACCTCCAGGCGCTCGAGCTCCACTCCCTCCCGCTCGGCCGCGCGCAGCGTCTCCGCGATCTCCGACTCGGGTATCCCGAAGAGACGTATCGTGCGCTGCACGAGCTCGCTCGCGCCACCGAGCGCCGCCTGGAGCGCCTCGGTTTCCAGCGCCCGCCCCCACATCGGCTGTAGCTCCCGCGGCGGCCCCGGCAGCACGACGATCGTCGGGGCGCGCGTGTCGGCCCCGTCGGTCTCACCCGGAGGGACGACCAGCCCCGGGGCTGTTCCGACCGGCTCGAGCACGGTCGCTCCAAGCGGGACGGTCGCCTGCTTGCGGTTGGCCATCGCAATCGCCTCGGGGTCGATGTTCGGCCAGCGTTTCATCAGCGGCGCCACGATCTCGGCGATCCGCCCCGAGAGCGCCTCGTCGAGGACCATCTCCCAACCCTGGAAGCGCCCCACGACCTCAGCCGTCATGTCGTCCGCTGTGGGACCCAGGCCGCCGCTCGTGAGGACGAGGTCAAGACCCTGCTCGGCCATGAACGCGAGCGCCGCCCGCATGTCCTGCGGTCGATCGCCGACGATCGTCGTGTAGGCGATGTCCACGCCGAGCTCACGTAGACGTTCGGCAAGCCACGGCCCGTTGCGGTCGCTGACGCGACCCGTCAGCACCTCCGTGCCGGTGACGACGATGCCTGCGCGCGCGCTCACGTGCAAGTCGGACGGTGAGCGGCCGCCAGCGGCTGTCGCCCGTCGGCCTTTGTGATCGTGTAGCCGATCGCTTCGCTCGAGGGGGCCACCGTCCGCCCGATGCCGTCAACGATCATCGTCACCGAGCTGTTGCCGAGCGTGAGCTCGAAGCGCTTGGCATGGTAGGTCGGCGTCTTTTCGCCCGCCAGCAGGTTCAATCCCGGGATCAGCTTGCGACCGTCGTCGCCGATCAGGCACACGTACACGGCGCCGGTCGGCTTCAGAGCCAGTGCAACCAGCGCGTTGGGCGAGACGTGCCGGCGCGCGGGGGCGCGGGCAGCTTTGTGTTTGGAGCGCACGGAGGGCGCGTGGGTGCTGACCACAGTCGAGGTCGTTTTCTTGTTGCCCGATTTGCCGCCGGCGATCAGCAGCGCGATTAGCACGACGATGATCACGCCGATCGCGCCGACGGCCAGCATGTATCCGCGCGATGGGCCCTGGGGGCCGCCCGGGCGCCCGCGCTTGGGCGCGCGCCGGCTCTGCGGTGTGGAGACGATCGGCTCGAGCATCGACTCGCTCGGGCGCTCGTGTTGGAGACGGTATTCCTCCACAAGCGCCTTGCCGTCTAGGTCCAGCGCCTGCGCATAGGTCCGCAGGAAGCTCTTCACGAAAGTGGGACCCGGGAGCAGGCCCCACTCTTCGTTCTCCAGGGCGCGCAGGTACTTCGCGCGGATCTTGGTCTTGGCCTCGATCTCCGACACGTCGATGCGTGCGCGCATACGCGCCTCGCGTAGCGTGGGTCCAATCTCCGGCATCAGGCCAAGAGGCTAGTCGTTGACGGCGCTTGCAGACTTGGCGGCCGGCGATTCCAAGGCGGCGAGCACGCGTGGCAGGTCGGCCTCGGTGACCAGCACCTGGCGGGGCTTGGAGCCCTCGTAGCCGGAAATCACGCCGCGGCGCTCGAGCATGTCGATCATGCGCCCGGCGCGCGTGTAGCCCAGACGTAGGCGTCGCTGGAGCATCGAGGTCGACGCTGTCTGCATTTCAGCGACCAGACGAATCGCGTCGGTGAGCAACGGATCCTCGTCTGGATCGAACTCGTCGGGCCCTCTGTCGGAGCCCCCACCCTCGGGCTCGACCTCCTCGAGCAGCTCTTCGCGCAGCTCGGGCTCGCCCTGGCGGCGCCACATCTCGGTGAGCTTGGCGATCTGCGCCTCATCGATGTAGGCACCCTGGATGCGCTGCAGGCGCGATGAGCCGACCGGGCTGAAGAGCATGTCGCCCTGCCCCAGCAGCGACTCCGCGCCGTTCTGGTCGAGGATCACGCGCGAGTCGGTCTGCGAGGAGACGGCGAACGCGATCCGCGACGGAACGTTCGCCTTGATCATTCCCGTGATCACGTCCACGCGCGGGCTCTGCGTGGCCAGCACCAAGTGGATGCCCACGGCGCGCGCCTTCTGCGCGAGGCGGATGATCGAGTCCTCCACGTCCGCGGGCGCGACCATCATCAAGTCCGCGAGCTCGTCGATCACGCAGAGGATGTAGGGCAGCGGGGCTTCGTCGCGCTTGGCGCGCGCCTTGTTGAGCTCGATCAGGCTGCGTGTGCGTGCCAGCGACATGATCCCGTAGCGCTGCTCCATCTCCTTGACCAGGTTCTGCAACGCGTTGGCGGCCATGCGCGGGCTCGTGATCACCGGTGTGAGCAGATGCGGGATCGACTCGTAGTGGTTGAGCTCCACCTGCTTGGGGTCGACCAGCACGAGGCGCACCTCGTGCGGGGTCGCGCGCAGCAGCACGCTCGAGAGCATCGCGTTGATCGCACCGGACTTGCCGGCGCCAGTCGTGCCGGCGACGAGGATATGCGGCATCTTCGCGAGGTCCGCGCCGATCGCCTTGCCGGCGACGTCCTTGCCGAGCCACACCGTCAGCGGCGACCAGTCCTTCGGCGGCGCCTGGAAGACGTCGCCCAGCTTGACGATCCGGCGATGGGCGTTGGGCACCTCCACGCCGACCGCCTGCTTGCCGGGGATCGGCGCGAGAATGCGGATGTCTGTAGCGGCCAGTGCGTAGGCGAGGTCGTCCTTCAGCTGGGCGACCTTGGCGACCTTCGTGCCCGGCGCGAGGCGCAGCTCATAGCGGGTGATGTGCGGGCCCGCGACGGTTCCGATCACCTTCGCCTCGACCCCGAAGTGCCCGAGCGCCTCCACAAGATGCGTCGCGATGCGCTCCTGCCCGGCGGTATCGGGACGCAGGTGCTCGGCGCTGGAGCGGCTCAAGAGCTTCGAGGCGTCGGGCAGCTCCCACACATAATCGGGGTCATCGGTGACCGACCCGCGCAACCTGCCCTGCGGGGTCAGGTGCTCGGCTCCGATCCCGTCAGCGTCGGCGTGCGCGACGCCCGCGATGTGCTCGTCCTCGTCCGCGCTTTCGTGCCCGGACTCGGGCTCTTCGACGATGACGTCCTCGGAGGGCTCGAGCGAATCCTCCTCACGCCAGTCGCGCGGGGGCGCCTCGACGTGCGTGGCGCGCACGATCAGCTCCTCCGGCGCGGGATCCGGGAGCTGCATCGGCTCGATCGGCTGATCCTCCTCGAACGTGCTCACGGGCGCCCGGGCACGCGGCTTGGCGCGCTCCTCGCCGCGACGCTCGCCGAGCGAGCGCATCATCCGGGTGGAGTCGACCAGGCCGCTACCGGTGGCGCGGATCACGCTCGCGATCGACGCGCCCGTCAGGAGGATCACTCCAGTGATCAGCAGGAAGATCGCGAGGATGTCGACACCGACGCTCTGCACGAGCCGGTGCGTGAGCTCATACAGGGCCTGGCCCGCTATGCCCCCGTGCGACTGCAGATGCGCGGAGCTCCACACGCGCTCGAGCTGCGGCGAGCCCGAGCTCAACCCCAGCATCCCCGCGGCGAGCGCGAGCGTTACAGCAGCGAACACACATATCGCACCCGTGCGCAGCGGGCGTAGCGCGGGCAGCACCGGCCGCAGCAGCAGCGCCCCGCCTCCGACCACGAGCGCCACCGGCGTGAGCACACGCGCGCGCCCAAGCACCCAGCCGAGCGCGACCGCGAGGCCATGGCCGGCGCGACCTCCGTTCCAGCCGCCATAGAGGACGAACCCCATGAACACACCGAAGGCGACGAGCGCGAGGCCCAGCACGTCGCGCTCGCGCTGGTCGAGCACCGGCAGGCGCGGGAGACCCGCGGGAAGCAGCGAGGAGAGCCCTCGCGCGTCGCGCTTGCGCGCGCGGGAGCGTTTGGCCGGGGCGCGGCGGGCGCTCGAGCTGCGCGCCGGTGGGCGCTTTCGGGCAGGAGGCATCCCGCGCAACTTCGACACCGGGAGCCGGGAACCTGCCTCGGGGCCTTACCATCGCTTTACACGCGATCACTTACATAAAGACGATGAACGACTTCTCACGCGCGCCACGCGTCCTGGTTGTCGAGGACGACGAGGACATCGCCCAGGCACTGCAGCGCTCCCTGCGTATGGAGGGCTACGAGGTTCGCACGGCTCCCGACGGTCACGCGGCGCTCGAGCAGGGCCACGCGTTCGCACCGGATCTGGTGATCCTCGATCTCGGCCTGCCGGGAATCGACGGCCTCGACGTGGCTCGCGAACTGCGTGCCGGCGATGACATACCGATACTGATCCTGACCGCGCGCGACGCGCTGGAGTCGCGCGTGGAAGGCCTGGACGCCGGCGCTGATGACTATCTCGTCAAGCCGTTCGAGCGCCAGGAGCTGCTGGCACGCCTGCGCGCGCTCTTGCGACGCAGGCCCCCCCGAGGCTCGGCGCCTCTGCGCGTCGGCGACTTGACGCTGAACGCAGACACCCACGAGGTGCTGCGCGGCGAGCGCGCGATCGAGCTCACGCAGCGTGAGTTCGAGCTGCTCGAGTACCTGATGCGCAACGAGCGGATCGTGATCTCACGCCAGCGCCTGCTCGACGAGGTGTGGGGGTATGACCCCTTCTCCACGACGAACACGATCGAGGTGTTCGTGTCTAACCTGCGCCGCAAGCTGGAGGCCGAGGGGGAGCCACGCCTCCTGCACACGATCAGGGGAGCCGGCTACGTCCTTCGCGCCTAGGCTCCCCCCGTTACTGCGCCAGGCGGGCGCGCGCCTGTCCGCCAGCTTCGACCGCCTGCCGATCCGCGTGCGCCTGGCAGGCGTCTCCGCACTGCTGACGTTCGTGATCCTGTGCGCGTTCGCGCTGGCGATCGGGTCGCTGACGGTCGATCGTATTCGCTCGGACTTCAACCGCGAGGTGCTGGAGACCGCCGAAGGCTTGCCCTCGCAGCTGCGCATAAGCGTCGACCCGTTGCGGATCGCGAGCCCGCTGGAAGATTTCGCGTCGCACAGCGATCACGCCGAGATCAGGATTCTCTCCAAGGGCGGCAACCTCCTGGCCCAGGAGCCGGCGAACGCGCCCTCGCTCGGCCCTGCGGAGTCCCGGCCGGTCACGGTCAACGGCTACCGCGTGCTCAGCCGCGAAGCCGAGGTGACACTCAGCGCGACGGGCGAACCGATCGGCCACGTGATCGTGCAATACGGGCGCCAGGTTGCCGCGACCGAGGCGACGTGCAAGCGTGTGGAGCTGTTTCTTGTGCTGGGCGTGCTCGCGGGCAGCCTGTTCGCGCTGGTTGCAGGGATGGCGATCGCGCGCCGCGCGATGGCACCGATCGCGACGCTGACCAGCACGGCTGCGGAGATCGCGCGGACCCGCGACCCCTCCCTTCAGATCCCGGAGTCCCAGGCCGACGACGAGGTCGCCGAACTCGCGCGCACGCTGGAGGGCATGTTGCGAGAGCTCGACGCTGCGCGTGGGGAGACGGAATCGATGCTCGCACGCCAGCGTCAATTCGTTGCCGACGCCTCGCACGAGCTGCGCACGCCGCTGACGAGCGTGCTGGCCAACCTCGAGCTGCTCGCCGAATCGCTGCACGGCGACCAGGGCGAGGCGGCACGCTCGGCGCTTCGCTCCTCCCAGAGGATGCGGCGCCTCGTCGCGGACCTGTTGCTGCTGGCGCGCACAGACGCGGCGCGCGTCGTCGCGCGCGCCCCCTGCAACCTCGCCCAGATCGTCGTCGAGGCGGCCAGCGAGCTCGGCCCGGTCAGCGCCAGCCACGAGATCTCACTTGACATTCATCCCGCCACCGTGATCGGCTCACGCGATGAACTGCATCGTCTGACGATCAACCTCCTGGAGAACGCGCTGCGTCACACTCCACCCGGCACCGCGATTCGCGTCTCCACCGCCACCCGCGCCGACGGCGACGTCGAGCTGGTCGTCGAAGACGACGGTCCCGGGGTTCCGCCGGAGCTGGCGGGTGACCTCTTCGAGCGCTTCGTGCGCGGTGCCGGCGATCGCGGCGGCTCCTTCGGTCTTGGTCTTGCGATCGTGCAGGCGGTTGCGGTCTCCCACGGCGGCAGCGTCACGCTTGATACGGGCTCGCGCGAGCGACCGGCGAGCACCAGGGGCGCCCGCTTCGTCGTGCGCCTGCCTGCCTACTCAGACCTCGACAACGACGGGCAGCACCATCGGCCGTCGCTTGAGGCGGTCATAGACTAGCTTCGCCATGTCGTCGTGGAGGACCTGTTGGAGCAGGTCGACCTCGCGAATTTCCTCCTTGGCGGCCCGGCGCAGGGTGCCCTCGACGGTCGAGCGGATCTCCTCGACGAGCTCGTCGGCCTGATCGAGGAACGGGACGCCTCGGAAGATCACCTCGGGGTCAGCGACCGAGCTGCCGTCCTGCTCGGCGATCGTGACAACCACGATGAAGATCCCGTCGGCCGAGAGCATGCGCCGGTCGCGCAGCGCCACGTCGGCCATCTCGCCGATCTCAACGCCGTCGACGAAGATCATCCCCGCCTGCTCGCGTGAGCCGAAGCGCGCGCCGCGCTCGTCGATGTCCAGTGGTAGACCGTTGTCACCCTGGAAGACGTCTCCCGGCGGCACGCCCACCGCCTCGGCCAGCTGGGCGTGCAGGCGCATGCGCTTGAAGTCGCCGTGGAAGGGCATCACGTAGCGCGGCTTTACGAGGTTGAGCATCAGCTTGATCTCCTCCGCGTAGCCGTGCCCGGAGGCGTGCACGGGCGCCTCACGTGGTGTGATCACGTCGCAGCCGATGTGGTAGAGGCGGTCGATCGTCTCGTTGACCGCACGCTCGTTGCCGGGCACCGGCGTGGCGGAGAAGACGACCGTGTCGCCGGCCTTCAGCTCGACCTGCGGGTGGTCTCGGTAGGCCATCCGGCGTAGCGCCGAGAGCGGCTCACCCTGAGACCCGGTGGAGATGATCACGACGCGCTCGTCGGGGAAGTCCGCGATCTCGCGTGCTCCCACGAGCATCCCGTCGGGCACCTCGATGTGCCCCAGCTGACGCCCGATGCCGACGTTCTTGCGCATCGAGCGCCCCACGAGCGCGACCTTGCGGTCCAGCGCATAGGCCGCGTCGACGACCTGCTGCACACGATGGATGTTCGAGGCGAAGCTCGTCACGACGATCCGCCCCTCGCAGCGCGCGAACACCTCCTCCAGGTGCGGGCCTACAACCGACTCAGACGGCGAGAAGCCGTCGCGGTCGACGTTCGTCGAGTCCCCGCACAGCAGTAGTACGCCTTCGCGCCCGAGCTCCGCCAGGCGCGAGACGTCGGCGGGTGGGCCATCGACGGGCGTCTGGTCGAACTTGTAGTCGCCGGTGATCAGCACCGTGCCGAGCTCCGTCCCCAGGGCGACGGCACTCGAGTCGGGGATCGAGTGGGTCATGTGCACCAGCTCCAGCGAGAACGGTCCCAGGTCGAGGCTTTCCCCGGGATCGACCTCGTTGAGCTCGATGTCGCGCAGCTTGTGCTCGTCGAGCTTGGAGCGCGCCATCGCGACGGTCAACGCGCCGCCGTAGACGGGCGGCAGCTGCGAGGGGTTCTCCTTCATCAGCTCGCGCAGCACCCACGGCAACGCCCCGAGGTGGTCCTCGTGGCCGTGCGTGACGACGATCGCCTCGATCTCATCGGCGCGTTCGCGCAGGTAGGAGAAGTCGGGCAGCACGAGGTCGATCCCCACCATCTCCGGGGTAGGGAACCGCAGGCCCACATCCACGACGATGATCCGACCGTCGTACTCGACGACGGTCATGTTCTTGCCGATCTCTCCCAGCCCCCCGAGGGGCAGTACTCGCAGCGAGGAGCTCACGCGTGCGTGCGTGCGGCTTCGACCGACAGCAGGCCGTGGCGCTCGAGCATCTCGCGGACCGCCGCGGTCTCCTCGGCTGTCGCGGGGACGAGCGGCAGGCGCAGGCCGCCGACGTCGTGGCCGAGAAGGTTCAGCGCCGCCTTCGTGCACGTCGGGTTGGACGTCAGGAACAGCGTCTCGTACACGTCGCGCAGCGACCTGTCGAGCTCGGCGCGATGCTCTGGTTCATCGACCATCTGGCGCATCTCGTTTCCGACGATGTGGCTAGCGACCGAGATCACGCCGGCGGCACCGATGTCGAGGGCACGGGCAAAATCGCCGTCATCGCCGGTGTACACGGTCAGCCCGTCGATCAGCCGCAGCTCGTCCGGGTTCGACTGCTTGACGCCGTCGATCCCCTCGATCTGCGCGAGCTCCGCGAGGAGCTCCGGCGGCATGTTCGTGCCGGTGCGCGAGGGGATGTTGTAGAGCAGGACCGGTTTGTCGGTGGCCGCGGCGACGGCTTCGTAGTGGCGCTTGAGGCCAAGCGGGCTGGGCCGGTTGTAGTAGGGCGTCACCGACAATGTGGCGTCGACCCCGAGCTCGGTGGCGCGTTCGGTCAGGTGCACCGCTTGGCGCGTGTCGTTGGTTCCCGTCCCCGCCACGATCGTGGTGCCGGCCGGGCGCTCGGCGACCGCGAGGCCAATCAGCCCAAGCTGCTCATCCTCGGTCATCGTGGAGGCCTCACCGGTGGTGCCTGCGACGACCAGGCCGTCGGAGCCGTTCTCGGCGAGGTGGCGCATCATCGCGACGAAGGAGTCGTCGTCGACCCTCCCGTCGGCGTCAAAGGGGGTGACCATCGCGGTGAGGATCGCGCCGAGGTTCATGCGTTGCAGTATTCCACGCCCGCGCTGGCTCAGAACAGGAGGTTCTCCAGCCCCACCAGCACGGAGCGCTCGAGCGCGCCCACGCGGCGCACGGCGAGCAGTACGCCAGGCATGAAGGACTCGCGGTTGATCGTGTCGTGGCGGATCGTCAGCGTCTGGCCCAGATCGCCGAGGATCACCTCCTGGTTGGCGACGAGCCCGGGCAGGCGCACCGAGTGGATTGCCGGCTCCTCCCCGCCGCTGGCCTGCGCCATCAGCTCCGCCGTTCGCTTGGCCGTGCCGCTGGGGGCGTCGAGCTTGCCGTCGTGATGCAGCTCGATGATCTCCGCCTTGGCCATGTGCGGCGCGGCGAGGGCGGCGAAGCGCATCATCAGCACCGCGCCGATCGCGAAGTTCGGCGCGATCAGCACATTGGCGGAGGGGCGCGTCGAGTCGGAGAGCTCGGCCTGCAACGGCGCCGCGTCGAACCCGGTGGTGCCGATCACGACGTGAACTCCGGCGCCCAGACAGGTGAGAGCGTTCTGCAGGGCGGTGTCTGGCGTCGTGAAGTCGACCATGACCTCCGCCTGATCGAGGATCTCCTCCAGGGAGGTGTTCAGCAGCGGGTCCACCCGCCCGACAAGCTCCATGTCGGGCGCGCCCTCAACGGCTTCGCAGACGATCTGGCCCATGCGCCCGGCCGCGCCGGCGACGGCGACCTTGATCATCGCGGCGTCCCGGTGGCGACCCCGAGCGGCTCGATCGCGGCCAGGAACTCAGCCTCGCTCGGCCCGACGCCGGCCGCCGAGAGCCCGCTCGGCGTGAACAGCCCAGCGGCGAGCGCGCGGATCTGATCGATCTCCACGGAGTCGATCCGCTCGATCATCTCGTTGACCGAAAGGATCGGCAGCTCGTTGAGCACCGAGGAGCCCAGCCGGCTCATGCGCGCCCCGGTCGACTCCATTCCCAGCACGACACGTCCCTTGAGGTTCTCGCGCGATCGCACGAGCTCCTCGTCGCTGGCCGGATCCTGCACACACCGCTCGAGCTCGGCGGCGACGACGGACATCGCCTCGCGGATGTTGTCAGGGCGTGTTCCCACGTACAGGCCCACATCGCCGGTGTGGGCGTACAGGCTCGAGAAGCAGAACACCGAGTACGCGAGGCCACGGCGCTCGCGTACCTCCTGGAACAGGCGCGAGGAGGAGGTGCCGCCGAGCACTCCCTCGAGCACCCGCAGCGCGAAGCGCCGCTCGTCCTCACGGGCGATGCCCGCGCCGCCGAGGCAGACGTGGTACTGCTCGGTGTCTTTCTGCAGGAAGCGCGCGCGTCTGGCGAAATCAGGCGGCGCGGTGACTGGGTTGGGCGGGTGCACGCCCGACGCGCGGCCGTTGGCCGGCGGCGCCTGCGCCTCACCGGCAAGCATCGCGCGCATGCTCTCGGCCGCGCGCGCCATCTGCACGACCGCCTCGTGCTCGACCGAGCCAGCGGCCGCAATCACGACGCTGTGAGGCTGGTAGCGCTCGGCGTGGAACTCGACGAGCTGATCGCGCGTGACCGCCCCCACGACCTCCGCTGAGCCGATCACCGCCCGCCCCAGCGGATGCGCGCCGAAGACAGCCTTGCCGAGCAGGTCGAAGACGCGGTCCTGGGGATCGTCTTCGTACATCGCGATCTCCTCGAGGACGACCTCACGCTCGGCGTCGAGCTCGCCGAAGCGCGGCTGCCAGACCATGTCGCTCATCACTTCGAAGGCGTGCTCGAGGTGACGATCGAGCACGCGCGTGTAGAGCGAGGTTGCTTCCTTGTCGGTGCCGGCGTTGATCTCCGCGCCCATCGAGTCGAAGATCTGATCGATCTCCTGCGAGCCGTAGTGCTCGGTGCCGCGAAACAGCATGTGCTCGAGCAGGTGCGAGATCCCTGCCTGGTCCTCGTGCTCGTCGACCGAGCCGGTGGCGATCCAGAAGCCGAGCGCCACCGAACGCACGCTTGGTATGCGTTCGGTGACGACCCGCACGCCCGATTCGAGCGTGGTTATCTGGTGCTCATCGCTCACCAGCGCGGCACGAGGCTTAGTCGCGCTCGCGACCGTGGCGCGGACGACCGGAGCCGCGCTCGCCCTCACGCCGCCTGCCGCGGTCCGAGCGCTCGCGACCGTTGCTCGACGGACGGCCGCCCTCTCGGGGGCCCCGGTTTCCACCGCCGCCGCCACCGGTCCCCACGCCGGCGAGCTCCTCAACGGACTTGCCGGCGATGTCTGGGTCCTCGGTCAGACGTAGGCCGATGCGGCCACGCTCGCGGTCGACCTCGACCACGCGCACGTTGACCTCATCGCCCTTGTTGAGGACGTCCTCGACGCTGTCAACGCGTTTGCCGGGCGAGACGTTGGAGATGTGCAGGAGACCATCGGTGCCCTTGGCGAGCTCGATGAAAGCGCCGAACGTGGTCGTCTTGACGACCTTTCCGACGTACTCGTCGCCAACCTCGACCTCCTTCATCATCATCCGCACGCGCTCCACGAGCGCGTCGCCCAGCTCACCGTTGGCCGAGTAGATCAGCACCTGGCCGTCGTCGTTGACGTCGATCTGCGATTCGAACTCGTCGGCCAGGCCGCGGATCGTTTCGCCGCCCTTGCCGATCAGCAGGCCGATCTGCGAAGGATCGATCTGGATCGTCTGGATCCGCGGAGCGAACTGGCTGAGCTGCTCGCGCGGGGTCTTGATGACGTCGGCCATCTTGCCGAGGATGAACGTGCGCGCCTCTTTGGCCTGCGTAAGAGCGTCGCGCAGAATGTCGAAGGTGACGCCCGTGATCTTGATGTCCATCTGCAGCGCGGTGATGCCGCGCTCGGTGCCGGCGACCTTGAAGTCCATGTCGCCGAGGTGATCCTCGACACCCGCGATGTCGGTCAGGACGATGTAGTCATCGCCCTCCTTGATCAGCCCCATCGCGATTCCGGCCACGGGACGCTTGATCGGCACACCCGCGTCCATCAACGACAGCGAGGAACCACACACCGAGGCCATCGACGAGGAGCCGTTTGACTCGAGGATGTCCGACACGACGCGAATCGAGTAGGGGAAGTCCTCGATCGAGGGCACCATCGGTGCGAGTGCGCGCTCGGCGAGCGCGCCGTGACCGATGTCGCGGCGCTTCACGCCACCCATGCGCCCCGCCTCCCCGACTGAGAACGGCGGGAAGTTGTAGTGGTGCCAGTAGTACTTTTTCGTCTCGAGACCGAGCGTGTCGAGACGCATCTCCTCCTTCAGCGTGCCCATCGCAACGACGCTCAGTGCCTGCGTCTGCCCGCGCGTGAACAGCGCCGAGCCGTGCGTGCGAGGCGTGACCCCGACTTCGATCGTGATGTCGCGGATCTCGTTCTCGCCGCGGCCGTCGGGACGCTTCTTGTGGACGGCGATGCGCTCGCGGATGATCGACTTCTCGAGCTTGTCGAAGGCCATCTGCACCGCGCTGCGGAGCTTCTTGGCGTCCTTGACCTGCTCCTCGGATGCGCCCTCGGGAGCGGGTGTGGCGTACTGCTCGAGGATCGCCGTCTCGACGGCCTTTGTCGCGTCCTGGCGGTCGAGCTTGTCCTCGACCTGCGTCGCGTCCTCGAGTGCCGCGCCGTGCGAGGCGCGGATCGCGTCGAGGATCTGCGGGTCGACCTGAATCGCCTCGAAGACTTTCTTCTCCTTGCCGACCTTCGCGGCGAGCTCGCGCTGCAGCGCGCAGATCTTCTTGATCTCCGCGTGGGCGATGTCGAGCGCGTCGAGGATCTCGGCCTCGGGGATCTCGTTTGCGCCCGCCTCGACCATCAGGATCGCGTCCTCGGTGCCGGCGACGATCAGATCGAGATCCGAAGGCGTATCGGCGTCGGGAAGCATGTCCGCCTCGTTGGGGTTGACGACGAAGTTGCCGTCGATCTTGCCGATTCGCACAGCGCCGACGGGCGTCGGTAGCGGGATGTCGGAGATCATCAGCGCCGTCGAGGCGCCGTTCATCGCGAGGATGTCATAGGGGTGAACGTGGTCAATCGACAGCGGGATCGCCACGAGCTGCGTGTCATAGCGCCATTCCTTGGGGAACAGCGGGCGGATCGGGCGGTCGATCATGCGCGCAGTCAGAGTGCCCTTCTCGCCGGGGCGACCCTCACGCTTGAAGAAGGAGCCTGGGATTTTTCCCGAGGCGTACATGCGCTCCTCGACGTCCACCGTCAGCGGGAGGAAGTCGACATCGCGGAGGCTGCCTGCCACCGCGGTACAGAGGACCATCGTGTCGCCCTGGCGGACAACAACTGCGCCGGAGGCCTGCTTGGCCATCCTGCCGGTCTCAAACGAGATCTCGCTGCCGGCAATCTCCACGGAAACCCGTGTAACGGCATCACTACTCATATTCACTGCCTTTCATGTTCCGCCCGTCGGTCGGCGGTCCGTTTCATTTTCTCTTTTCCCGAACGGACCGAGCTTAGCGGACTGACGTTGCTGGCAGCTCTAGGAGCCCGCTGTAGCGAGGCCTTCGCGGAGCAGCTCGACGGCGGGCAGATTGCCAGGCGAGTCGGCCTCGTAGCTCCAGCGGACGACCCCGTCGGGGCCCGTGATCACGAGCGCCCTCTGCGGAAAGCCTCCGGGGTGAAGGACCCCGAAAGCCGCGCACGCGACGCCCTTGGGCTCGAAGTCCGACAGCTGCTCGCTGCCAACGCCCAGCTTCTCCTTGAAGGCGCTCTGCGACCACGTGGAGTCGCACGAGACGCCATACAGCGCGTCCCCCCGCGCCTCGAGCTCGCCGCGCAGCGGCTCGTAAAGCTGTAGCTGATCCGTACACACGGGGCTGAACGCGAACGGGTAGAAGACGAGCACGCTCGTGCGGCCCTGCAGGTCCTGCTCGGTGAAGCTCTCTCCGTCGGCGCGGGCGAGCGTGAAGCTCGGAGCCGCAGTCCCGGGAGCGACGACCGCCATCCCGCTATCTACGCAGGCCTAGCTCTTTGATGAGGGCCCGGTAGCCCTCGAGGTCGCGACGCTGCAGGTATGCGAGGAAGCGCCGGCGACGTCCGACGAGCATCAGCAGGCCGCGGCGGGAGCTGTGGTCCTTGTCCTGGGCACGCAGGTGTTCGGTCAGGTGGTTGATGCGCTCGGTCAGCAGCGCGATCTGCACCTTGGTGTTGCCCATGTCGCTCTCGCCGGAACCGAACTTGGCGGCGAGCTCGCGCTTGCGCTCTGTTGTGATTGCTGGCATAGCGCAGGCACGGTAGCAGACGCCGGTCGCTACCCGGCGATCTCGCGCGTGAGCTGCACGTCGCGATGCATCTGCTCGACGAGCGCCTCGGCGCTGTTGAAGCGTCGCTCACCGCGTAGGCGCTGGAGGAAGCGCAGACGCAGTTCGCCGCCATAGAGATCGCCCTGGAAGTCGAGGATGTAGGCCTCGATCAGCTCGCCACGTCCGGTGTTGAACGTCGGCCGGACGCCGATGCTGACGGCGGCCGGACCCGGCCCGAAGGAGTCGCTCTGCGCAATGCACGCGTAGACGCCGTGGCCGGGGCAGGCGAGTGTCTCGTCGGGCACGAGGTTGGCCGTGGGGAAGCCGAGCTCGCGCCCGCGCTCGTCGCCATGCACGACCGTCCCGCTGAGCTCGAAGCTCGCACCGAGCAGCCGCCCCGCCTCGGCGACCTCACCGGCGAGCAGCAGACCCCGGATGTGGCTCGAGGAGACGACCTCGCCGTCCACCTCTAGCAGCGGGTGCACGACCGTGCGAAAGCGTTCGTCGGCCGAGAGGAGCGCCGAGTCACCCTGCGCCCTGTGGCCGAAGCGGAAGTTCTCGCCGATCGCGACCTCCGTGGCCCCGAGCGCCCCTACGAGCACGTCGTCGATGAATTCCGCCGCCGAGCAGGCGGCGAACCCCTCATCGAACGGGATCACGATCAGCTCACTGACGCCGAGCTCGCAGACCAGCTCCGCCTTGCGTCTGAGCGTCGTCAGCAGCTTGGGCGTGTGCTGCGGGGACACCACGGAGACCGGGTGCGGGTCGAACGTGAGCACGCTGCCCGAGCCTTTGATCACCTCGCGGTGGCCGAGGTGCACGCCGTCAAAGGTGCCCACCGCCACCGTGCGCTCGATTCCACGCTCCACGTCGGGCAGGCGAGTGATCTTCACGGCCACGAAGCCTATTGCGCGCCGGCGCCGGGCGGGCGTGCCCCGCCGGCGAGCTCGAGCGCGCGATCCAGCGCGATCAGTGGTGGTTGCTCCCAGGTGCTCCCGCGGGCCGGCAGCCCGACGGCGTCCTCGACCGCGAACGGGCCGATGGCTGTGCGCCGCAGCTCGAGGCAGTAGGCGTCGCCGAGGTCGGCGATCAGCGAGCGCACGTACGTGCCGGAGCTGCACTCGATCGCAAAGGCCGCGCGCGGGGGGGCACCCGGCGGCGCGACGCCGGCGGGCACGTTCGGATCGCGCCAGAGCTGCTCGAAGCGGCTGACGGTGACGACGCGCTCGGGCATCTGGAAGCTCTCGCCACGGCGCGCACGCTTGTAGGCGCGCTCGCCGTCGATCTTCACCGCGGAGTAGATCGGGGGACGCTGGCGCACCTCGCCCGTCGGGAGCTCAGGAGGATCGGGCGGCAGGCGCCCGCTGAGGGTGATCTCTCCCTCGGTGTCCCCGGTGCTGGAGAGCGCACCGAGTTGCGCCACGGTCTCGTAACGCTTTGGCAGAGCCATCATCGCGTTCTGGGATTTGGTCGCCTTTCCCACGAGCACGAGCAGGAGACCCGTGGCAAACGGGTCCAGGGTGCCGGCGTGCCCCACTCGCGGGACCCGCTCACCGGGCGCGCGTGGGAGTGACCGACGCACGGCGGCGACAACGTCGTGGGAGCTCATCCCAGCGGGCTTGTCGATCAACAGAACGCCGTCCACGGAGACCCCCTGCACGCCATCGGCTACGGCGCCGACGCTCAGGCGAGCGTGGCGGCCGCGTGCCCGTCTGATGAGGGGTGCAGCTGCTCGGCGAGCGCCTCACGCAGGAACGCGATCAGCTCCTGGCCCTCGAGCGTGGTCGAGAAGCCGGCGGCGCGACGGTGTCCTCCTCCGCCCTGGGCGCGAGCGATCACAGACACGTCCACGTCATCGCCGGTGGCGCGCAGCGAGACTTTGTGCTGGCCCTTGCGCTCGCCGCTTGAGAGCTCGCGCACGAGCACCGCCACCTTCGTGCCCTGCAGCGCGCGGAGCTGGTCGATGATGCCCTCCGAGTAGCTCTCCTCCGCGTCTGAGCGCTCGAAGTCCTCAGCGCTGAGCGCGACGATCGCCAGCTCGCCAGCGTCGAAGCGTTGGATCTGCCCGAGCGCGAGGCCCAGCAGCACGAGCTTGCCGGCGGGGACATCCTCGTAGAGCTTGCGGTAGACGCCAGGCACGTCAACGCCTGCCTCGATCAGCTCCGCCGCCATCACGTGTGCGCGCGGGCCCGTGTTCTCGTACATGAAGCGCCCTGTGTCAGTGATCAGCCCGATGTACAGGGCCTCGGCGACGCTGGGCGTCGGGCGCACGCCGAGCCCGTGCATCAGGTCCCACACGATCTCGGCGGTGCACGACGCGTGGGGCACGACGTAGTTGAGGGTGCCGAAGCGGGTGTTGTCGTGGTGGTGGTCGATGTTGAGCAGGTGCGCGCCGTCGCGCAGCACGCTCGCGGAGTTGCGGTCGATGTTGCCGCAGTCGAGGAACACGACGGTACGCTCGGCGACGTCGGCGAGCGGTAGCTGGATGAGACCGTCTAGTGACAGGAAGCGATACTCACGCGGCAACGGCAGATCGTGCGGCGAGATGAACATCGCAGAGTCCTTGCCGAGCGCCGTGAGCAGACCCTGCATCGCCAGCAGCGAGCCGAGCGCGTCGCCGTCGGGATTCTCGTGGGTGGCGAGCACGAAGCGCTCGTCGTCGCGGAGGTGGGCGATCACCTGCTCGCGCGGGCTCTCGGCAGAGGCCAGCTCACTCATTGCTCCTCCATCTCGTCGATCAGCTCCTCCACGCGCATCGCGCGGTCGGTGGTGTCGTCGTAGGCGAACTCGAGCGTGGGCGTGCGCTTCAGGTGCAGCTCCCCAGCGATGCGTGCCTGCAGGAACCCGTGCGCGCTGTTCAGGCCGTCCAGCGTCGTCTCGCGCTCCTCGGGCGTCGAAACCACACCCGCGCGTGGGTCGAGGCTGAGAACGCTCACGTACACGCGCGCGTGGCTTAGGTCTGGGCTGGTCCTGACATCGGTCACGGTTACGAATCCCACCCTGGGGTCCTTGAGATCACCTGCAACGGCATCGCCGATCACCTGGCGGATCGCCTCATCGACCCGACGCATCCGTCCTGAGGCCATCCTATCCCTCCCATTCCGCGCCGAGCACCGTGTCCCTGCAACACACCTGAGACGCGAGGATCAGGAAGAGAGCTCGCGCTCCACCTGTCGTGTCTCGTAGGTCTCGAGCACGTCGCCCTCGCGCAGATCCTGGAAGTTGGTCAGCACGATGCCGCACTCGAAGCCGCTCGCGACCTCGCGCACGTCCTCGTTGAAGCGGCGCAGGCTCTCGATCGTGGTGTCGTAGATGACGGTGCCCTCGCGCACGATGCGCACTCGTGCGCCACGCGTGACTTTGCCCTCGGTGACGAACGAGCCGGCAATCGTGCCGATGCGAGAGGCTTTGAACAGCTGGCGCACCTCGGCTTGGCCGAGCGGAGTCTCGACCTCTTCGGGAGCGAGCATGCCCTGCATCGCCGCGCGTAGCTCATCGATCGCGCGGTAGATGACCGAGTAGGAGCGGATCTCGACGCCCTCGCGCTCGGCGACGTGACGCGCGTCGCCGACCGGGCGCACGTTGAAGGCGAGGATCACGCCGTCGGAGGCAGCAGCGAGCATCACGTCGGACTCGTTAATCCCACCCACGGCGCGGTGGATGATGTTGACCTTGACCTCCTGCTGGGGCAGCTTGGCGATCTCGTCCTCGATCGCCTCCAGCGAGCCCGCGACGTCGGCCTTGATCAGCAGGCCGAGCTCCTTGACGGTGCCCTCCTGCGCGAGCTTGAAGACGTCCTCGAGGGAGACCTTGCGACCCGAGCGCCGCGCCAGCGCCTCGGTCTTCAGACGGTTGGCGCGCTCGCCTGCGAGCTGGCGCGCACGACGCTCGTTCTCGACCACGCGCACGTGCTCGCCGGCCTCGGGCACGCCGTCGAAGCCGAGCACCTCGACCGGCTGGCCGGGCATCCCGCGCTTGAGTTTGACGCCTGTGAAGTCGTGCATCGCACGGACACGACCGAAGTGCGCGCCCGCGACGAGCGCGTCGCCGACGCGCAGCGTGCCGCGCTGGATCAGGATCGTGACGACCGGCCCGCGTCCGGGATCGAGCTTGGACTCGATCACCGCGCCGGATGCCTCGGCACCGGCGTTGGCCTTCAGCTCCTCAAGGTCGGTGACGACCTGGATCGTCTCCAGCAGCGTGTCCAGGCCGACGTGCGTCTTGGCGCTGACGTCGACGAACTCGGTGTCTCCTCCCCACTCAGATGGCTGCAGACCGCGCTGCGTCATCTCGGTGCGCACACGCTCTGGCTGTGCGCCCTCCTTGTCGATCTTGTTGACCGCCACGATGATCGGCACTTCAGCCGCCTTGGCGTGGTCGATTGCCTCCTCGGTCTGAGGCTTGACGCCGTCGTCGGCGGCGACCACGATCACCGCCAGATCCGTGACTTTCGCGCCGCGGGCACGCATCGCGGTGAACGCCTCGTGGCCCGGCGTGTCGAGGAAGGTGATCTCTTTGCCGGCGTGGCGCACCTGGTATGCGCCGATGTGCTGGGTGATGCCGCCGGCCTCACCGGCGACAACCTCGGTCTCGCGGATCGCGTCGAGCAGCGATGTCTTGCCGTGATCGACGTGGCCCATGATCGTGACCACCGGCGGGCGCTCGATCAGGTCCTCCTCGGCGTCCTCGTAGACAGGCTCGACCTCGACGTCGTCGGCGGCATGGACGATCTCGATCTGCTTGTCGAACTCGTCCGCGATCACCTGGATGGCGTCGTCGGAGAGCGTCTGCGTGAGCGTCGCCATCTCACCGAGCGACATCAGCTTCTTGATCACCTCGGGAACCGCGACCCCCAGGTACTCCGCGACGTCCTTGACGGTCGAGCCGGAGTTGACGCGGATCAGGTCGGTGGCCTCCATCGCGGCGGTGTCGATCGGGGCGATCGTCTCGTCGTAGGTGCCGCGCCTGCGCCGTCCGCGCCGCGGGCGACGCTGCGGCTGGTTGGACGGACCGCCCTGCTGACGGCGTGAGGCCTGGGAGTCGATCACCACGCGCCTGCGACCGCCGGGACCGATGTCGCCGGGGGTGCGCTCGCCCGTGCGAGAGTCGCGCGTTGGCCTCACGCGCTCAGCCGCGGCCGCGGCGGCGGCAGCAGCGGGCGTGGTCGCCGCGGGAGCGGCCGCCACAGGAGCACCTGCAGCCGGGGACGGTGCGCCCGCGACGGGTGCGGCGGGACGCGGGGGCGCAGCCGCAGGCGCGGGCGTCGCGGCGCTGCCTGCAGGCGCAGCAGCGGGGGTCGCCGTCGCTGTCGTCGCGGGCATCGGCGCCGGAGCAGCGGCAGGTACGGGCTTGACAGCCGCGGGAGTGGACGCCGTGGCGAGCGGCTGGGAGGCGGGCGGGGCACCGTTGCTGCTGGCAGGCGCGGGCGCGCCGGCGCCGGCGATCGCCTTCAGCGCAGCGGCCTCGTCGACCGAGGAGGCGGCGGCCTTGGCATCGATGCCGGCGGCCTTGAGCTTGTCGAGCAGCTCCTTGCTGGAGAGCCCGTGCTCCTTGGCCAGTTCGTGTACACGCTTCTTGCTCATCAATTCACCAATTCTAGGAGCTTGGGGTCCACTGTTACCGAGCAGCGCAGCGCACGCGCGAGACCGCCGCGGCGCGTGGCGCTCGCGAAGCACTCGCCCGCCGGCACGCCGGAGCACTCGCCGCCCATACAGAGGTAGGCGCCGCGACCGGGCATCCTCGCGTCACGGTCAGCGACGGCAAGCCGCGGCGCAGCGAGCGCGTCGACAGGCGCGACAGCGATGCGCAGCAGCTCGGACTTCGGTGCGATTCGCCCGCAGCCGACACAGCGGCGCCGGGGCACGTGACGGTCTATGTCGCCTGCTCCCCGACCACGTCGACCTGCTCGACCGCGGCCTCGGGCGCCTCCTGCGCTGGTTGCTCCTGCGGCGCCTGCTCCTCGGGCTCCACGGCAGCATCAACTTCAGCGCCCTCGGATGCGAGGTCGGCGACGTTGTCGCTGTCGATGTGGGCGAGCGCCTGGTGGCTTTCAATGCCGCAGTAGCGCGAGTTCGGTAGTGATGCGTTCGGGCAGCGACGGCCGTTGGAGAGAACTGCGGCGCAGCGGCCCTGCACCTCCTCCTCCTCGTAGCCGTGCTCGGCCTCCTCGGCGGCGAACTCGGTCTCCGAGCGGATGTCCACGCGCCAGCCCGTCAGGCGCGCGGCCAGGCGCGCGTTCTGGCCTTCGCGTCCGATCGCCAGCGAGAGCTGGTCGTCGGGCACGATCACGGTCGCCTGCTTGGCGTCGTCGTCGACGAGCACCTCGCGCACGCGGGCGGGCGAGAGGGCCTTGGCGACGAAGCGCGCAGGCTCGTCGTTGAAGGGGATGATGTCGATCTTCTCGCCCCGCAGCTCGGAGACGACCATGCGCACGCGCGATCCGCGCGGGCCGACGCAGGCGCCGACGGGATCGACGCCGTCGGCGTGCGAGACGACGGCGATCTTCGAGCGGTAGCCGGGCTCACGGGCGACGTTGGCGATCTCGACCAGCCCGTCGGCGATCTCCGGCACCTCCAGCTCGAACAGCTTCTTGATCAGCTCGGGGTCTCGCCGGGAGACGATGATCGCGGGTCCCTTGGTGGACGGCGAGACCTCCTTGATCACGGCCTTGATCCGCTGGGAGTGGTCGTAGCGCTCTCCCTCGACCTGCTCTGACTTGGGCAGGAGCGCCTCTACGCGTTCGCGCAGCTGCACGAGCGTGTAGCGGGAGTCCGACTGCTGCACGATCCCGGTGATCAGCTCGCCGACGCGGTCGCGGTACTCCTCGTACATCATGTCGCGCTCGGCCTCGCGGATGCGCTGCAGGATCACCTGCTTGGCGGTCTGCGCGGCGATCCGGCCGAAGTCGTCTGGCGTGACGTCTTCCTCCTCGATCTGATCGCGGTATTCGGCGAACTTCTTCGGGTCGATTTCCGGTTCCTCGGGTTCGCGCATCTCCCCCGTCTCGGGGTCGATCGTGGTTTCCTCGTCGATCGTCTCGACGATCAGGTGCGCCTCCAGGCGCTCCGGGATTTTCAGTTCGATGACGCGGAAGTCGGCCGTCTCGCGGTCCATTTCCACGCGTGCGTACTTGGCAGAGCCGGGCTGCTTCTTGTAGGCGGACAGCAGCGCGTCCTCGAGCGCGATCATCAGCTTCTCGGGCTCGATGCCCTTCTCCCGCGCGAGCGCGTGCATTGCCTCAAGGATTTCGCGTGACATGGCTTGCTCTACTCCCCGATCAGGTTGGAACGACGGATCTCCGAGTACGGGATCGCGATGACGCCCCCGTCGGCCGCCAGCGTGACCTCGTCCTCTGATGCCCCCACCAGCTCCCCCGTGAAGCTTTGCACCGCTCGAGCAGATCCTCCACCGGCGCGTTCGCCGTCGCCAAGCGGCGCGAGCGGTCGCGGATGACGCGTGCGCACGCGTGCCCTGCGTCCAACGAAACGGCGGAAGTGCGCCGGCTTGGTGAGCGGACGCTCACTGCCGGGCGAGGAGACCTCGAGCGAGTAACGCTCGCGGAGATCGTTCAACAGCATCGTCACGCGCTCGCACATCTCGAGCGTGACGCCATCGGGGTGATCGATGAACACGCGCAGGCAGCGACCGCCGGAAATCTCGGCCAGGAGAACCTCGATGTCTGGCTCGGTCTCGGCCAGACGCCTCTCTATGTCTGTCTGCAGCGGGGTCATCAACTCACTCCTTACGCAAAAAAAGCGGGCGGGCGCCCACTCTCGGTACGACTAACCGGCGCCTGCGCGACGGCACGAAAGCTCTAGGTCCGAGGATAGCAGTGGTGCACTACCGCGGGGCCCGCTCAAGCACGCTCGGCGTCACGCCTCGCACGTTCGCGGTAGAGGCGGTAATCGGCCCGCTCGGGTGCAAGTGAGCAGGCCAGTGCGAGGGGCTTGCAGGCCTCGCGATGTCGGCCGAGCAGCTGCATCGCGCGGCCGAGACAGAACAACGCGTAGTCGTTCGTGGGCGTGCGCGCGGCGACGGCCTGGAACTCCTCGGCGGCGCCTTCGTAGCGCTGCGCGTGAAACAGCGCGCGTCCGAGCGCCTCGCGGATGGAGGCCTTGTCGGGCTCCAGGTCGCGGGCCTTGCTGAGCGGCACGATCGCGGCCAGGTGATCGCCGTGGTCGAGCAGCGCGCATCCCCGCTGATAGAGGTCGTACACGCTGTCCATCGCCGGCATTTTAACGACTGGCCCGGAGGCTCCCTACCGCATCGAGGATCGCACCGGCGACCTGTGCCTTGCTCGCGCGCGGCACGTGATGCTCCGCGATCGGCTGTCCGTTCTCGGAGCGCTCGGCGGTGAGGATCGTGACCTCGTTGGCGTCCACGTCGAAGCCGATGTCATCGCGTGAGATGTCGTTGACGACGAGCGCATCGAGGCCCTTCGCGGTGAGCTTGCCGCGCGCGATCTCCACCGCACGCTCGCCGTGCTCGGCGGCGAAGCCGACGAGCGTCTGGCCGTCGCTGCGGCGGGCGGAGAGGCCCACGAGTACGTCAGCGGTTGGCTCGAGCACGAGCTCGAGGCGCTCACGGTCTGACTTCTTGAGCTTGCCCTCGGCGGGCTCGGCAGGTGCGAAGTCGGCGACCGCCGCGCTCATCAGCAGCACGTCGCAGTCGGGGAACTCCTGCCGGCAGGCGGCGTCGAGCTCGGCTGCTGTGACGACCTCGCGACGGACGACGCCGGGCGGCGTGGCGAGTGCGACGTTGGCAGCGACCAGCGTCACCTGCGCGCCGCGTTCGCTGGCGGCCTGTGCGAGCGCGAAGCCCATGCGCCCGGAGGAGCTGTTGCCGACGTAGCGGACGCTGTCGATCGGCTCGCGCGTGCCGCCCGCGGTGACGAGCACCTTCAGGCCACGCATGCTCTGCGCCCGGCCGTTGGAGCGATCCTCAGCCGCAGCGCCTTCGGCCCCGGCCCCGGCTCCGGCTCCTGCGAGCGCCTGAACGCACGCGGCGAGGATCCGCGCGGGCTCCGCGAGGCGGCCTACCCCCTCCTCCCCGAGCGACGCGAGCCGCCCGACGTCGGGCTCGACGACGATCACACCGCGCTCGCGCAGCGTGCGCAGGTTCGCCTGCGTCGC
>DATBZG010000243.1:0-6590 GCA_036513335.1 Solirubrobacteraceae bacterium | reverse complement strand
GGGAACCTGGCTAATCGTCGTCGGGCCAGCCTGCGGCTTTGAAGGCCACGACGGCCCATACCAGTTCGCCGCCACCGTAACTCCACCAACCTTCGTCGCCGGGACAGGCGGCGGCAACACGATCGCTAGCGCCGTCGCACTAGCGCCCGGGAGGACCACATCCGGCAACACCGCCGCAGACTCAGCCATTTCACACACCCTTGAATCGCTCCCAACCTGCACGCAAGACGAGGAGCTGTGGACACTGAACCTCGTAGCAGGCGAAAAAGTACTACTCAACGGCCAAACCGAGGCTCCCGCGAGCGACTTTCAGGTCCAGGCCATACCGCCGGGGACAAGCGAACCCACCCTGCTCGGGGTCGCGCCTGTAGCGGGCGTGCAGTCGGGATCGCTGAGCAACGGGTTGTCGTTCGCCGCAGCCCGAACGGGAACCTGGCTAATCGTCGTCGGGCCAGCCTGCGGCTTTGAAGGCCACGACGGCCCATACCAGTTCGCCGCCACCGTAACTCCACCCACCTTCGTCGCCGGGACAGGCGGCGGCAACACGATCGCGACCGCGCCGCTGCTGAGCTCCGGCGTCACGGTCTCTGGCAACACCGCCGCCGATGCGGCGATCCCCCACAGCCTTGCCGCGGTCTCTGCCTGCACCAAAGACGAGGAGCTGTGGACGCTCAACCTGACGGCTGGTGACAAAGTGCTCCTCAAGGGTCAGACCGAGGCTCCTGCGAGCGACTTCCAGCTCGAGGCCATACCCCCGGGAGTAAGCGAACCGACACTCCTGGGAGTGGCACCGATCGCTCTAGCACAGTCGGCATCTCTCGAGAACGGACTGTCGTTCGCGGCGTCGAAGTCCGGTACCTGGCTGATCGTCGTCGGACCAGCCTGTGGCTATGAAGGTCATGATGGGCCCTACCAGCTGACCACGAGCGTGATCGCCGTGCGTCCTGCACTGAGCTCAAACACATCGAAGGTCGTCGTGTCTAGGGGCGTGGCAGCCGTCGAGGTTGGCTGCAGGACGGCGCCGTGCTCAGGTGAGGTGGAGCTGACCGAGGAGATTGTCGTTAGGCATCGCAAGCACAGAAGGGTGATCCGGCACATGAAGACAGTCATCCTGGCCAGCGCGTCGTTCTCGCTCCCAGCCGGCAAGGACGAGACGATCCATTTGCAATTGACATCGACAGGTAGGCGACTCGTCGCTCACGCCGCCAAGCATCACCTCACGGCGAAGCTCACCATCGTGGCGAAAGGGGCCGACACCGTCACCAAGACCGTCGTCGTGAGCTGACCCCGGCGAGGAGGGTACCGAAAAGGTCCCGGAATCAAAAACGCCAGATGCAGCGTCGCAGGAGCGAGATCCGGACACCCAAGAAAGCGCCCGCCAGCAGGCAAAAGCGAGATGGCGAGACCGGGATTCGAACCCGGGACACCACGATTTTCAGTCGTGTGCTCTACCAACTGAGCTATCTCGCCGCTGATCGTGCTTCGATCGCCCTCCGATGCTACCGGCTCGCCAGCGGCCGGGCCGCCCTATCCCCGCGCCTGGAATTCCTCCACGAGCGCCTCGTAGGTCCGCCTCAGCCCCTCTGAGATCGGGACCTCTGGCCGCCAGCCCAGCTCGCGCTCGGCCAGGGAGTTGTCGAGACAGCTGTGCGTGAGCTCGCCCGGGCGCAGGTCGGCCAGCTCCGGCTCGATCTGCTTGCCGGCCGCCTTGCTCAGCTCGCTCCACACGGTCGCCACATCCGTCTCCACGCCGGTGGCGATGTTGTACGTGCCCGAGCGCCCGGACGCCGCCAGCAGGGCGCTGACGACGTCTCCCACGTACACGTAGTCGCGTGTGGGTGTGCCGTGCCCGAAGAGCTTGGGGGCTTTGTCGGTGTACAGGTGGTGGGTGAAGATCGACACGACGCCGGCCTCGCCGTGGGGGCTCTGGCGCGGCCCGTAGACGTTGCCCAGACGGCACACCGCGTGGGGGATGTCCGAGGACAGCGACCAGGTCTTCACGTACGCCTCACCGGCCCACTTCGACGCGCCGTACGGCGACAGGGGTTCGGGGATCCGCTGCTCGTTCGTCGGCATGGGTGCATCGTCGCCGTAGAGCGCTCCGCCGGTGGACGTGAACACGACGGGCGTCTTGCCGGCCTTGGCGACCTCGACCACGTTGAGCGTCCCACGCACGTTGACTTCGCAGTCGCGGCCAGGGTTCTCGACGGAGGCGACGACGCTGGACTGGGCGGCGAGATGGAAGATCGCCCGCGGCTGGACCTCCGTGATGATCGCCTGCAGCGCGTCGAAGTCGACGATGTCCTGCTCAACGAGCGTCGCCTCCGAGGCGACCCTCGCAGCGTCACCCGAGGAGAGGTCGTCGATCACCGTTACCGCGTAGCCCTCTGAGAGCAGGGCGTCCACGAGATGCGAGCCGATGAAGCCGGCGCCGCCGGTGACGATCGCGTTGGGAGCCATGCAGGGAATCTATACCGACGCGGTCGACGCGGCGGTGGCGAGCAGGTCTTCGACCGCTTCCACGGACTCGTCGATGCGCTCGAGCACGCGCATGCCGCCGCGCTCGCGGGGAAGGCTCCCGCCGACGGCGGGGCCGCCGAGGACGATCGGCAGGTCGGGGCGGTTGGAGCGCAGGTCTCGCAGTGCCAGCTCGACGGATTCGCCGACACCTGCGGCGGTGGCGCCGACGACGACCAGGTCGGGGCACTGACTGTCGACCATCTCCAGCAGCCGTTGCGCGGAGAGGTCGGTGTCGAAAATCGTGTGGAAGCCGGCGGCGGCGAGCTGGTCGTGGACCATCTGCAGGCCAAGCGTGTGCTCGTCGCCCTCCACGCCGGCCAGCAGCACGCGCTCGCGCGTGGGCTCGGTAGAGCCGGTCATGTAGCGGTAGAGCGTCGCCAGCACGCGCCTGGTGATCGTCGTCGCGCGGTGCTCGCGCTCGGCGTCGATCTGTCCGGCTTCGGAGAGCACGTTGATGCGGCGCAGCGCCGGCCCGATGACCTCCGCGTGCAGCGTGGTGGGCGTCACGCCGTCCTCGATCGCTGTGGCGATCGCGCCCTCCGCCATCTCCGCGTCGCCGCGTTCAAGCGCCGTGGCGAACGTCTCCAGCGAGCTCTCCACGAGCGCCTCGGGGTCGGAGCGAAGCTGTTCGCGGGCGTCCGGTCCGGTGCGGCCGAGCACTTCCATGAACGCGTCGAGCAGCACCGGGTCGAAGTGGCGCCCTCGCTGTTCGCGCATCATCTGCACGGCGTCCTCCACGGAGAAGGCCTTGCGGTAGACGCGGTCGCTGGTCAGCGCGTCGAACACGTCCGCGACCGCCACGATCCGTCCCTCGATCGGGATCGCCTCGCCTTTCAGACCCCGCGGGTAGCCGGTGCCGTCCCACTTCTCCTGGTGGCTGAGGGCGATCGTCGCCGCCATGTCGAGGATCGAGGAGGAGGAGCCGCGCACGAGGCGGTGTCCCTCCTCGGCGTGGGTCTCTACGATCGCGCGCTCCTCCGGCGTGAGCGGCCCGGGCTTCAGGAGGATCGCGTCGGGGATCGCGACCTTGCCGACGTCGTGCAGCGGCGCGGCGTGCTTGAGCCGCTCGCAGAAGTCGGGGTCCATGCCGATGTGTTCGGCCAGCAGCACAGAGAAGCGCCCGATCCGCTCGATGTGCGCGCCGGTGTCCTCGTCGCGGAACTCGACCGCCATGGAGAGGCGCTGCACGGTCTCCGCCTGCGCGATCTCGAGCTCCGAGAGTGCGCGTTTGAGCTCGGTCGTGCGGTGCTCGATCTCCTCTTCCAGGGTGGCCTTGGCGTTCTCCCCGAAACGCCACCCCAGCGCGATCGCCCCGGCGGCGAGCACCAGTAGGCAGACGACCACGAGCAGCGACGCGCCGGCGACGATTGCGCCAATGACTGCGGCGAGGCTGACCAGCGCCCACGGCATGACGGCGATGACGGGGTGGCGACGCTTTACGCGCCGGCGTGGCGGGCGCCTGCCGGAGCCGCCGTCCGCGTTTGGGTCCGCGTTCGGCTGCCTACGCATGAACGCACCGATCCACGCGACGAATCGCCCTGCCGGAGTCGCCCGCTCGCCCCCCGACTCGGAGGGTTGCCGAAGAAGGCTGGCTTGTATTGCACCATTCACTGAGAACTCTCGCGTCCTTGTCCGGTCCCCGATATGCGCTGTCGACCACGTCACGGTTCGACGGTGGGCGCTGCGGGCTTGACTGGTATTTGAGGCGGATAGACATATGGTCAGAGGCGCTTCAGCGGGTTCTGCTCAGCCGCGCGAGGCTGATCGAGTGGGCCGGCGCCGCGAGGGACACCGGCTCGTTCCACCTGTCGAAAACAACTGTCCCGGCGCGCGCGCCGGTGGCTGCGGAGGACTTGACGATCTCCAGCGGATAGGGCACGCCGGTGGTGGCGACGTAGAGCGTGCCGTCCCGGGTAGCGTCGGTCACGCCGACTGCCTGTTCGCCGCGGGCCTCGGCGAGCGGAGCCCGCGAGAGCGTGCCGTGATCGGCGAGCGTGCTGTCGATCACCTTGTCGAGGTCCGCCAGCGCCGCGAACGAGGCGAGCGGCCCCTTCGTCGCGGAGCCCTCGATCCACTTGCCCTGAAGGAGGTTCGCCGCCTTCGCGCCGGCGACGCGTGTGTAGAAGGCCTTGCTGCCTTTCACGAAGACCGCCCCATCGACGTCGATCAGCCTGATCTCGAGACCCTCGAGCGTGACGCTTCCCTTGCCTTCGTTGCGGCCAACGAGTTCCATATCAAGAGATATCGGCTTGCCTTCGCTGACAATTGAGCCTGCAACGTGGACGCTCGCTGCGGCGGCGGCGGCGGCTTTGGCGGTGGAGAGGATCTCCGCGGGCGTCTTGGCGGCCACGCCGTTGCCAGATCTCGAGGTGGGAGATGACCCGCAGCCACCGAGGATCAGGGCAAGGAGGATGAAAAGGCCGACGGGGAGGGACGCAAAGCGGAGGCGCATCGAGCGCCAATGACTGTAGCCAGCGCCCAACGCCCGCGGCGGGCGTCGCCGTGCAGCCTCAGCGGAGCTCGTCCGGCAGGCGATACGCTGGCTGAGGTGCCCAGATCCACGAGCTATCGCACATGAGCGACGCCGCCGAGTACACGATCGGAGCGGACGTGGCGTGCAGCGACAGCGCGTGCGGGAAGCTGAGTCGCGTCGTGGTCGATCCGGTGGCTCGCTCGCTCACCCACCTGGTCGTGGAGCCGACCCACCACCTGGGGCTCTCGCGGCTCGTGCCGATCGAGCTGGTGGCGAGCGCCGGCGAGGAGATCTCCCTGAGCTGTGCGAAGGCCGACTTCGCCGAGCTGGAAGCGGCGGAGGAAGCGCGCTTCCTCTCAGAAAGCGAGCGCCTGGGCTACGGGCCGGGGGAGGTGCTCGCTTGGCCCTACTACGGCCTCGGCAGAGGAATCGGCGGCATGGGCATGGGCATGGCGGGCATGGGCATGGGTGGCGCCCCGCAATCGGTCACGTTCGACCGCGTTCCCGTGGGCGAGGTGGCGGTGCGCCGCGACGAACACGTCCACGCCAGCGACGGCGCGATCGGGCGGATCCAAGGCCTCGTGATCGACCCCTCCGACCACCACGTCACGCACGTGCTACTGCAGGAGGGCCACCTGTGGGGCAAGAAGGAGGTGGCGATCCCGATCGGCGCCGTCGAGGAGGTCGCCGAGGACGGGGTGCGGCTGGGCCTGAGCAAGGATCAGGTCCGCGAGCTCCCCGCAATCGAGGTCACCCCGCACACCTGAGCATCGGCTGTGTTGTGCGTCGCTAGTGCGTCTCGCGACCGAGGAGCTCTTTGAAGAAGCCCTTGCCGAGCACGCTCAGCACGAGCACCGAGCCGAACAGCGCTACGGCGTCGATGCTCTCGCGCCCCTGTTTGGTCCAGTAGTCGTCTTCCAGGTTCAGCCACAGCGCGAACTCATCGAGCGTGAGCGCCGCGCCGGCGCCGTACACGAGCGAGGTGACCTTGGAGGCGCTGCGCTGCTCGTTGATGCCGATCTCCAGCAGCCACAGGTAGCCGACGCTCAACAGGCCGGTGATGCCGAAGGTCATGTGATGGATGTGGCGCCCACCGGGCGTGATGTTCTTGAAGGGCCCACGTTCTGCTCGAATCGCGTGCGTGATCGCGCGCACGGCGGCGAACGTGACGAAGAAAGAGCCCGTGGAGAACAGCTGGCGCTCCTTGCGGCGATCTTTGAAGTGCTTGTGGTAGAGCGCTCGGATGTCACGCTCGGGCGCCTCCCACGACGGCTCCTCGCGGGGTGCGACATGCGGCGTGGGTGTGGGGTCCTCAAGCATGCTCGCTCCACACCCTAGCCCGCCGCGCGCACCGAGCGGTACGGTCGCGAGGTGGCTGCGGTCCGATCAGGGCGCCGGCGGGCGGGCGTAACAAGCATCGGCCCATAGGGCTGGGCCATCACCGTCGCGGAAGGGACGCGAGATGTCGATCAGGCGAAATCCCCGCTCGGCCATCGCCGTGTGAATCCCGGGGAACGTGGTGTCGCCCTCGTAGTGCTCCACGAACAGGACCTCGACAAGCACACAGTCGGTGTGCTGAAGCGCTTCATGACCGCCG
>DATBZG010000242.1:0-7316 GCA_036513335.1 Solirubrobacteraceae bacterium | reverse complement strand
CCCGTGCCTTATCAACTCCGATCGTTCGCTCCACGATATTTCCTATCGGTTAACAGTAAGGATAGCCTTACGCTATCACGGTTCGCCCGCCCCGGGACCCATAGCTCGCCTCAGGCCCGCACGCGCGCGCTGTCCCACCTTGCGGTACTTCTCGCGTGACCAACCGGCCCGCCGGCAGAACTCGCCGCTTGGCATTTGCATGCCGATCTCAGCGGCCAGAACGATCCGCTGATCGTGGCTGAGCAGGCCGACCGCTGCCTGCACCTCCTGCAACTGCTCGCGGATGATCGTGAGCCGCTCCGGGTTGGCGCGCGGGTCGACGATCTCCGGGCGCGACTCCTCGACTGTGCCGAGTGGCACGGCCGTCTCGATTGCCGCCTGCATCGGACTTCTGCCCGAGAGCGCGCGGCGACGATCGCGGATCCTCGATAGGAAGCGTTGCTCGATGACGTTGGCCAAGTGCGAGCGGCTGGAGAACGTCACGCCTCGACGGGCGCCGGCGACCAGCTCGAGCGTGGCCTGGCTGTAGCAGTCCTCGAGGTCCTCCCTACGCAACCTGTGGCTGTGCACTCGCAGCAGCAGCTCTCGTCGGGCGGATGCAACGATCGCCACCTCCTCAGCGGGATCCCGGCCGCGCCCTCCACCCTCCCCGGGCTGCCAGCGAGCGTCCGTCCCTCGTGTTTGCTGCTTTGATCCGCTACACACACGGGTATGTCGCTCCTAGCCGCGCGGAGACCCCCCCACCAATTTCTCGCGGCCACGCACCGCAAGGGCAATACCTGCAGAAGCCAGATCAACCCGTGAGCATCACCGACCGCCTCCACCAGCTCGACAGCTACCAGCAGCGCGGCCCGCGCGTGAGCTTCCTAGCGGCGGTCATCAAGAAGTTCAGCGACGACCAGGCCAGCCAGATGGCCGCGCTGATCGCCTACTACGGCTTCTTCTCGCTCTTCCCGCTGCTGCTCGTCTTCGTCACCATCCTCGGCTTCGTGCTGGAGGGCAACACCAGCGCACAGAACAGCGTCCTGCACTCCACGCTCAGCCAGTTCCCCATCATCGGCGAACAGCTCCAGAAAAACGTCACCTCACTCAAGGGCAACGCGCTCTCGCTCGCGATCGGGCTCGCCGGCTCGCTGTTCGCGGGCCTTGGCATCACGGGCGCCACCCAGAGCGCCTTCAACCAGGTCTGGTACGTCCCGCACAAGAACCGACCCAACTTCCTCACGTCACGCCTGCGCGGGCTCGGCCTGCTGATCGTGCTGGGCGTGCTCGCGATCGTCTCCACCGTCGCCGCGGGGTTCGTCAGCGCCGGCGGCAGCAGCCTGCCAGCCACGATCGGCGGGGTGTTCGTCGCGCTCGTCGTCAACCTGCTGCTGTTCTTCACCGCCTTCCGCTTCCTCACCGCCGCCGAGGTGCGCACCTCCGATCTGCTGCCCGGCGTGATCGTGGGCGCGATCCTCTGGCAGATCCTCCAGCACGTGGGCGGCTACTACGTCGACCACGTCATCCGACACGCCAAGGAGACCTCCGGCCTGTTCGCGTTCGTGCTCGGCCTGCTCGCGTGGCTCTACCTCGGCGGCCAGGTCACGCTGCTCGCCGCCGAGATCAACGTCGTGCGCGCGCGACGGCTGTGGCCGCGCAGTTTCTTCTCAGACCCGCTGCTCGACGCCGACAAGCGCGCGCTCATCTCAAACGCCGAGGTCCAGGAGCGGATCCATGAGCAGAACGTCGACGTCAGCTTCGACCAACCCGAGTAGCCGCTCCTGGGGCTCGCACCAGCCCGCCCCGCGGCCGGCGCAACCGGCCCACATTCGCGGCCGACGCGGCATTGCCTCCCGAGACAACGCCCGAGTTTGGCTCTACGAAGCCATTTCCGGCATGACCTCAAAGTACTTGCGCACGCAACCAACGCGCGCTATACTAACTAAACTTTCGTAAGCTCATATGGAGCGACTATCTAATGACACCTTCCTCATCAAACCCAGACAGCCCCACGATCGAGCCCTCCCTGCCCAAGCAACGGCTGCGGTTGATCCCGCTCGACGACACCGTCGTGTTCCCGAACATGGGCATCACGCTGACCGTGGACGTGGGCGATGACGAGCGCGTCGTGCTCGTCCCTCGCCACGAGGGCGAGTTCCTCGAGGTGGGCACCATCGCCGAGGTCTCAGAGAAAATCCGGCTTCCCGGCGGTGGGCGCGCGATCGCCATCTCCGGCGAGCACCGCGCCCTGATCGGCGCTGCGCAGACCGGCCCCGACGGCGAGCTGCGCGTCGACGTCGACGAGCGCCCAGACGAGGTTCCCACCGACAAACGCACGCGTGAGCTCGAGCGCGAGTACCGCGCCACGGTCGAGGAGATCCTCGAGCTGCGTGGCGATGACGGACGCATCTCCGCATTCCTGCGCGCGATCGCAGAGCCCGGCGCGCTGGCGGACTCCGCCGGCTACTCCCCCAACCTCACCTACGAGCAGAAGGTCGAGCTGCTGCGCACGCTCGACGTCACCGCGCGTCTGGAGCTGGCGGTAAGTCTCCAGCGCGAGAGCCTGGCAGAGCTGCAGGTGCGCAGGCGCATCCGCGACGACGTGCAGGAGGGTGCTGAGAAGCAGCAGCGCGAGTACTTCCTGCGCAAGCAGATGGACTCGATCCGCAAGGAGCTGGGCGAGGACGACGCGTCCGTGGCCGAGGAGTACCGCACCAAGATCGCCGAGGCGGACATGCCTGAGGCGGTGGAGGAGCAGGCACAGAAGGAGCTCGCGCGCCTGGAGCGCATGGGCGAGCAGACGGGTGAGTCGAGCATGATCCGTACATACCTGGACTGGCTGATCGCGGTGCCGTGGGGCAAGCGCTCCGAGGAGCACCTGGACCCGGTCGCGGCGCGTGCGGTGCTGGATGCCGACCACGCCGGCCTGGAGGACGTCAAGGACCGCGTCACCGAGTACCTGGCCGTGCGCAAGCTGCGCCAGGACCGTGACATCGAGGCCGACCCCAAGTCGGGCGCGATCCTCACCCTGATCGGGCCTCCCGGCACCGGCAAGACATCCATCGGCGAGTCGATCGCCCGTGCCACCGGACGCGAGTTCGTGCGCATGTCGCTGGGCGGCGTGCGTGACGAGGCGGAGATCCGCGGGCACCGGCGCACCTACATCGGCGCGCTCCCCGGACGCCTCGTCAGGGCGCTCAGGGATGCGGGCACGATGAACCCGGTGATCCTGCTCGACGAGGTCGACAAGGTCGGCGCGGACTGGCGCGGGGACCCCTCCGCGGCGCTGCTCGAGGTCCTGGACCCCGCGCAGAACCACTCGTTCCGCGACCACTACCTCGACGTGGAGCTCGACCTCAGCCAGGTCATGTTCCTCGCCACGGCCAACGTCGCCGACACGATCCCCGGACCGCTGCTCGACCGCATGGAGGTGATCAGCTTCGACGGCTACACCTCCGAGGAGAAGCTCGCCATCGCCAAGGGCTACCTGTGGCCGCGCCAGCGCGACCGCAACGGCCTGCGCGAGAACGAGGTCCAGATCTCAGACGACGTGTTGCGCACGATCATCTCCGACTACACGCGCGAGGCCGGCGTACGCAGCCTCGAGCGCAACCTCGGCACGGTGCTGCGCAAGACGGCGACGAAGATCGCCTCGAGTCAGGTGAGCCAGAGCGACGAGGTGCCATCCGAGGAGCCGAAGGCAACCGAGGCAGAGACCACGGCGGTGACGCCTGTGAAGATCGACCTGGATACCGTGCGCGACGCGCTCGGGCGCCAGAAGTTCTTCCAGGAGTCCGCAGCGAGGACGGCAACGCCTGGTGTGGCGACCGGCCTAGCGGTGACAGGCGCAGGTGGCGACGTGCTGTTCGTCGAGGCGACCGCCATGAAGAGCGGCGGCTCGGGCGGCAACAGCCTCGTGCTGACCGGTCAGCTGGGCGACGTGATGAAGGAGTCCGCGAAGATCGCGCTCTCCTACGTGCGTGGCCACGCCGAGGAGCTCGGCATCGACGAGAGTGCGTTCGAGAACCAGGAGTTCCACGTTCATGTGCCGGCTGGCGCGATCCCCAAGGACGGCCCCAGCGCCGGAGTCACGATGGTCACGGCGCTCGCGTCGCTGCTCTCGGGTCGACCGGTGAAGCACACCGTCGGGATGACCGGCGAGGTCACGCTCCAAGGTCGGGTGCTGCCAATCGGCGGGTTCAAGCAGAAGGCGCTCGCCGCCCATGCAGCCGGCCTGACTGACGTGATCCTGCCGGAGCGCAACCGAGGTGACCTCGACGACATCCCCGAGGAGGTCCGTGAGCAGATGACCTTCCATCCGGTGATGACCGTCCAGGAGGTCCTCGACCGCGCGCTGGAGCCCGCACGCGATGTCGCGCACGCGTAGATGTGAGCCCGTACCCGTGGAGGTCCGCGAGACCGCGGACCTCCTCGAGCGGCGCTGGCAGCTGTCGATCCTCTACGCCGCGCTCACAGGCGCGCTGCGTTTCAGCGAGTTCGCTGAGGCCGTAGCGGGGATCTCTCCGCGGATGCTCTCCGAGCGTCTGCGAGACCTGGAGGCCGCCGGGCTCGTGCACCGTAACGTCATCCCCTCCAGCCCACCCACGGTCGAGTACCGGCTGACGAACAAGGGGCGACGGCTGGCCCCGATCATCGAGGCGATGCGCGACTACGCGCGCGAGCCCGTCTGAGAAAGACCGCAGCCTTAGGCGTTTTGGCCAACAGCCCGTTGGCCAAATGGCGTCAGGCCGAGCCGAATCCCGAGCCGAACGCGTGCGGGCCGTAGGGCTCGGGATTGATGCCGACGAGCTGTCCGCCGGCGCACTCCTCCGCGCTGACGTCCTTGCTGGGATTGCGAATCCCAGCGACACCGATGAGCCCCCCGATCGCGACGAGCGCCGCCGCGATCGCGAGACCCAGGTGAAAGCTGTGCAGCGACGCCTGTTCGGCGGCGACGCGCAACGCGTGCGCCTGCGCCGCGGGCAGCCCGCGTACGTCGGGCTGACCCAGCGGCAGCCGCTTCGCGGCGGCGACGGCCGCGCGCGTGGCGGGGCTCAGCCTGAGCCCGGCAAGATGCCGGTCGAGCGTCGAGCCGAACGCTCCGGCGATGGCGGCGCCGACGGCCGCGGTGCCGAGCAGACCGGCGACTCGTGCCACGGCATTGTTCACTCCCGATGCGATGCCGGCCTCGCCCTCGGCGCCTGCGAGCACCGCGGCGGTCAGCGGTGCGACGGTCATCGCCAGTCCGAGCGAGAACACGAGCAGGCCGGGCAGCACGTCGGCGAGGTAGTCAACATGCGCGCCGATGCGCTGGAACAGCAGCAGCCCGCACGCCGCGAGGAGCGGCCCGGCGCCCATGAACAGGCGCGGGCCGAAGCGGTCGGCGAGCCGGCCGAAGCGCCTGGAGAGCGCGAACATGACGACCGTCACGGGAAGCGTCGCGAGGCCGCTGCGCAGCGGCGAGTAGCCCCAGATCTGCTGCAGGAACAGGATCAGGAAGAAGAACAGGATCGACAGGCCTGCGTACGTGGCGAACGTCTCGATGTTGCCTGCGGAGAAGTTGCGCCGACGAAACAGGCCGAGCGGGAGCATCGGGTCCCGTGTGCGCGCCTCGCGCAACCCGAAGACCACGAGCACCAGTACGCCGGCGATCAGTGGCCCGAGCACGGCCAGGCTCGACCACCCGAGCCGCGGTTGCTCGATCAACGCGAACACCGGTCCACCGAGGCCTGCGGCGCACAAGATCGCGCCCGGATAGTCGATCCGGCGAGCGTCTCGCGCGCGGGGGGCCGGGCGCGGGAGCGCGAACAGGATCAGCGAGACGCACGCGATCACGAGCGGGAGGTTGATCAGAAAGATCCAGCGCCACGAGGCGATTGCGAGCAGCTCGCCCCCGGCCAGCGGTCCGAGCACGCCGAAGATCCCGCCCCACGCGGTCCAGCTGCCGATCGCTGCGGCCCGCGCGGAGCCCCCGAAGGTGTTCACGATCACCGCGAGCGAGCTCGGCACGAGCAGCGCACCGAACACGCCCTGCAACGCGCGCGCGGCCACCAGCGCGCCGATACTCGGCGCAAGCGCAGCCGCCAGCGACGCCGCGCCGAAGCCGGACAGGCCGAGCGCGAATACGCGCCGCTCGCCGAACAGGTCGCCCAGCGATCCACCGATCAAGATCAACGACCCCAGCGTCAGCAGGTAGCCGTTTACGACCCATTGCTGCGCGGCGAGACCGCCGCCGAGCGCGCGCTGGATCGTCGGCAGCGCCACGTTCACGACCGACCCGTCGAGCAGCACGACCCCTGAGCCGAGAATGCATGCCAGCAGCGTCAGCCGCTTGGTCCTGGCGTCCTCGCCGGCCACCGGACGAGTGTAAGTCACACCCGCGGCGAAGGTACCGCGCGTCAGCCCCGCGTGAGCGCAGATGGGCCGATCTGCGAGATCTCGGTGTAACCGCTGAGCGCGGCTGTGAGATCGAGCTCGGCCAGCAGGCACCGCAGCACCTGTTCGACGCCCGCCTGCCCGCCCAGCGCGAGACCCCAGATGTAGGGGCGCCCGAGGCAGACGGCGTTCGCGCCGAGCGCAAGCGCCTTGAACACATCGGCGCCGGTGCGGATGCCGCTGTCGAACAGCAGCGGGAACTCGCTGCCGACGGCCTCGCGGATCGGCGGCAGCGCATCGAGCGCGCCGATCGCGCCGTCGACCTGGCGCCCGCCGTGGTTGGAGACGATCAGCCCGTCGACACCGGCATCGAGCGCGCGCCGGGCGTCGTCCGCGTGCAGGATGCCCTTGAGCACGATCGGCAGCTTGGTCTGCTCGCGCAGCCATGCGAGGTCATCCCAGGTGACGGCGGGGTTGGAGAACTGGTAGGCCCAGTGGCCGATCGCAGGGCCGGCGTCCTCCTCGGGCGGCTTCTCGAGCGCCGCGCGGAAGACGGGGTCGCTGAAGTAGTTGGCGACGCCCTCGCCTTTGAGAAAGGGCAGGTAGGCGGCCTGCAGGTCGCGCGGGCGCCAACCGAGCATCCACGTGTCGAGCGTGAGCACGACAGCCTCATAGCCCGCCGCGCCGGCGCGGGCGACGAAGCTGGCGGCCAGCTCGCGCTGCTTGGGCCAGTAGAGCTGATACCAGCGGCTCCCGTCACCGGCGGCGCCGGCGACGTCCTCGATCGAGTTGGAGGCAGCGGTGCTGAGGATGAACGGCAGACCGACGGCTGCGGCGGCGCGCGCGACGGCGAGCTCGGCGTCGGCGTGGACGATCGACTGCACGCCGATCGGCGCGAGCATCACGGGCGCGGGCATGGCGGTGCCGAGCACGGAGACGCTGAGGTCGCGCACGGAGAC
>DATBZG010000241.1:0-17277 GCA_036513335.1 Solirubrobacteraceae bacterium | reverse complement strand
GGCTCGCCGAGCCTGGCCAGAGCCGCGCGCGCTCCGTCCTCGTCGAGGCTGCCCGTGCCGATCGGACGCTGGGCGTTGATGCGACCCAGCACCAGGTTGGCGTCGGTCACCGTCGGCTCCGTGCCGCCGCGTCCGAACGCGACCGGCCCCGGGGTGGAGCCCGCGCTGCGCGGGCCGACGTGGAGGATCCCGCCGCGATCGACCCAGGCGATGCTGCCGCCGCCAGCGCCGATCGTGCGTACGTCGAGCATCGGCACGCGGACGGGCATGCGGAACTCCAAGAGGACGGTGTCGGCCTCCGTCGGGCGGCCGTCCAGGCTGACGGCGACGTCGAAGCTCGTGCCCCCCATGTCGCCGGTGATCACGTGGTCGAAGCCGGCCTGCGCGGCGAGTTGCGCCGCGGCGATCACGCCGGCTGCCGGTCCCGAGCGGACCATGTGGCTCGCGCGCTCGCCGGCGTGAGATGCTGGGATCAGACCGCCGTTGGACTGCATGATCAACGCCTCGCGGCCATAGCCCCAGTCGGAGAGCTTCTGTGCGAGCTGCGCCGCGTAGTTGGCGACAAGCGGCTCGAGGTAACCCTGGACCGTCGCCGTGCTCGTGCGCTCGAACTCGTAGTACTCGCTGAGCACGTCGCTGGAGATCACCACGTGCCAGCCCGGTTCCACTGCCAGCAGCAGCTCGCGCGCGCGCTGCTCGTGAGCGGGGTTGACGTAGGAGTGCAGGAAGGAGACGACGATCGTCTGCAGACCCTCCGAGCGCAGCTCCTGCGCGAGCGCGGTGAGCTGCTGCTCGTCCAGATCGACGAGGACCTGGCCGCGGTAGTCGACCCGCTCGTCGATCTCCCAGCGCTGGTTGCGCGCGATCAGCGGCTCGTGCTTGCCGGTCAGCCCGTAGATGTGCGGGCGATCGCGCCGCCCCAGCTCGAGGATGTCGCGGAATCCAGTCGTCGTGATCAGCGCGCACGCGGCCCCGCGGCGCTCGATCAGGGCGTTGGTCGCGATCGTCGTGCCGTGTAGGAACTGGGCGAGCCGGGAGCCGTCGATCCCGGCGCGGGCGAGCGCGTCGATCACCCCGACGGAGGGATCCGGCGCGGTCGAAGGCACCTTGACGATGCGGGGGTGTGGATCGCCGTCGGCGATGTAGAAGAGGTCGGTGAACGTCCCGCCGACGTCAACGCCGACGATCGAGCCGTGCTCGACAGTCACTTCGTGGTCTGTGGACGCTTGCGTCATCTGGCGTGGTGTTTCCTACCTGTACGGGTCGCCGAGTGGATGCCATGAACGTAGGGCGAGTCGCAGAGCGCGCGCGTAAGCGCCCCAGAGGCGATTGGAGGCTTTTCCAGCGGTCCACGAGCGGCGTCGGGCGAGCGCGCGCGGCCTCGCGCGACCCCGGGCCGGGAAAGCCGTCAATCGCCGTCGCCGGGCGGCTCGCCGCCCGCGTCTCCAAACAGCTCCTTACGGTAGGCGGTGATGTGCTGGAGCATCCGCACGCGCGCCAGCTCGCTGTCGCGGCTGCGAATCGCCTCGCAGACCAGCTCGTGTGCGTGCACGGTTGCATCGCGCACGCGCCGGTCGTCCAGCTTGCGGATATGCGTTCCGGCGTGTACTTCCTGGCTGATCGCCATGAGGACGCCGGCCAGCAGCTCGTTGTGGCTGGCGACGGCCACGCGTACGTGCCAGCGTACGTTCGCCGCGAGGTAGGCGGGCGTGTCCGCCATGCCTGAGCGCATCGCCTCGTTGAGAGCCGAGAGCTGATCGAGGTCTGCGTCGGTGCGCCTCTGCGCCGCCAGCTCGGCACAGGCGGGCTCGATGATCTCGCGGATCTCGATCAGCGCAGGCAGCAGCACGCGACGGCCGCGGATGAACACGCCGACCGACTGCGCGAGCGTCTCCGGCGTGGGGAGCACGACCTCGCTGCCGCCGCTGCGACCTGGCCGGGTGACGATCAGACCTTGGATCTCGAGCGTCTTGAGCGCCTCACGCACGGACGAGCGGCCCATGCCACTCTGCTCAGCGAGGTCCCGCTCGGTCGGCAGCAGCATTCCGAGCGTGAGCTCGCCGCCCAGGATCTTGGAGCGCAGGTGGTCTGCGAGCACGTCGCTCGCCCGCGGCACCTTCAACGTGTCCTGCAAGCCCACGTCCAGTCGGCTCGGCTTCTCGACCCTCGGCTCGGCGCTCACGGTCGCAGAAGCCTAAGGCGCGCACGGACGCCCTGCGTGAGCTATGCGCCCAAACCGCTGTGGACTCTCACAGAGCGCATTCCGTTAGTTGGTGTTCCGAGCATCGCGCAGCGCGCACCCTGACCGCGCCCGGCGACCGACTCAGGCGCTCCGCTCGAGGCACCCGCGATCGAGCACGACGACGCCCGCGCCGTCGCGAACCTGGAACAGGAACGAGTTTTCGTGCTCCCATGCATCCACCCGAAGCACGCCTCCGGGCGCGACCGGAGCCGAGAATCGCGCCTGGATCGAGCCGAAGCGGTTCGGGTCCGAGGCGCACAGCTCGCCGAACAGCAGCCGAGCCGCGATCCCGTATGTCGCAAGCCCGTGCAGGATCGGGGCGCGGAAGCCGGCACGGCGCGCAAAGGCCGGATCGCAGTGCAGCGGGTTGCGGTCACCGGAAAGCCGGTAGAGCAACGCCTGGTCGGGACGGACCTCGGCGCTCAGCGCGTGGTCGGGCGGGCGATGCGGAAGCTGCCAGGAGGGAGAGGACGGCCCTCGCTCGCCGCCGAAGCCGCCGGCGCCGCGCACGAACACCGACGAGCGGGCGCTCAGCAGCTGCTCGCCCGTGTCCTCTTCGACGGCCACGGCACGATTGGTGATCAACGCACCAGAGCCCTTGTCGTAGACGCTCTCGACTTCCGCGGTGACTTGCACCGAGCCTCCCACCGGGATCGGGCGATCCAGTCCCAGCGCCTGCTCGGCGTGGACGATCATCGTCTGATCGAGGTCCGTCAGCAGTTCCTCTCCGGCCGCGTGCGTCATCAGGACGCCGAACGTGGGAACCGCCCGCAGCTCGAGTCCCTCGGAGTTCTCGGTGGTGAGCTCGAGCTCCAGCGCGGGGTCGCGCTGACCGGCGCCCACGCCGAGGGCATAGAGCAGGACGTCGCGCGGCCCCCACGACCACGACGTCTGCACACGGCGCCCGACGAGTGCAGCGAGGTCGGCAGGCGCTTGAGACGCGGCGGCTTCGCTGTCGGCTGACATCGCCGGAACATAGGCGAGCACGCCGAGCGCATCGAGCGGATCGAGACGAAGCCACTGGAGAATCCGCCAACGCCTGCGGCGCCCCCGGCTCACGGCGCCGTCGATTGCGCGCCGCGCGGGGTGCGGCTCAATAGGTCGCGCGACCGCCGCTGACGTCGAACACCGCGCCAGTCGAGAAGCTGCACTCATCCGAGGCCAGCCACGCCACGAGCGCGGCGACCTCCTCGGCTCGACCCATGCGATGCATGGGGATGCGCTCGAGCATGTACTCGCGGGCGCCGTGAGGGATCGACGTGTTCATGGGCGTCTCGATCAACGCCGGTGCGACGGCGTTCACCAGCACCCCCGAGCGGGCGAGCTCCTTGCCCAGCGACTTGGTCATCGCGATCAGGCCCGCCTTGGAGGTTGAGTAGGCGGCAAGCCCCGGATTGCCCTCCTTGCCGGCGATGCTCGCGATGTTCACGACCCGCCCCCAGCCGCGCTCGATCATCCCGGGGAGCAGCGCGCGGCAGACGACGAAAGCTCCGGTGAGGTTGATCGCGAGGGTGCGCTCCCACTCATCGTCGGCGAGCTCCCACAGGGGCCGGTTGGGCCCGATCACCCCGGCGCTGTTGACGAGCACGTCGACAGGGCCGACCTCGCGCAGCGCCGCCGCGGTGGCCACACGGTCGCAGAGATCCACGACGATGTCCGCGGACGGGTCGAGGTCGAGGATCAGTATCCGCTCAACCTGCGTGCGCAGCCGCTCGACGCAGGCGGCACCGATGCCGCTCGCGCCCCCCGTCACGAGCGCCGTTCTGGCCGACGGCGTCAGGCGCGATCCTTGTCGCGCTCGGTCATCGGACCCTGCGTCGCGGCGAGGAGCGCCTCGCGCACGAGAAGCGCATCGTGCGTGGGCGCGTAGTTGGCGAGCACCGTCAGCACCGTGCGTGAAAGGTGGCGCGCAAGCTGCTCGACGGCCGCGGCGGTGTCCCTTTCCTTGCACGCGTCCAGGATCGCGTGGTGCTCGCGAGAGCTGACGGCCCAGGTTGCGGGGTCGTGGCCGAGATAGGCACGTCGGTAGCGCTCGGCGTGGTCGGAGAGCTGCGCGGACATCAGCGCCAGCCGCTCGCCGCCGGGGCTGGTCAGCAGCTGGTGGAAGCGGCGGTGCGGCTCCTCCCAGAGCGTCGGGTCGGCGTCGAGGCTGACCTCGTCGAGCTCTGCCAGGGTGCTCTCGAGCAGGTCGAAGTGGGCCTCGGTGTACCTCGGCAATCCGCCTCGAAGCGCCAGAGAGTCGGTCGCGATCCGCAGGGCGTACAGCTGCACCACATCTGTCCACGAGAGCGGCGCGACGACCATCCGACGGTTGGTCTCGGCTGTGACCAGACCCTCGCGCTCGAGCAGGCGCAGGGCTTCGCGCAGAGGCCCGCGGCTGACGCCAAGCGCGGCGGCGAGTTGTACCTGGGAGACCTCGACGCCGGGCTCGAGCACGCCCTCCAGGATTTCCTCACGAAGATGACCGTGTATCCGCTGGACGTTGTCGCGTCGACGCACAACACGGGCAGCGGGCCCGCCATCATCGGATGCCATCATTTGCCTCGGTTTCCTCGTATGCACGTCCCGGGTGCCGCCCGGGGCCGATACGCCTCTCGCGGGCGATTGTAACGGATTGTCTCTTGCCCTGTCAACAGTTTGGGGTATTCCTCGTGGTCGTCCAGAGTAGAAGCTGAGGCGATCTGGGCTGAGGACCTGGGCGGATTCACGCTGCGCCCCCCGCCGTCATGGGCCATCTGTTGACAGTTCCACACTGAAATCGGCACCCCGTGACAAGCGCCAGTCTAGAAGTCCTGTTCGACGTGGCGCATCGTGACGTGGTTGATCGCAACGGAAGCCGGCTGTTCGATGCAGAACGCCACGACCCGTGCGACGTCCTTCGCGTCGAGCACCTCCTGCGGCCAGTCCTCCAGCTCGGTCTCCACCATCCCGGGCGCGATCAGGGTGACACGCACGCGACCGGTCAACTGCTGGCGCAATCCCTCGCCAAGCGCCTCGACGGCGTGCTTGCTGGCCGAGTACATGTGATTCGCGGAGACCTTTCGCCCCGCAACGGAGGAGGTCAGGATCACGTGGCCACGCCCGGAGTCCAGCAGCGGGGCGAGCGCGTGATTGACGGTCAGGGCGACCCCGTAGACGTTCGTCAGCAGAATCTCGCGCCACCGCTCCCGGTCTCCGTCGAGCAGCCCGCCGCCGCCGCCGAGGCCGGCGTTGCAGAACACCGCGTCGAGGCGCCCGAAGCGCTCCAGCGCGAGTGCGACCAGCCGCCTGACGTCCTCGTCGTCGGCGACGTCCGTGACGCGCGCCGCCGCGCGATCTGCTCCAAGCTCCGCGACGATCTCGGTCAACCGGTCCTCGCGACGCGCGCCGAGCACGACCTGCGCGCCTCGATCCACCAGGGCGCGGGCCGTGTCTGCGCCAATGCCCGAGGATGCACCCGTGAGCAGTACGACATACCCGGCCAACGATTCCGTCATCGACCTCTAACTGTAGACACAACGCAAGGCCTTGGTCAAGATCGGGACGCGCATTGCTAGTAGTTGGGGCGGACACAAGTATTGATTTATGTTTCTGGATCGCGTAGTGTGAACACTATGGGGCGGACTTTGTACGCGAGGCGGCTTTCATCCGCGGTGCGTGTGTGAGGCTCGGCTCGGCTTCGATCGACGGTCTGATCGCGCCTGTCGTCGAAAACGAGGACGGCAGCTTCAGCGCACTCGCCACCACAGACACCGCGCGCACGCTGATCGCCGGGGGCGCGTCGGCGATCCCCGCGATGATTCCCGACGACGACGCGCCGCGCATCCGCGAGCCGCAACTCCTTGCTCCGCTCGCCCCGGGCAAGATCGTGGCGATCGGCCTCAACTATCTCGACCACATTCGCGAGACGGGCATCGACGCTCCGACGCGCCCGCTCATCTTCGCGAAGCTGCCGTCCAGCGTCGTCGGCCCAGGCGCCGCGATCGAAATCGACCCGCTCATCACCCAGCGGGTCGACTGGGAGGGTGAGCTCGCCGTGGTCATCGGTCAACGGCTGCGTCACGCCTCCGCGGAGAATGCGCTGGCGGCGGTCTTCGGCTACACGATCTGCAACGACGTCTCAGCACGGGACGTGCAGTTCGAGGACTCCCAGTGGGTGCGCGGCAAGAGCCTCGACACGTTCTGTCCGCTGGGGCCCGTGATCGTGACCACCGACGAGCTGCCTGATCCACACGCGCTCGTGCTGCAGACGCGCGTCAACGGCGAGCTGGTGCAGAACTCCTCCACCGCAGACATGATCTTCGGTGTCGCCGAACTGCTGTCGTTCTGCTCGCACAGCTTCACGCTCGAGCCCGGAGACGTCCTGCTCACGGGCACCCCGTGGGGCTGTGGCGACTTCATGTCGCCGCCGCGCTCGCTGGTGCCCGGCGATCTCGTCGAGGTCTCGATCGACGGCATCGGCGTCCTCTCGAATCCCGTGCGCCTGATCAGTCGCGAGCATCGCGAGGAGGCGACGATTGCGGCCTAATGCGCGCGCAGGGCGACTGGCGTGAGCGCCACCGACATCGAGCGCGTCGGGTCGTTTCGATCGAACCACTGCGAGGGGCCTGTGTGGGACCTCGCGCGTCAACGGCTGCTGCTCGTGAACTCCTTCGAAGGGTATGTGCGAGCGCTGGATCGCGACGGCGAGGACGAGATCCTGCTCGCGCTCGACGAACGGGTCGGTGCAGTCGCGATCCGCGCCGACGGCGGCCTGGTCGTGGCGGCGGCCAGCGGCGTCGGGCTGACCGACGAGGGCGGAGATGAGGTCGAATGGCTCCTGCCGCTGTTTCGCGACGAGCCGGAGATGTGCTTCAACGACGCCAAGTGCGACCCGCAGGGGCGTCTGTGGGCGGGCTCCATCCCGAAGGAGCGGGGAACGCGCCAGGGCGCCCTGCACCGCATTCACCGCAACGGCAGCCACGCTGTCGTGCTGCCGGCGGTCGGACTCTGCAACGGGTTGGACTGGAGCCCCGACGGACGCGAGTTGTACTTCGTGGACAGCCTCGGCGCGGACGGCGCCGCCGGCACCCTCTCGCGCTACCGCTTCGACGCCGACGAGGGCACGCTCGGAGCGGGCACCGTGATCGCCACCTTCGCGCAGGGCGAGCTGCCCGACGGGATGTGCATCGACACGGACGGATGCGTGTGGCTGGCCGTGTGGGGGGCCGGGAAGGTCCAGTGTTTCAGCAGCGAGGGCACGCTCCAGGACGAGATCGAGCTGCCCTCACCACGGGTGACGAGCTGCGCGTTCGGCGGGCCCGACATGCGCCAGCTCTTCATCACCACCGGTCGCCCGATGACTCCAGGGGATCCACATGCGGGCGCGGTGTTCGTTGCCGAACCGGGAGCGCGAGGACGCGCGCCGTCGCTCTTCGCCGGCGACTGAGCTCACCGCGTCAGGCAGCTCGTGCGTGGCGGCGTGGCTCAGGCGGACGCCGCGCCCGCCCCGATCACGCGCACCGGCTCACCATCGAGGAACGCCTCGACGTTCTCGACGATCTCGCGCCACCAGCGTTCGTAAGGACCCGTGGCGACGTAACCGATGTGCGGGCTGAGCACTGTCCGCGGAGCAGAGCGCAGAGGATGATCGGGCGGCAGCGGCTCCTCGTCGTAGACGTCGAGCGCGGCACCGGCGATGCGTCCCTCGCGCAGCGCCGCGAGCAGCGCGTCCCGGTCCACGAGCTGCCCACGGGAGGTGTTGATCAGGAAAGCCGTCGGCTTCATCCAGGCGATCTCCCGCTCGCCGACGATGCCCGTGGAGCGAGCGCTGAGCTTGTAGTGGACCGAGACGAAGTCCGAGCACCTGAAGAGCTCCTCCTTCTCGACATGCTCGGCGCCGGCCGCGCTCGCGGCGGACGCGGTCATGTTCTGGCTCCAGGCGATCACCTGCATGCCGAAGGCGCGCGCGATCGGCACCATCAGGCTGCCGATGCGCCCCAGCCCGAGCAGGCCAAGCGTGCGTCCTTCGAGCTCCGGCCCGATCGTGTGCTGCCATCCGCCGTTGCGGATCGCGCGGTCCTCCTCACATATATGTCGAGATGCTGCCAGCAGCAGCGCCCATGTCAGCTCGACCGTGGAAGCGCCGCCGGAGGTCGTCCCGCATACGGTCACACCCCGCTCCGCGAGCGCGTCGAAGTCGAGTGCGGCGTTGTGCATACCGGTCGTGATCAGCAAACGCAGCTTCGGGAGGCGCTCGATCAGCGAGCGCGGGAACGGCGTGCGCTCACGCATCGCCACGATCACCTCGAACGGCGCGAGCGTCGCAGCCAGCCGATCCTCCCCGAGGATCGGCTCGTTGAAAGCCTCCACGGCAACGCGCCCCTGCAGCCGCGACCACGGGCCCATCGTGCGTCCGAGGTCCTGGAAGTCATCCAGGAGCGCGACGCCGATCATGCGCTAGGCCGTGGTCGTCGCCTGAGCGTGAAGGTCGCGCAGCTCTCGCTTGAGGATCTTCCCGCTCGGGTTCTTCGGCAGCTCCTCGACGAACACCATGCGCTTGGGCACCTTGAAGCCGGCAAGACGCTCGCGCGCGAAGGCGCGAAGCTCGTCCTCTGAGACCTCACCGTCCGGACGCAGGACGACGACGGCGCACACGGCCTCTATCCATCGCTCGTCGGGGATCGAGATGACCGCCACCTCCGCAACCGCCTCGTGCTCGTAGAGCGTCTCCTCGACCTCGCGCGAGGAGACGTTCTCCCCACCGCTGTTGATCATGTCCTTCTTGCGGTCCACGATCGTGATGTAGCCCTCGGCGTCCCGCGTGGCGAGATCCCCACTGTGAAACCAGCCGCCCTCGAACGCGGCCTGCGTCTTCTCGGGATCGTTGAAGTAGCCCAATGTGACCTGCGGCGAGCGATGCACGACCTCCCCCACCTCGCCGGGCGCCACGTCCGCCATGTCCTCGTCGACGACGCGCGTTTCCACGTTGAGGACGGCCCTGCCCGCCGAGCCCGGCTTTGTGAGCTGCTCGTCGGGACCCAGGCACGTCGCCAGCGGGCCGAGCTCGGTCTGGCCGTAGTAGTTCCAGAGCCGAAGGTTGGGAAGCCGCTCGGTCAGGTCGCGCACGGTCTGCACCGGCATGATCGAGGCGCCGTAATACGCCTTGGCCAGCGTGCCCACGGTCGCCGGCTGGAAGTTGGGGTCCCCCAGCAGCGAGATCCAGACCGTCGGCGGTGCGAAGAACGCCGTCGCACGATGCTCCGCGATCGCGCCGATCACGGCTGCCGGCGCGGGCGCTCCTAGCAACACGCTCGTCGCGCCGAGCGCCAGCGCAGGCATCATGAAGCAGTGCATCTGCGCGCAGTGGTAGAGCGGCAACGCCTGCACGATCACGTCCTCGCCGCTGTACTCGCCGGCCACGATGCAGCTCACGTACTGCGCCTGCAGCGCGCCGTGGGAGAGCATCGCGCCCTTGGGCGCCGACTCGGTGCCGCTCGTGTAGGCGATCTGGGCGACCGTCTCCGCCGAGATCGCGGGAGCCGCGGTCTGGGATGAGCTGCCGGTGGGCGCCTCCAGGCGGCCGAGGCGCAACCCCAGGCTGCGCCCCTTGGCCCCGTCCTCGAGCGTCGTGTAGAGGTCCTCGTCGGCCAGTGCTAGCACCGCGCCGGAGTGCTCGAGGATGTAGCCCACCTCGCGCGCATTGAGCATGAAGTTGACAGGCACGTGCACGGCCGCGATCAGCTGCGTGGCGAGCCACGCGATCAGGTAGTTGTCGCTGTTGCGCCCCAGCACCGCGACCCGGTCACCGGGCTGCACGCCCAGCGACACGAGGTCGCCGGCAGCGTCCTGCGCCGCACCCAGGAGCGTGGCGTAGGTCCAGCTGCGATCGCCAAACACGAGCGCGGTCTTCTCGGGGTATCTCGCGGCGGAGCGGCGAACCACCTCACCGACGCCTTCGCGGCGGGCCTGCGGATTGCCCAGATCACCAGACATCATGGCTTCACCTCACCCAGTCTCGATCGCTCAGGGGGTCGGTAGGCCACGCGCCTTGCGTGCGGCCATGATGCGTTCGTACTCCTCCATGTAGCCGGGCCTGGCCTCCGAGCACTCGAGTTCGTAGGTGTCGACCTTCAGCGGATGCCCGCCGCGCGAGGACAGCGTCATCCACCACACGGGCTCTGAGCTGACGTTGCGGAACTGGTGAGAGGCACCGGTGGGCATGAAGGCCGCATCGAACTCGTTCAGGGGCGCGTCGAAGTACTCGGTGCGCATTTCGCCCTGACCCTTCATCACGAAGTACCAGCACTCATACGGTCCCTCGGTCTCGTCCATGTGCGAGTGAAAGCCCGCCGCCTCACCCGGTTGCAGGACACTGATACACATCATCGAGAACCATTTCGAGACATCACGCACGTCGTAGAACCACCACGCGTGATCGGTGCCGCCGATCTTGTTCTCGTGCCATCGGATCAGTGACTGCTGCTCGCGTTTGAAGATCTCCACCCGGGGACGCTCCTCGGCCACCCCGTTGGACGGGCTCGTGGCGATCTGCTGCTCGTCTACTGACACTTGTGCATCCTCTCCTTGAGGTCTCTGGTTGGGAATCTGCTGCGGGCGAATCCGACGTCCAGGCGGTTCAAGGCGTGCGCAGGCCACGTGCCTTACGTGCCGCCATGATCCGTTCGTACTCCTCCATGTAGCCGGGGCGTGCCTCGGAGCACTCGAGTTCATAGGTGTCCACCCTCAGCGGCGCTCCGCCGCGCGAGGAGAGCGTCATCCACCACACGGGCTCGGTCCCGCCGTTACGGAACTGGTGGGAGGCGCCGGTCGGCATGTAGGCCGCGTCGAACTCGTTCAGGGGCGTGTCGAAGTACTCGGTGCGCAGTTCGCCGTGACCCTTCATCACGAGATACCAGCACTCATAGGGGCCCTCGGTCTCGTCCATGTGCGAGTGAAATCCGCCCGCCTCGCCCGGCTGCAGGACGCTTATGCACATCATCGAGAACCATTTCGACACGTCGGTGACGTCGTAGAACCACCACGGCATGTTCGTGCCGCCGATCTTGTTCTCGTGCCAGCGGATCAACGACTGCTGCTCGCGTTTGAAGATCTCGACGCGTGGCCGCTCCTCCGCGACGCCGTTCTGTGCGCCTGCTGCGGTTTGCTGCTCTTGCTGTACTGACACTTGTGTTTCCCTCCCTTGGGTGTGTTCGCTGATATCCCGGATGCGGCTCGCGCTCAGAGGCCGTACCAGTTGCGGGCGTTCTCGTAGAGGATCTTGTGGCGCAGACCGTCGGGGATCTTCGGGAACGCCCGAACCGGGTCGTCCGCGTCCATGTGCGGGTAGTCGCTGGAGAACATGAGCAGGTCCTCCGAGCCGATCAGATCGATGAACGACATGAAGCGCTCGGAGGTCATCTCTTCCAGCGGCTGTGTCGAGAAGCGAAAGTGCTCGTAGACGTACTCGCTCGGCATACGCTTCAGCCAGGGGACTTCCGAGCGCAGGATGCGGTAGTTGTCGTCGTAGCGCCCGAGCGCGAACGGGATCCAGGTCCAGCCGCTCTCGAGCATCGAGATCCGCAACGTGGGGAAGCGCTCCAGCAGCCCGCTGAAGACGATGCTCGAGACCTGGCTCATGCCGTGCTGCACCGTCGCCATCGCGCGCCACTCGATCAGGTACTGCGGGTAGCCGAACGCGGTGGGAGCGTTGGAGGAGGGATGGATCGCGACGGGCAGGCCGTTGCGCGCGGCGGCCTCGAAGATCGGCAGATAGCGCGGCTCGCCGTAACCGTCTCGTCGAGGGCCCAGCATCACCTGCACGAGCTTCGGGTGGCCGGCGACGCGGTCGATCTCTGCTGCCGCCCCCGCGGGGTCGTTGACGTTGACGCAGATCGATCCCCGCAAGCGCTCGTCCTTGTCGAGCCAGTTCTCGGCGAGCCAGTCGTTGTAGGCGCAGGCCAGCGCCGAGCCGAACTCGTACTGGACGCTCGAGTCCCCCGGGTAGAACAGCGACGTCAGGATCGCGGCCGTCATGTCATAGCGCTCCAGCAGCTGCTCGCGCAGCAGCTCGAAGTCCGAGCCGGCAGGCGTGCCGTCCGCCGGGCGGCTGTCGGCGCGCGCGAAGCCGGCCTCGTGCGGGTATGCGTAGCTGAAGAAGTACGGGGCGCTCCAGCCGGCCGTGATGTTGCGGTGCCAGGCCGGGTCGAGGTGTGGCAACAGCGCGCTCGCCGACGGAAGCATCTCGTGGATGTCCGTGTCGATGATCTGAGTTGAGGTGCGGGCGCTCCCCGCGTCACCTCTGTCGACTGCTTGCGCTACGGACACGCTCTCTCCCTCTCCCGGGGGTCCAGAGGCTCGTCGCCCCACAACGAGGCGGCTTGCGCAATGCTACTACCCCGTCTCGTCAAGTGTCAACACAATTGAAGGCGTCTCGAGCCCCTGGGATTGGCTTGACGTTGGGTAAATCCCCTACTATCGTGGGTGCGTAAGCCCTCGCCGCCCACCGGAGGGCAGGCTTGGCAAGAGGGAGACTTGGATGACAGAAGGCACCCGACTGTGTGCAGTTGATGATCTCGCTCCGGGTGAGAAGCGCCGGATCGTGGTCGGCGGACGCGCGATCGCGTTGTGCCGGTCGGCCAGTGGCGAGTACTTCGCGGTCGGCGACAACTGCCCGCACCAGGGCGCGTCGCTTTGCGCAGGGGCGCTCGCCGGGACGACGCTTCCGAGCACACCGGGCAGCTACGAGTGGGGGCGCGAGGGCGAGGTGCTCAAGTGCCCCTGGCACGCCTGGGAATTCGACGTTCGCAGCGGGCGCAGCCTGTTCGGTGACGAGAAGATGCGCATCGCCAGCTACGAGCTGAGGATCGAGGACGGCGACGTGATATTCGCGGGCCGCCGCGGCCGTACGGCCGCCGCCACGCCCGCCGCATGACGGGCGAGCTGTCGCTCGTCCGCGCGCCTTCGGCGTCCCAGCGCACAACCGTGCTCGTCACCGTGCTCGTGACGGTCACGCTGGTGGCGTCGATCATCAGCAGCCTCGGTGCGCCGCTGATCCCGTCTGTCGCATCCACGCTTCACGTATCGCTCGACAGCGCCCAGTGGTCGCTGACCGTGGCCCTGCTGGCGGGCGCGGTTGCAGCGCCGATCCTGGGCCGCCTCGGAGACGGCCCGTTTCGCCGCCAGGCGATCCTCGGCGCGCTGGGAGTCGTGTTCGTGGGCAGCCTGATCGCGGCTGTCAGCCAATCGCTGGCGCCACTGCTGCTGGGCCGCGCGATGGAGGGCGTCGGGCTCGGGCTCGCAGCGCCGGCGATGGCGGCCGCGCGCGACCACCTCGAGCTCGAGCAGGGTCGCAGCGTGATCGGGCTCCTGTCGGTCACGGCCGCCACCGGCGCCGGCGCCGGATATCCGATCAGCGGACTGATCGTGCAAGAGCTGAACCTGCACGCCGCGTTCTACTTCGGAGCGATCATGAGCGCCGCGGCGCTGATCGCTGCCGCGCTCGTGATCCCCTCGAGTCGCGACACCAGCAGGGTGCCGCTCGACGTCAAAGGCGCGGCGGTCCTCGTGGTCGGCCTGGTCGCGCTGCTGCTGGCGATCGGACAGGGCGCGATCTGGGGCTGGGGCTCGGCGGCGACGATCGGCCTGTTTGTGGTCGCTGTGCTCGTGCTGAGCCCGTGGGCGCGCGACCAGCTTCGACGCGAGGCCCCGCTGGTGGCGCTGGGCGAGCTGCGCCACCGCGCGGTGCTGACAGCCAACCTCGCCGCGCTGATCCTGGGCGTCGCGATGTACATGTTCCTCACGCTCGTGACCGAGTTCGCGCAACTGCCGAGCGTCGATGGCGGCTTCGGCACATCGGTCCCGGTCGCGGGCTTGTGCCTCGTCCCGTTCGCCGTGGCAAGCCTCGCGGTGAGTCGCACCACGCGAGCGTTGCTGCGCCGTCTCGGCACCCGCACGGTGCTGGTCGGGGGCTCGTTCACGATCGCCGCCGCCGGCGTGTTCCTGGCGGTCGAGCACGAGGCGCTGTGGGAGGCATTTGTGACGATGGCCCTCGTGGGAGTTGGCTTCGGCCTTACGTTCGCGGCGATTCCCGGGCTGATTGCACAGTCGGTCCCCGACCACGAGACCGGGAGCGCGATGGGGCTCTACCAGGTGATCCGCTACGTCGGCTTCTCGATTGGCAGCGCGCTCACCGCCTCGATCCTCGCCGGGCACATCGCGCCGGGCGCGTCCAGCCCAGACGCACAGGGATACGCGGTAGGTCTCGCTGTGGCCGGGGCGATCTGCGCGCTGTCGGCGGTGGTCTCCGCCGTGCTCGCACGCGGGCGCCCAGAGCCAGCGAGGTCTGGGGCAACCGACGCGGCGCGTCAGCGGCTGATACTCGAGGAGGCCGAGTTGGCCAGCGCGGGACTCGCCGGCTTCGAGATCGAGGACGCGGCCGCCAGTGCGCGCGGACCAGCCACAAACGGGCGAATTCCACACAACGCACGTCCCCCACGAAAAGGAGCGCAATGACCGCCCCGTCACGCATCTACTGGGCCGTCGGCCTGACACGCGAGATGCCCGACCGCACAGACCAGGCGCCGCTGATCGAGGAGCGCCTCGGGCGCTATCTGAATGAGCTCGCGAGCTCAGACACCCAGGTGGACATCGGCTGGCAGGCGCACACGACATCGGTCATCTCCTCGCCCTATCTAGGGGCGGTCAACGACCTGCACATGATCGACTCGCTCGTGCGCGCTGAACACGACGGCTACGACGCGGTGATCGTCGGGCCTCACTGGGATCCCGGTCTGTGGCTGGCGCGCCAGCGGCTCACAGTGCCCGTGATCGGGCCGGGCGAGTCGGCGATGATGCTCGCGAGCGCGATCGGTACCCGCTACGCGGTGCTGACGGTCAACGTCCGCTACGTGCCTCACATCGAGAACGCAATCGACCGCTACGGCTTTCGCGCCCACGCGATCGAGCGTCCGGTACGCCCGTTCGGGATGACCTACGAGAACTTCGTGGCCTGCCTGGAGGGTGGCGACGACACGTTCCTGCGCGAGTTCGAGCGCAGCGCTTTGGAGGTGATCGAAGACGGCGCCGACGTGGTGATCGCCGGCGGCCAGCTGTTCGGGCCGGTGTTCCAGCAGTGGAAGTTCCACACGATCGCCGACACGGGCGTACCGGTGATCGACGTGGGCGGAGCCGCGGTCAAGGTGGCCGAGGCGATGATCAGCATGCGTCGCGCGGTCGGGCTGGCGCCGAGCCAGAGCGTGATCTCGCCGTTTCGCCACGACCCGCCGGAGCTGGGCGAGGCGGCGCGCGCGAGCCTCGCTTAGCGGTCCTCAGGCGCCGCGGCGGCGAGCGTGCGTGCGTGCGTATTCCTCGCGCAGGCGGGCCTTGTCAGCCTTGCCGCCGGCGTTCTTGGGCAGCTCCTCGTCGCGCACCCAGATCCGGTCCGGGCGCATGTACCTGGGCAGTGCGCTCTCGCAGTGGCTCGCCAGATCCGCGACGCTCAGCCCGCTGCCGCCGGCGCGCACGACGACCACGCCGACCTCGCTGCCGCTCAGCTCGGACGGGAGCGGGAACGCGGCGACCTCCTCGACGAGATGGTGCTCGACGATGCCGCGCTCGACCTCCCATGCCGAGACGTTCTCGCCGCGACGGCGGATCGTGTCGCTCGCCCGGCCCTTGAACCAGTACATGCCGCTGCCGTCGCGGCGCGCGAGGTCCCCCGTATGAAACCAGAGCCCACGGAACGCCTCGGCCGTCGCATCGGGGCGTCCGTGGTAGCGCTCGAACATCGTGTGGGCGATCCTCGGGCGCACGACCAACTCGCCGGTGGCGTCGCCCTCGAGCTGATTTTCGCGCTCGTCCATCAGCGCCACGTCCCAATCCGGCGGCGCTGGCCCGATCAGCCCCTGAATCGGAGGCATCTCCGACAGTGGCGGGAAGACCATCACCTCGGTGCTGCCGTAGAGACATGTGACGGCCTTGCACCCGAAGCGCTTTTCGAAGCGCGGCATGTCCAGCGCGCCGTCGGCCGAGACGTGCGCGACGCGCACCTTCGCGCGCGACTCGTGCTCGTCGGGTTCGCGCGCGAGGAGGATCGACGTCATCGTGCCGATCGCCGTGCACCCGGTGGCGCCACTGTCTGCCACGTCGCGCCAGAAGCCCGAGGCGCTGAAGCGTTCGGAGATCGCCACACGCGCGCCCGCCATCACGGCCGGCCAGAAGGACGCGAACAGCGCGTGGCAGTGGTTCAGGGGCAGGCACGTGTAGAGGGTGTCGCTGGCCTCGTAGCGCATGTGGCGCCAGAACACCCAGCTGTAGTACACGGCGTAGTGGTGTGAGATCACGCAGCCCTTCGCCCGCCCGCTCGTGCCCGAGGTGAACAGGATCAGCGCCGGCGCTGTCGGTTCCACCTCGATGTCGAGCGGCTCCGCGTCGGCGCGGCGGAGCTCCTCCAGAGTGCCCGCGTGCGGCGGCAACGGTCCCTCCGCGGGCGGACTGGCAAGGTTGACAATCAACTCGTAGCCTGCGCCGGCGGCCCCGTTTGTGTGTACCGCCTGGACCTGCTCGGCGAGCCGATCCGCAAGCGCGGCGTCAACCACCGTCAACAGCGGCGCGACCTCGACGATCTTCTCCAGCAACAGCTGGCCTTCGAGCTGGGGGCTGAGCGGGATCACGACCGCGCTGAGCTGCCACAGCGCGATCATCACCTCGAGCATCTCAGGGCTGTTTCGCATCAGCACGCACACGTGCGTGCCCGAGCGCACACCATGCTCCTGCAGGCCGGCGGCGGTGGCGGTGATCAGACGGTCGAGCTCGCCGATGTCGAGCGCAGGCCTGTCCGGGTACCACAGGAAGCGCGCCTGCTCGGCGTGGGCGTCCACCCGCTGACGCCACACGCCGGCGAGCGTGCGTTGCGCGAACGGGTAGTCGGCGGAGAAGTCGAAGGTCGTGCGCGTCACCGTAGTGGCCAGCGTAGGACGCCGCGTACGCTGCTCGATCCGCCGGCCGGCGTACGGATGCTCACGAAGCGAGGAACTCCTCGATCGTGCCGCTCGTCGGCGGCGGGAAGTCGTCAGCCG
>DATBZG010000240.1:0-3504 GCA_036513335.1 Solirubrobacteraceae bacterium | reverse complement strand
AGGTGGCCGGAGTACACGCGGAAGTAGGTGAGCTTGCCGACGTAGGGGTCGGCGGCGATCTTGAAGGCGAGTGCGGCGAACGGCTCGGAGTCGTCGGCGTGGCGCACGACCTGGCGCTCCTCCTCCTCACCCCTGATCAGTTCGGTACCGATCACAGGCGGCACGTCCAGCGGCGAGGGCAGATAGTCGATGACCGCGTCGAGCAGGGGCTGCACGCCCTTGTTCTTGAACGAAGACCCGCACAGGACGGGAGTCAGCTTGGTCGACAGCGTGGCCTTGCGGATCGCGCTCTTGAGAACGTCCTCGGGCACCTCCGCCTCCTCGAGCAGCAACTCGAGCAGCGCGTCGTCGTAGTGGGAGACCTCCTCGAGCAGGTGTTCGCGCGCGGCCTGCGCAGCGTCTGCGAGGTTCTCGGGGATCTCGATCTCATCGACTTCCTTACCCATCTCGTCCTTGTAGACGATCGCCTTCATGGCGACGAGGTCCACGACACCGAGAAAGTCGCCCTCAGAGCCGATTGGAAGCTGAATCGGCACCGGGTGCGCGCCCAGGCGGTCGATCATCGTCTGCACGCCTTTGTCGAAGTCCGCGCCGATGCGGTCCATCTTGTTGATGTAGGCGATGCGCGGCACGTGGTACTTGTCCGCCTGACGCCACACGGTCTCAGACTGCGGCTCCACGCCGGCGACCGAGTCGAACAGGGCGATCGCGCCATCGAGAACACGGAGGGAACGCTCGACCTCGACCGTGAAGTCGACGTGGCCGGGCGTGTCGATGATGTTGATGCGGTGGTCCTTCCACTGCGCGGTGGTGGCAGCGGAGGTGATCGTGATGCCGCGCTCCTGCTCCTGCTCCATCCAGTCCATCACGGCCGCGCCCTCGTGTACCTCACCGATCTTGTAGGTGCGGCCGGTGTAGTAGAGGATGCGCTCGGTCGTCGTCGTCTTACCGGCGTCGATGTGAGCCATGATCCCGATGTTGCGGGTGTTTTGAAGTGAGAACTTACGTGGCATCTATATGGGTCTCGGGTCGTGGGCGGGGGTGCTGCGGGCAAAAAAATAGGCCCCTCGGGCCCACGCACGCAGTTGGTCCTCGTTGGACCGGTCCGCGTTCGTTATCTGCTCGAGGTCACCATCTTGGTTGCCGTGTCCGTGGATCGCACAAGCGTACTTTGCGTCCACGCGACGCGTTTTCGACTATAGCAGAGCGATTCCTGCTCCAGAGCACGAATCTGGCGCCAACTCGGGGCTAGCTGGAGGCCTGCGGAGGGCTCTCGCCGACGGGCTCGGCGGGAGCGTCCTCGACCATCTCGGCGAGGCGTTCGAGCACCCGTGTGGCGGCGCGCAACTCGTCGGAACCCACGCCCTGGAGTGCCTGTTCCCATCGGCTCTGCCACGCCTCGCGCTTGGCGTCGATCTTGCCCTTTCCCTGCGGGGTGAGCCGCGAGACGACGACGCGGCGGTCGGTCTCCGAGCGGACGCGCTCGACGTGGCCCTGCTCTGCCAGGTGGTCGAGCATCTGCGTAACCGTTGCAGGGGTCAGCCGGGCGGCCGCGGCGAGCTCGCCGGCGGGCAGCTCGCCTCGCTCGGAGAGCTCGATCAGCAGCTCGAACTGGGCGTGGCTGAGCTCGCTGGCGCCAAGATGGGTGTCGCGGCCGCGAAGGCGGTTGAAGCTCCTGAAGACGCGCCGGAACGCCGCGCCAAGCTCTGTCAGCTCTGCGCTCGGCCCAACCTTCGGCTCGGCTGTGGGGGCGCTGGCCATGATCTGCAGCTCGCTAGACGCCGAGCGGCTCGGCGGCCGCCTCTGCGTTGGCCGCCGCGCGGCCCATCTTCGCACGCGGATTCTCGGCCCGCAGCAGCACCAGACAGGGGATCAAGGAGGCAACGCACATGCCCACCGACCACCAGAACGCGGTGCCATATGCCCCTGCCAGCCCGGCGACCGTGTGTGCATGCTCGGTTGCGCGTTGCAGCACCACAGCGAGCACCGCCACGCCAATCGCCCCGCCGATCCGTTGCACGACGTTCAGCTGCGGGGTCGCGTCGGAGAGCTGCTCGGAGCGCAGGGAAGCGAATGCGGCAGTCATTGCGGGCATGAACGAGAAGCCGATGCCGACGCCACGCAGCACGAGCACCAGGGAGAGGTAGACGATCGAGGTGTGCGCGCCGATGAACGCGAGCGGGATCGTGGACAGCGACAGGACCGACACGCCGGCCAGCGCGACCCGTCCGCCGCCGAAGCGGTCGCTGAAGCGCCCGGCGAGGGGCATCACGAGCAGCATCCCGAGCCCCTGAGGGCCGGTGAGAAGCCCCGTCACGATCACGCTCTCGTGGCGAACCTGCTGGTAGTAGTACGGCACCAGGATCATCGCGCCGAAGAGCGCCGCACCGAGGCCAAAGGTGGTCAGAGAGGCGGCGGCGAACACACGATTGGCGTACAGCCGGACGTCAAGCAGGGGCCGCTCCACGCGCAGCGCGTGCAGGCAGAAGAGGACTGCGAGTACAACGCCCGCGACGATCGGCAGGACAACCTGCGGTGCGCCGAGACTCGTGCCCGCGGTGCCGAGCTCGCTGAGGCCGTACACCAGCGCGCTGGAGGCGCCGGACATCAGCACGAGGCCAAGTGCATCCAGACGCCCGGCATGGCCGGAGTCGGTGTGGGGCAGCATGCGCCAGGCCAGCGCGAACGCGACCACGCCGATGGGGACGTTGACGAGGAAGATCCAAGACCAGTGGAAGTACTCGAGGATCGTGCCGCCGATGACCGGGCCGAGGATCGGGCCCATCATTGCCGGCATCGCGACGATGCCCATCACGCGACCCATGCGCTTTGGCCCGGCGACCTGAGCCATGATCAGCTGGCCCACGGGCATGATCATGCCCCCGCCGAAGCCCTGCAGGACGCGGAAGATGACGAGCGTGGTGGTGGACGCGGCGACCGCGCACAGCGCGGAGCCGGCGGTGAACAGGACCAGCGACACCAGGTACACGCGCTTTGCGCCGTAGCGCCTGGAAGCCCAGCCAGTCAGCGGGATAACAGCCGCCAGCGACAGGAGATAGCCGGTGACCACCCACTGGATCTGCGAGATGGTGCTGTGCAGATCGTGGCTGAGCGTGCGCAGCGCCACGTTGACGATCGTGGTGTCGAGGATCGACATGATCATCCCCAGGATCACCACGCCGGCGACCTTCCACACGTAGGGCTCGATGCGGTCGCCCGCGTCTGGGTTGAAGCCCGCCTCAGTTGTCGTCGGAGAAGACATTCGGTACCGAAACTTTAGGTACCGAAGCTTTCTTCTTCAAGGGGTGTGTGCGCGATCTCACACTTGTTGGCAAGGCCCGTACCGGCCCCGCGCCGAGCTACCGGCCCCGCGAATTTCCGCGGGGCGCCTGCACCCGTCCGGAGCCCTTGCGGTTCCAAGCTGACGGCGAGGGCGTCTTGGGCTGCGGCCGCGAGGAGCGCTTGAGGTTGGCGAAGAACTCGTCACGCTTCGGCACGGGTACC
>DATBZG010000239.1:0-13365 GCA_036513335.1 Solirubrobacteraceae bacterium | reverse complement strand
GGCTGCGCCATGCGATCGTCAGCGCCACGCGCCAGATGCCGGCGCCCCTCGGGGCCGCACCTTGGACGCTGACTGTACTGGGGGCCTGCGTGCTCACGTGCGTTGGAGCCTCGTTCGCAATGCCCCCGTCACAGCCAGGAGAGCCACAAGCGTGAGGCCCAGCGCCACAGCGAAGCCGCGCCACAACGCTGTCCCATCCCATCCATAAATGTAGAGGGACCTGAAGCCCTCGATCAGGTAGGAGATCGGGTTCACGTTCGCCACCGTGTGAAACCAGCCCGTCTTCAAGAGGTTGCGCGGCAGGTTGCTGGAGGACAGGAAGATGAACACAAAGAACAGCGGGAACAGGCCCTGCACGGCCTCGCCCGATCCCGTCTGCAGCGCCGCCGCGCACCCGAACGCGCCGAAGCCCACCGCCGTGAGCGCGCCCAACACGAGGATCACGCCCACGCCGCCGATGCCCGCGTCCAGGTGCGCGCCGGCGACGAGCCCCATGAGGATGTACACCGCCGACTGCAGCACGCCAAGCGCAGCCACGCCCATGAGCAGCCCCGCGATCAGCGACACGCGCCTGAGCGGCGTCAGCGCGAGGCGGTTGAAGAAGCCGCTCTCGATGTCCTCCGCGAGGTTGGTGCCCGTGTTGATCAGCGAGAACATCCCTCCCTGGATGAACGCCACGGCGATCGCGAAGGAGATGTAGGAGTGCGTGGGAAAGCCTGGCAGGTGCGTGGCGGACTTCAGCCCGCTGGCGTTCACTGCCAGCAGGATCAGCGGGAAGAACACGATCGGGAAGAGCTGGAAGGGCTGGCGCAGCGTCTTCAGCATCGAGCGCCTGGCGAGCACGCCCACCTGCGTGGCGTGCTCGCTCATGCGCCGCCGGACACAGCGTCCGCGTGCTCGTCCTGCGCGCCCTCGCCGTCGTCCGCCTGCGCGCCATCGCCCGCGCCCTCCAGCGAGCGACCCGTCTTCGCGAGGAACACGTCGTCCAGCGTGGGCGTGTGCAGACGCAGGTCGGCGATCGCCAGGCCCTCCGCGTCCAGTGTGCGCACGATCTCAGCGACGTCGCTCACGCCCTCGGGCAGCCTCGCCGCGACGCCGTTGCTGGACGCCGCGGCGGGCTCGCCGAAGCGGTGCAGCACCAACTCCAGGCGCTCGCGCTCGCCTGGATCCTGCGGGATCACCTCCACGCTGGGACGTCCGATCGATGCCTTCAGCGCGGCCGGCGTGCCCTCGGCGACGATGTGCCCGCGGTCGATGATCCCCACGCGGTCGGCCAGCACGTCTGCCTCCTCCAGGTACTGGGTGGTGAGGAACACCGTCACGCCGTCATTGGCCAGGCGGCGCACCTCATCCCAAAGCGCCGCGCGGCTCTGCGGATCGAGGCCGGTCGTCGGCTCGTCGAGGAACAGCAGCCGCGGGCCGTGCACGAGCGCGAGGCCCAGGTCCAGGCGTCGCTTCATGCCGCCGGAATAGCCCCCGACCTTGCGGTCCGCCGCGTCCGTCAGCCCCACGCGCTCGAGCAGCTCCGTGCCACGCTTGTCGCCCTCGGCCTTGCCCAGGCCGTGCAGCGCGCTCTGCAGGCGCATGTGCTCACGGCCCGTGAGGAACGGGTCCAGCGCGGACTCCTGCAGCGAGGCGCCGATCGCGCGGCGCACCTCCGCACCCTGGTGCACCACGTCCAGGCCCGCCACGCGCGCGCTGCCGGCGGTGGGGGGCAGGAGCGTCGTCAGCATCAGCACGGTGGTGGACTTGCCCGCGCCGTTGGGGCCGAGGAAGCCGTAGATCTCGCCCGGCGCGACGCGCAGGTCGATGCCGTCGACGGCGCGCACGCCGCCCTTGAAGTCGCGCACGAGGCCTTCCACCTCGATGCCGTTGTCGCCCATTCCGTTGCCTGCGCTCACATAGCCCCCTTCCAGCTGCCGAACAGCGACCCTACCGCGGGCACCAGCAGAAGGCTCGCAACCGGTCGAGAGAACGGCCGGGGATTCAAGTCCCAAGCGGGATCGAGCCGACCCTTCCGTGTATGCCCATACCCCTGCTCACAGCCGCGGGCCCGCTCGAGGCTGTTCCGATCGAGTCGGACGAGCACATCGTGCGCGCGCGCAAGACCGCCGCCAGGACGCGCATCGCGGTCGGGCTGGTTGGAATCGGGCTGATCGCGCTGCACCCGCACACGGCGCCCTACCCGCTGTTGAGCGCGTTGGGCTTTGCGACGATCGTGCTGACGGCGGTCGTACACGTGACAACGGTGAGGCCGTCGTGGTTGAAAGCCGAGGAGTCGCTCGCGGGGGTTGCCGCGATCCTGATCGTGGGCATGAGCAACGAGCACGTCACGGCACTGACGCTGCTGTGGCTCGCGGCGATCGCCAGTGGTGTGATGGCGCGCGGCGGCCGCGTGCACTGGCTAGGGAGCGCGGTGGTGATGAGCGCGCTGGCGCTGCCGATCATCCGCTGGCAGCTGTTGACGGCCGAGTACGCGGCGATGTGCGTGGCTGTGCTCGGGCTGCTGCTCACCTGCGGACGGCTGACGCGTGAGCTGAACTACCTGCTGCGCCAGGCGCGTCGCCAGGCCGAGAACGCCGAGACGTTGCTGCTGGCGGGGGACATAGCAGCGCGGATGGCCGACCGTGCCGAGCCACCGGCGATCTCCGAGCCGATCGCGTTGCGTGCGACCGAGCCGAGCCTCACCGCGGCTGAGCTGGAGAGCGCGCGCGAAGCGCTGGCCGCCCTGATCCGCGGCGAGGGCCTGAAAATGGTCGTGCAGCCGATCGTGGACATCCGCACGGGTACCGCACACGCGTACGAGGCGCTGGCGCGCTTCGGGCCCGCGCGCGAGAACGGGAGCCCGCTGCACTGGTTCGCGCTGGCCGAGGAACTGGGCGAGCGCCCGGCGCTCGAGCGCGCGTGCGTGCGCCGCGGCCTCGAGTTGCTGGCCGAGCGCCCGTACGGCACGAGCGTCTCGCTGAACCTGTCCGCTCCCGTGTTGCTGGAAGCAGAGACGATGACGATGCTCAACGCCGCGGGGGACGGCCTCTCCGACAACCTCAGTGGCCTGATCATCGAGATCACCGAGGAGACGCTGGTGCACAGCGACATGGAGCTGCTCAGCGCAATCGAGCCGCTGCGCGCACGTGGCGCACGCCTTGCGGTCGACGACATGGGCGCGGGGTACTCCGGCCTGCGCCAGATCACCACGGTGCTGCCCAGCTACCTGAAGCTCGACCGCTCGCTGGTGAGCGACATCGACAGCGACCCCGACCGCGCCGCGCTGGTGGGCGCGCTGGCCGGTTACTCCAAGCAGGTGGGCAGCCTGCTGGTCGCGGAGGGCGTAGAGACGGAGGCCGAGCTCGAAGCGGTCCGCCGGCTGGGCGTCCCGCTCGTACAGGGCTACTACTTCAGCCGGCCCGCCCCGCCGTGGCCTGAGATCAGAGCGGGCAAGCTCGTCGAGGGCCCCGAGCAGGTGATCGCGGCGCGTCTCGGGGAACGGGACGTGCTCGGCGGCGCGCTGCAGCCGGTCGTCTGACGGGCGTTCCGGGACCCTCAGGAGCTGAGATATCTTGTGCGCGCCCCCATGGCGTCATAGGCCGCTCGCGCCCTGTTGTCGGCGCTCAGAAGGGTTGCGTCGTGGCGCGCGGCGGTCGCGGCGATGAGAGAGTCATGTAGCGCTCCGCCCCGGACACCCGCATCGACCGCCCGTCGCAGAGCAGCGCGTTGCTCCGTACCGGTCAACGTCAGCCACGGGTCCGCAAACGCCCGCTCCAAAGCCTCCAGCACCACGTTGGGCGCGATGCGCTTCCCCTGGGGCATTCGGCTCAGCGCGGAGGTTGTCTCGATCGCCACGTGTGCAGGCAGCCCAACCGTCTCTCCGAGCAGTGCGTCACGGGCTTCGCTGTGCGCCTCATGCCATGGTGCGAGTGCGGCGATCACCACGCTCGAGTCAGGCGCGATCACCGCCTTACGCGCTCGACCGCCTCGGCCGCGTCAGCAACGCTCATCGGCGCCATCGGCTCGCCGGTCACGATCACCGGGAACCCGTCCCTATCCTCAACCAGAGCCGGCACGTCGGTGACAGTTAGCTCCAGCCTGCCGTCCACTGCTGTCAGCTCCAGGTCGGTTGGGCCCCGCACTCCGAGCTCGTCTCGCAGGCGCTTGGGGATCACCAAGCGCCCGACACCATCAATGGCAACTTTCATACCATCAGAATACCAATGCGTACCCCAAAACGCACCCTAAGATGGCTTCCTGCCATGCGGCGGAGCCGCGAGCTCACGAGAGGCGTCTACGGTCATCTGTTCGCGTTCGGGGTTCTCATCGCGATCGTCGCCGAGGCTCCGCTTCTCATTGGAAGAGCCGGCGTGACTGGCCACGACACGCTCGTGGCCGCATTCATCGGCGGGGTGTTGCTCCACGCATTTGCGCTTGCGTTCGCGGCCCTCGCGACAGCGCTGCTGTACTTCGACCTTACGTCCCGGTATAGCGCCGTGCTCGTACAAGCTGGGCGTGACGACGGCACCACATCTGCAGGGGACTCGGCGTGGACCGGTTAGATGGCGGGGGCAGGATTCGAACCTGCGAAGGCAGAGCCAAGTGGTTTACAGCCACTCCCCTTTGACCGCTCGGGAACCCCGCCAGGGGGACCGTCAGTTTACGGAAGAGGCCCGCGGGAGCGGCTCCAGGACCGCCACCCCCGCAAACCAACGGCGCTCACGCGCTAGGACGCCTCGCGCAGCTGCTGCGCTTCCGGCAGCGTCTGCAGCTTTTTCAACGTCCGGTTCTCGATCTGGCGCACACGCTCACGGGTGATGTTGAAGGCGCGGCCGACCTCCTCCAGCGTGCGCGGGCGCCCGCCGAGGATGCCGTAGCGCATCTCGATCACCTCGCGCTCGCGACGGGGCAGGCAGGAGAGCACGCGCATCACGTTCTCACGCCGCAGCGCCTCCGAGGCGATCTCGAACGGCGACTCCGCCGAGACGTCCTCCACGAAGTCCGCCAGCGCCGAGTCGTCCTCCTCGCCCACCGGCTTCTCCAGCGAGATCGGCTGCTGGGTGATGCGCATGATGTCGCGCACCTCGCGCACCGTGCACTCGAGCTCAGCCGCGAGCTCCGCCGGCGTGGGCTCGCGTCCCAGCTGCTGGATCATGCGCCGTTCGGCGTGGATCAGCTTGTTCAGACGCTCGACCATGTGCACGGGGATACGGATCGTGCGGCCCTTGTCCGCGAGCGAACGCGTAACCGCCTGGCGGATCCACCAGGTGGCGTACGTGGAGAACTTGTAGCCGCGCCGGTAGTCGAACTTCTCCACCGCGCGGATCAGCCCCAGCGAGCCCTCCTGGATCAGGTCCAGCAGCGTCAGACCGCGCCCCACGTAGCCCTTCGCGATCGACACCACCAGTCGCAGGTTCGCCTCGACCATATGCTGCTTGGCGGAGACGTCGCCACGCTCGATGCGCTTCGCCAGCGACACCTCCTCTTCGGCGCTCAGCAGCGGTACGCGGCCAATCGAGCGCAGATACAGACGCAACGAATCGAGGCTCGGCTCGACCGTGAGGTCGAGTTCCGGACGCTTGAGCTCTTCCAGATGCGTGTGCAGTTCATGCACATGCTCGCCGCCTTCGGCTTCCCGATCCTCACCGGCGCCGGTGAGCACATGCGGTCGGTCCTCCAAAGGAGGCTCCTCGGCGTGCTCGTGCGCGCCAGCGTTCGCGCCGTGCGGCTGCAACTCCACGCCGCTCTCGCCCGCCGGGAGCACCTCGATCCCGTGCTCCTCCAGGTAACTCAGCAGGTCCTGGGTCTGCTGGGTCGACAGCTCCGCCTCCTCCAGCGCGCCTGCCAGTGCGTGCGCCGTGAGGAAACCCCTCTCCTGCGACTCCGCGATGATCCCCTGCAACTCGTCCAGCTCAACCACGGCTGTGCCCGTGGCGGTCGTTAGAACCTCAAGCTTCTCGCTCAACTCTGGCCTCCCAAGACCGTTCTGACTCCCCTCGCGGCAGGTGTCCTGCAGCGACCTCCCCAGCCCTCCGTCAAGCCTTCCTGTAGCCCCACATGAGTTGAGTGCGGATTGATACCAGAATCCGGGGTCGAGGGAGTTCGCTCGCTGTGAAGCCGCCGACTGGACTCGCTCACCGCGCTACGCTTGGCCGCGGTGCAGGCGATCGATTCGACGTCCACGCTGTCTCCGACCATAGGCGCCGGCGACGACGTGCAGGCGCGTCCGCCAGCCGTCGCGGTTGGCCTCTCGCGCGTGGGCGTGACAGGCGTGGAAAAGGTCGTGCGCATCCGCGACGAGCTGTTTCTGGCACGGTTGGATTGCTTCGTGGATCTTGCCAGCAGCCAGAAGGGCGCCCACATGTCGCGCTTCGAGGAGGTCGTCAACGAGGCGATCGGCGAGGTCGTGTTGAGCGAGTCCTCCTTCAGGGCGGAGACGCTCGCCTGTCACATCGCCGAGCTGGTGCGCGCGCGCCAGGGCTCAGAGCGCGCGGAGGTGAGCATCGCCGCGCGCTACCCCGAGCACAAGCCCGCGCCGGTATCGGGTGTGCAGACGCAGGAGATTTACACGCTGCATGGCCGCGCGGTTGCGTTCGAGCACGGCACCCGCCGCACGGTGGGAGTGTCCGCCACCGGCATGACCGCCTGTCCGTGCGCGCAGGAGCTGGTTGCAGCACGCGCGAGAGAGCGTTTGGCCGAGCAGGACTTCTCGGCGGAGCAGATAGACCTGGTGCTCGAGACGGTGCCGATCGCCACGCATAACCAGCGCGGCCTGGCGACGCTGCACATCGGCTGCGCGGAGGAGTGCCCCACGGAGATCGACGCCCGCGTGCTGCTGCAGATCGCCGAGGCGAGCATGTCCTCGGAGATCTACGAGCTGATGAAGCGATCGGACGAGGTGGAGGTCGTGGAAAAGGCCCACCGCCGCCCACGCTTCGTCGAGGACTGCGTGCGCGAGATGCTCGCGGGCGTGCTGCGGGAGCTCCCCGACCTGGACGGCTCGACGTTCGTATCGGCGCGCCAGGAGAACCTAGAGACGATCCACCAGCACAACGTCGTCGCCGAGCGTCACTGCCTGCTCTCCGAGCTGCGCACCGAAATCGAGTCCGGCACCCCCGCCGGCCACCAGACGACGCTCGAGGAGTGGCTGAACGCGGGGACCCGGGCCCAGTGACCTGAGTCGATCAGTCCGAGGCGGGCGTCCGGTCTGAGGCCGGCGTGTGGGCCTGCTGCATACGCCGGCGCAGCCCGAAGAAGTAGTCAAGGCCGGAGAGCACCGTGACGAGCACCGCCAGGTAGAGCAGCGCCATCACCCAGGTGGGGTGCCCGTGCACAGCGATCAGCGCGAGGATCGCCACGATCTGCAGGCACGTCTTCAGCTTGCCAAAGTTGCTCGCCGCCATCACCACTCCCGCCTGCGTGGCGCCCATGCGCAGCACCGTCACCGCGAGCTCGCGCGCGATGATCACCGTCGCGACCCACGCGGCGAGACGGTGCAGCGACACAAGCGAGATCAGCGCGGCGACGATCAGGAGCTTGTCCGCCAGCGGGTCCATGAGCTTGCCGAACGTCGTGATCGAGTCGCGCGCCCTGGCCAGATAGCCGTCGATGAAGTCGGTCAGCGAGGCGAGCGCGAACACGACCGCGGCGAGCACGTCGCCGCCGGGGGTGTTGCCGAGCAGTGCCACCACCAGCGCGGGCACGAGCATGATCCGCAGCACGGTGAGCAGGTTGGGGAGGTTCAGCGGGAACACTTCCGTTGCCATTATGTCTGGCATCGGTCGTCCTCGGGTAGGCGTCGAGCACGGGGAACCAACCACCGGACAGGAGTCACACGATGAAGATCCGCAATCTGGGGCCGGACGGGCCCGAGGTCTCCGCCATCGGCCTCGGCTGCATGGGCATGTCGGCCTTCTACGGCGAGACCAACGAACACGAGGCGCTGCAGACGATCCATCGCGCGCTCGAGCTCGGCTGCTACTTCCTGGACACCTCCGACATGTACGGGCCGCACACCAACGAGCAGCTCGTCGGCCGCGCGATCGACGGGCGCCGCGAAGACGTGTTCCTGGCGACGAAGTTCGGCATCAGGCTCGAGCCCGACCCCGCGGGAGGAATGCCGAAACGTTCGATCGACGGCAGCCCCGACTACGTGCGCAGCGCCTGCGAGGCCTCGCTGCAGCGCCTGGGCACCGACCACATCGATCTCTATTACCAGCACCGCGTCGACCCCAATACGCCGATCGAGGACACCGTCGGCGCGATGGCGGAGCTCGTGCAGGCGGGCAAGGTCCGCTACCTCGGGCTCTCCGAGGCGAGCGCCGAGACGATCCGCCGCGCGCACGCCGTGCACCCGATCACCGCCGTGCAGACGGAGTTCTCGCTGTGGACGCGCGACGTCGAGGAAGAGATCCTGCCCACGCTCGACGATCTGGGCATCGCGCTGGTGGCCTACTCGCCGCTCGGGCGCGGCTTCCTGTCCGGTCGCTTCAGCTCACCAGAGGAGCTCGACGAGGGCGACTTCCGCCGCTCCGGCCCGCGCTTCACCGGCGAGAACCTCGAGCACAACAGGTTCCTCGTCGAGCGGGTGCGCGAGCTGGCGAGCGAGAAGGGCGTCACACCGGGGCAACTGGCGCTCGCGTGGGTGCTGCACCGCGGCGAGCACATCGTGCCGATCCCCGGCACCAAGCGCGTGTCCTACCTGGAAGAGAACCTCGCCGCGGCAGACGTGCAGCTCAGCGAGGAGGAGGTCGAGCAGATCGCCGAGGCCGTGCCGGCGGCAGCCGGTGAGCGCTACGACGAGGCGGGGATGCGCTCGCTGAACCTCTGACGCTTACCGAGCCGCCGGCCGGCGGCTCGACCCTCTAGTGGGCGCCCCCGACCAGAAAGCTCGCCTGACCCTCAACCGGCTGACTTGGAGTGGTGGTGCTTGTGCGCGCCCGCGTGGCGGGTACCCTGCACGCGGGCTGTGACATGGCGGACGAGCTTCGGCAGCTCGGCGCTCTCGTGCGCATGCGTAATCTTGCCGGCACTGACGTCGGCGGCGAGCGCGGCCTTGCGGGCGGCCACGATCGCTCCAATCAGTCCCGCTTCGGACTTGCCGCTCGTGGAGTTGGCGACCTGAGCGAGCGTCTTGCCCGAGCGCACGTCCTGGCGCAGCTGACTCACGCTCAGACCCAGGTAGCCCGTGGCCGCATGCACGGCCGGGCTGCCATCGCCGTCGACATGCTCGTCCACCTTCGCGGTGATCTTTTCCGAGAGCCTGGCTGCCGCTGCGTGCAGCTTCTTCTTCGCCGCCGCTTCCAGAGTCTGGATGAGGCCCGGTGCCGACTTGCCGCTGGTGGTGTCAGCGATTTCCGCGAGCGACTTGCCCGACTGCAGCTCGCTGCGTACCTGTGCAGGCGTGGCGCCGAGGTAGCTGGCGGCCACCGCGAGCAGATCCGTCTTGTCGCTATGGCGGCTGTGCGAGGAGTGCCGGCGAGCATGCGTGGCAGCCGGCTGCGCGGCCATCACAGCGGCGGCGGTGGCCCCTGCCACCACTGCAATCAGCGCCACGCCGATCCAAAACCTTCGTTCGAGCCTACGTCTCATCGTTGCCTCCAAGTCACGACTAGTGCCAGCTGCTCACTTGAGTGTGCACGCGTGTCCTAAAGCCCACGCCGGCCGCGGCTAAGCGGGCGCTAAAACCGTCGCCGGCGCGGTAAGTCAGTAGCCAACAGAGTAGAAGCTGATGTGCCTGCAGCCCTCGAGCTTCCAGTGTGGCAGCGCGTGGTGACTGGTGTAGACGACCTGGTGGGGGTTTTCGCAGTGCACGATGCCGCCATCCTCGTGTGCGTGCACGACCGTCTGCGGGTTGGTGCCCGTCCACACGTAGTCCACGGTGTCGTTGGCGTAGATGAAGTTGGGCCCGTCGCCCGCGTGGATCACAGCCGTCTGGTGGGAGGGCCAGCCGAAGGGGTGGTAGTCGCCCCAGATCACATCGCCCGCGTTGCCACCATCGATCGTGTCGTCGCCGTAACCGCCCAGCAGGTAGTTGTGCACGCCCTGCTTGCCGGTGAGCGTGTTCTGACGCCCCGCGGGGCCCTTGTCCATGACCAGGTGCTGGTCGGCAGGCCAGCCGGCGTGGCTGGTCATCGCATAGGCGCCCGCGGCGAATGACAGGCATGCGAGCAGCGCGAGCGCTGCGACGGCGAGCCGCAGGCGCGGCGTGTTACGTCGCAGATGTGCGCGTGCGTGGCGGGGTTTCATGGCAGCTCCGTGGGATCGAGGGACTACCTTGCCATCGTCAACACAGCGGCCATCCCGACGGGCCGCTGCACAACTCGGACATCCGGCCACTCGGTGGCCGTCCAGCGAGTCCGATTCGCCGCCGGCGGTTCGCGCCCGCGGCTCCGGGACGGCGAGCGCTAGGGTGAGTCCCATGCCACTGATCCCGATGGTCATCGAGCGCACCGCGCGCGGGGAACGCGAGTTCGACATCTACTCGCGGCTCTTGAACGAGCGCATCATCTTTCTGGGCACGCCGATCGACGACCAGGTGGCGAACCTCGTCGTGGCGCAGCTACTGCACCTGGAGAGCGAGGACCCGGAAAAGGACATCTCGATCTACATCAACTCGCCCGGAGGCTCCATCTACGCGGGCCTGGCGGTGTACGACACGATGAACTTCGTCAAGCCGGACATCGCGACGATGTGCGTGGGCGTGGCGATGTCCATGGGCTCGCTGCTGCTGGCGGCCGGCACCAAAGGCAAGCGCGCGGCGCTGCCCAACTCGCGGATCCTCATCCACCAGCCCTCAGCGGGCTTCGAAGGGCAATCCACCGACATCGAGATCCACGCGCGCGAGATCCTCAACATCCGTCAGCGGACCGATGAAATCTACGCGCAGCACACGGGCCTCACCCAGGAGCAGGTGCGCAAAGACATGGAGCGCGACCGCTTCTTCACCGCCGATCAGGCAGCTGAGTACGGCCTGATCGACAAAGTCCTACACAGTCACTAAGGACAGCTTTTGAGGGCGCCGGCAGGGCCGGCCCGCGCGCAGCGTGGTGGCCGAAGGCGGGCTCAGGCGACCGAGTGCTCGATCGCGCCGAGGCGCTCGATCTCGATGCGCACGACGTCGTCGCTTGAGAGGAACACCGGCGGGTCCTGACCGACGCCCACGCCAGAGGGCGTGCCGGTGAGGATCAGATCGCCGGCAGCGAGGGTGCACGTCTGGGAGACGAACTCGATCAGCTCGGGCACCGAGAAGATCAGGTTGGACGTGCTCGAGTCCTGACGCAGCTCGCCGTTGACCCACGTGCGCAGACGCAACGCATGGGGGTCGGAGATCTCATCGGCGGTGGTGATCCACGGGCCATACGGGCAGAACCCGTCCGCGCCCTTGGCGCGCGTCCATTGCGGCTCGCGCTTCTGCAGGTCGCGTGCGGTCACATCGTCGGCCACGGCATAGCCGGCCACCGAGCGGCCGGGTCCCATGACGACCGCTAGCTCACCCTCGTAGTCCAGGCGCCTGACCACCGGCGGGCAGTGCACGGGCGCGTTGGGCGGCGCCGCAGAGGAGGGCAGCTTCATAAACACGACCGGCTGCTCAGGGCGCTCGCGCCCGGTCTCATGGATGTGGTCGTCGTAGTTCAGCCCGATGCCGAAGATCGCGCGCGGCTGGGGCACGGGGGCGAGCAGGCTGACCTCCTCGAGCAACCACGAGCGCCCCTCCACGGGCGTCGCCTCTGGGTCAGACAGACGGTCGAGCACCGTCAGCTGCTCTTGCGCGTATGCGAACACGCGGTCGCTGCCGTCCTCGCTGCGCACCTCGCCCGCACGCGGCGTGGTCGAGCCGGGCGGTAGGAAGGTGGTCAGGCGCATCTGCCGGGAAGGATATTGTCGCGAGCGAGCCATGGCCGGCATGACCCCCTTCGAGCGCTCCGCTCTGCTGGCGATCGCCGTCCTCACAGCCGCGGCGGGCGTCGCCAACTACGACACCTGGTCGGCCGTGCCGCGCTTCGCTCTGGCCACGCTCGCGCTGGCGGGCCTCGCTTGGGTGGTGTCCTTCGCCACAGAGCAGTTGGGCGAACGCTTCGGGCCGGGCGTCACGGGGATGATGCAGTCGACATTGGGCAACCTGCCGGAGCTGTTCGTGGTGATCTTCGCGCTGCAGAAGGGCGAGCTGATCGTGGCGCAGACGGCGATCGTCGGCTCGATCCTCGCCAACGCGCTGCTCGTGCTCGGCCTCGTGATCGTCGTGGGCGCCCGCCGCGCGCCCGACGGGATGATGCGCTTCTCCAAGCGCCTGCCCAGGGACACAGCCACGCTGCTGCAGGTGACCGTGTTCATCATCGTGCTGCTCGGCCTGTCGCTCGCCAACCACGACCCAGCCAGCCATCACGTCAAGGCGATCTCCATCGTTGGCGCCATCTGCCTGCTGGTCGTCTACATGGCCTGGGTGGTGCCCTATTTGCGCTCCGACAAAGCGCCAGGCGCCGAGGACGAGCCGGCCGGGGAGAGGTCAGCCGCGCAGACGCCCGCCTCCGGGAAACCGGCCTCCGGGGAGCCCGCGCGCGAGGGGCCGCGTGTGTCGTTCGCGCTGACGCTGGTGCTGCTGATCGCGGGGGGGACGGCGTCGGCGTTCGTGTCGGACTGGTTCATCAACGGCCTCGAGCCCGCGATCACGATCCTGCACATCTCCCAGGCGTTCGCAGGCCTCGTGATCGTCGCGATCGCCGGCAACGCCGTGGAGAACACCGCCGGGCTCGTGCTCTCGTACAAGCGCCGCTCGGACCTCGCCATCTCAGTCGTCAAAAACTCCGTCGCGCAGATCGCCGCCTTCCTGTTCCCTGTGCTCGTGCTCGTGTCCTTCGCGCTAAACACCACGCTCACGTTCGCGCTCGCGCCCGTCTACATCGGCGCGCTGGCGCTCACCGCGCTAGGCCTGTGGCAGGTGACCGGCGACGGTGAGGCAGCAGAATTCGAGGGCTGGGCGCTAGTCGCCCTCTACGTGATCCTCGCCACGCTCACGCTCTACGAGTAGCTACGCCACGCGCTGCCCACGCCGGCCCCCGGCCGGCCATAAAAATATGATCAGCCTTTGACGAGGCCGCTGATCAGCGCGCCCGCCACGCCGCCTGTCGCCGCCGCACCCGCGTTGCCGGCCACCTGCTCGCCCTCCAGCGGCGCGATGAACAGCGTTTGGATCGCCAGGCGCCCGGGGCCCGTGAAGCGGTTCCACGTGAGCTTGCCGCCGCCGCCGAAGATGCCTGTCTTCAGCCCCATCGTCACCGCCTCGAGGTTCACCGTCGGGTCCTTGTACAGCCACGCGCCCGCCTCCACGTCCAGCTGCTCCCCCTGCCCCAGCGTCACCAGGAACACATTGCCGTGGCCGTG
>DATBZG010000238.1:0-3883 GCA_036513335.1 Solirubrobacteraceae bacterium | reverse complement strand
GTGGCTTTCGCGCCAACGAGCTCCGTGACGTGCTCGGTGGGAATGCCAACCGGTTCTCGCTTCTCAATCGGAGCTAGCGCCGCCCGAATCTCCTGCCATCGACCATCCGTTCCCGTCGCCCACCGAAGCAGCTGCACCGCGGTGTGGGTTCGTCCCCTGGCCGGGTCACGGTCGGGGCGACGATCGATCGGTGGGACATCGATTGAGACTAGTGACTGCTCCGGCCGGGCGATCACCCACGAGACTCCTTCGGTCTTCACGTTCTCGGCTTCCGCGTTCACGACCGCTAGCGACGAAGGCGCATCGTGCGCCACGATCCCCTCCTTCACGATGAAGACGTCTCTCATGGGGGGCGTCGCCGAGCCGAGTGAGCCGACGCAGCGACTGAAACCGAAATGCGGCGCCTTCTTGAGCCCCGGTAGTTCCGATCCGGCGGCAACGTTCGCGAAGACAATGACGCTCTGGCCCGCCGCCCAACGTGGCTCCTCGTAAAGCCCCACCACCGCGCGCGCATATGAGTTGTGCAATGGGCTCGGATTGCATTCCGGCACGAGCAGAAGTGTGGGGGCGCCTAGGGCGTGACGCGGGCTCTCGTCGAGGGCGTCATCGCGGGCGATGAAGTCAAAACAGATGGCAACTGCCACCTTGAAGCCGTCGCCCTCCAGAATGTACCGCACCCGGCCACCGGCAAGCCGAGTCCCGAGGTATCTGGGCTCCTCGAGACCAGCCGGCCGGATCTTCGTCTGTACGTAGGCATGGACCTCCGCCGTGGTGCGGACGAGGATCGCGCACGCGTTTACGACCGAGGTCTCGATCTCTGGGGAGGGAGGCGTTCCGCGAACATCTCGGAGAACTGCCTTGCGCAGGTTGGCCTCGATGCGTGTTTCGGCCGATGGTGATCGCCCGTTTCACTCCATCGTGATCACCCGTTTCGGGCATCGTGATCACCGTTTTCGCGATGGTGATCACCCGTTTCGCGAGACGTGATCAAGTACGCGCCGCGAGGCGCGTCCGAGCGCAGCGACGCCTTAGTCCATGAGCCGTCCGCCAGCCTTGCTGGAGGCGAGATGGCGACGACGAGGCTACCGATGCGGCACCTGAGAGAGATTCTGCGGCAGAAGCACGAGCTGAAACGGTCGCACCGGGAGGTGGCGCGCAGCCTGGGGGTGAGCAGCGGCGCCGTGGCGGCGGCGATGTCGCGGTCGCGGAAGGTGGGGCTGGACTGGTCGCAGATCCAGACGCTGAGCGACGAGGCGCTCGAAGAGAAGCTGTACGGCCCGCGCGGCGGCAAGCGCCACGGTCGCGCACCGCTGCCGGACCCTGCGCACCTGCACGTGGAGCTGCGCAGGCCGGGGGTGACGTTGCAACTGCTGCACCTGGAGTACCTGGAGCAGCACCCCAACGGCTACCGCTACACGGCCTTCTGCGCGCACTACAGCGAGTGGGTGGGCAAGCGCAGCCCGTCGATGCGCCAGGTGCATCACGGCGGCGACAAGGTCTTCGTGGACTACTCGGGCAACAAGCCGCACATCGTCGATCCGCGGACAGGCGAGGTGACGGAGGTGGAACTCTTCGTCGCGGCGCTGGGGGCGTCGAGCTTCACGTACGCGGAGGCGACGCTCACGCAGCAGGTGCCCGACTGGATCGGCAGCCACGTGCGCACGCTCGAAGCGATCGGCGGGGTGCCGCGGGCGCTGGTGCCCGATCAGCTCAAGAGCGGCGTGACGGTGTCGTGCCGGTACGAGCCGGGGGTCCAGCGCTCGTACGAGGAACTGGCGCAGCACTACGGCACGGTGGTGCTGCCGGCTCGTCCAGCGCACCCGCGCGACAAGGCGAAGGTGGAGGCGGCGGTGCTGGTGGCGCAGCGGTGGATCCTGGCGAGGATCCGCAACCAGACCTTATTCTCGCTGTCGGAGCTGAACGCGCGGATTGCCGAGCTGCTCGATGAGCTGAACGACCGACCGATGCGCGTGTACGGGGCGAGCCGTCGGCAGCTCTTCGAGCGGCTCGATCGTCCTGCGCTCGGCGCGTTGCCGGCGGAGCGCTTCGCGTACGGCGAGTGGAAGAGCGCGAAGGTGAACATCGACTACCACCTGGAGTACGACCATCACTACTACTCGGTGCCGTACGCGCTGCTCGGCGAGACGCTCGAGGTGCGCGCGACGCGCACGACGGTGGAGATCTTCCGAAGTCGCGATCGGGTGACCAGTCACGAGCGCAGCTACGAGCGCGGCCGTCACACGACCCAGGCCGCGCACATGCCCAAGAGTCACCAGAAGCACGCGGAGTGGACGCCGACGCGTATCGTGAAGTGGGCCGAGAGCATCGGCCCGCAGACGGCGAGGCTGGCGGAAGCGATCCTCGTCGATCGCCCACATCCCGAGCAGGGCTACCGCTCATGCCTGGGGATCCTGCGGCTGTCCAAGCGCTACGGCCAGGACCGGCTGGAGGCGGCGTGCGCGCGGGCGCTGACCGCCGGGGCGCGCTCGTACCGGCACGTCGAGTCGATCTTGAAGCATGGCCTCGACCGGATCGCGCCGGCCGAGGAGTCCGCATCCACGCAACTGTCGCTCGTGCACGAGAACGTACGCGGGCGTGACTACTACCACTGAGAGGAGGCTCGTTTTGCTCACGGAACCGACCCTGGAGAAGATGAAGACGATGCGGCTCGACGGCATGGCTGCCGCCTGGGCCGACCAGCAGCAGCAACCGTCCACCACGCAACTGTCCTTCGACGAGCGCCTCGGGTTTCTCGTCGATGCGGAGTGGACCCATCGCGAGAACAAGAGGATGGAGCGCGCGCTGCGCGAGGCCAAGCTCCGACTCGCGCAGGCGTGCGTCGAGAACATCGACTACCCGGCGCGACGGGAACTCGACAAGGCGGTGGTCCGGCAGCTCGCCTCGTGCCGCTGGGTGCAGGAGCACCAGGCGGTGCTCATCACCGGCATGACGGGAACGGGCAAGAGCTACGTCGCATGCGCCCTCGCCCACCAGGCGTGTCGCAAGGGCTTCCGCGCCATTTACCGTCGTGCCTCGCGCCTCTTCGACGAGCTGAAGCTCGCCCGCGCCGACGGCACCTACCCGCGCCTGCTCGCGAGGCTCGCGCGTGTGGACGTGCTCATCATCGACGACTTCGCCGTCTCACCCGTGACCGATGCGCAGCGCGCCGACCTGCTGGAGATCCTGGAGGACCGCTACGGCTCGCGATCCACCATCGTCACCAGCCAGCTCGACCCCAAGCTCTGGCATGACTACCTCGCCGACCCGACTCTGGCCGACGCCATCTGCGACCGCGTCCTCAACAACGCCCATCGCCTCGTGCTAAAGGGCCCGTCCCGGAGAAAAGAAGAACCCAAGAACCAGACCTGACCCATGCGTCGCTCGCTCCGATCATGATGCGCCGGAATCGGCGATCACGATGGCGCGGACTGGGTGATCACGATGGGCGGAATGCGCAGCCTCGATAGGCAGTGCGGTGAGCAGGCGCCTAAACTCATTGAAAGAGAGGTGTTCGAAGGGCATCACGCAGGCGGACATCTTCGGCAACGCACTGCTCACATACTGAATCGAATCGACGTACCCCTCGAACGGCCACGAGTACTCGGGAAACAACAGGAATCGGGCGTTGCGCACCTTCATCTGGTCAACCGCCGATCGCAGACGCCGTCGATAGTCTGCGTCGTGGACGAGCCGGATCCGACCGTTTGGCTGTGATGGCGCCACGAAGCGCGCAACCACCTGCGCCACGAGGATTCGTGGCGTCTTGGTGAGCAGCTTCCACCCGGGAACCCTGACCGTCACCGCCCGGTACGCCGGCATGCCCGCGCACGCTACCACGCGAGGTGCCAGCCGCGATCCGCATGCCCGAGCCGCACGCGAGAAA
>DATBZG010000237.1:0-37105 GCA_036513335.1 Solirubrobacteraceae bacterium | reverse complement strand
CTCGGCGAAGCGCAGCTCGGCTCCGTTCGGCCCTGGCTCGATCGACAGCACCTCGCTGCTCGTTCGCAGCTCCGCACCCGCCGTCAGGGCCGCGTGGGTGAGCGCTCCGGTGACAGCGCCCATCCCGCCGACCGGCAGTTGCCACTCGCCCGTGCCGCCGCCGATCACGTGATAGAGGAAGCAGCGGTTCTGCAGGAGGTCCGTCTGATCGGCGCCTGCGAACGTGCCGATCAGAGCGTCCGTGAGCGCTACGCCCGCCACGAGGTCGTCGGGGAAGGCCTCGGCCACCGCCTCGCCGATCGGGCGCTCGAACAACCCCTGCCACGCGCCCTCGTCGTTCACCAGTCGGCGCATCTGCGCACGTGAGACGAGCGGCTCGAGCATCGTCGGAAAGACGGCGCGGGCCACGCGGCCGGTCATCGCGTAGAAGGCGTCCCACCCCGCCGATGCGTCGGCACGCCCGGTGACGCGCCGGAAGGACGCGACCGTGCCCGCTGGATCCTCGCCGTCCACGAGCAGCCCGTGCGCACACGACACACGCGGGTCGGGCGTGTAGGAGGACACGCGCCGGCGCGCCAGGCGGATGTTCAGGCCGAGCTCCTCGACAATCTGCTCTGGCAGCAGGCTGACCAGGTAGGAGTAGGAGGACAGACGCGCGCCCACGCCCTCGAAGACCTGCTCGGAGACCGCCGCGCCCCCGAGCTCAGCGCGGCGCTCGAGCAGCAGGCACGAGCGGCCGGCACGCGCGAGGTAGGCGGCCGCCACCAGGCCGTTGTGTCCGCCGCCGACGATGACCGCGTCGTAACTGCCACGCCGGGTGCTCATCGGCGCGAAGTATCCCAGCGGCCGGCTATGCGCCCCTTCGGGCGGAAGCTACGGACGGGCGCTGTTACGGCCTGACGAACGTGTCCGGGTCGGGCCCGGTGCGCTCGCCGGCGTCGAGCTCGTCGATCGCCTGCATCTCCGCGGCGCTCAGCTCGAAGCCGAACACGTCGAAGTTCTCCTCGATCCGCTTCGGTGTCACCGACTTGGGGATCACCACGTTGCCGATCTGCAGGTGCCAGCGGATCACGACCTGCCCGGGTGTCTTGGAGTGAGCCTGCGCGATCTCCACGATCGCCGGGTCGTCCAGGGCCTTGCCCTGAGCCAGCGGGCTCCACGCCTCGGTGACTATGCCCAACTCCTGGTGCTCGTGGCGCAGACCGCGCTGCTGGAAGTAGGGGTGCAGCTCGATCTGGTTGATCGCCGGCGTCTCGCCTGTCTCGCGGATGATGCGCTCGAGGTGGGCGGGCTGGAAGTTGGACACGCCGATCGAGCGCACGAGCCCCTCCGCGCGGGCGTCGATGAACGCCTTCCACGTCTCCACGTATCTGTCGTGGGCGGGGACCGGCCAGTGGATTAGGTACAGGTCCACGTAGTCCATCTCCAGGCGCTTCAGGCTTGCGTCCAAGGCGCGCCTGGCCTGGTCGTAGCCCTGGTCGTCGTTCCAGCACTTGGTCGTCACGAACACCTCGCCACGCTCCAAGCCGGAGGCATGGATCGCCTGGCCGACCTCCGGCTCGTTGCGGTAGGCCGCAGCGGTGTCGATATGGCGGTAGCCCGCCGACAGCGCCTGCGCAACGACCTCCTCGGTGTCGGCGGGCGGGACCTGGAAGACACCGAAGCCCAGCTGGGGGATTGTGTCGGAGTCGCGGAGTGAGACCTGGGGAGTCTGGCTGCTGGTTGTGCTCATGGTTGGCTCCTGCCCGTATGTCGTGATCTCTAACCGGCCGCCATTGCGCCCTGAGCCAGATCGCTGGAGGGGTCGATTCCCCAACGATTGGCGACCGCCGTCAGCTCTTCGTCAAGGCCCCAACGGTCGGGACGGGCCGGTCCCTCGTGTTCGACGCTCGCGCCCTTCAGGGCCATGCAGCCCACGTTCTCGCCGATCTCCCTGATCTCGCGCAGCTCCTCCTCGCTCAAGCGAGCCCCCACAGCGTCAACCGCTGCAAGCTCGGTGCGCTTCTCCTCGATCGTTCGGGCTTGCGGTCCGCTCTCCTGGATCAGCGTCGGCGCCACACACTGCACCGCCGGCTGCGCCAGGTTCCATGCGCACGCCAGCTGCAGCATGCTCAGCCCGTGACGCTCGGCGATCGGGCGCATCCGCTCGAGCTTCTCGCGGCCGGCCTGGACCCAGCCGTCCGCGCGGAACTTGCGGTGGTCGTACTCCGCGAAGGAGTGTCCGGGCAGCACGTCGTCGTGAAAGACGCCGCCGTAGTCGACCACGCGCGTGATCAGCTTTACGTCGTTGCTCTGAGCCGCATCGAGCACAAGCTCGCCCGGCCACGGCTCGAGCGGGTTGAGGATGATCATCGCCCAGTCGATCTGCGAGCCGAAGCGCTCGACGCAGTCGATCAGATCCAGCGTGAAGCCGTTGGCGGGACCGGGCGCCACGCCCAGCAGACGCGTGAGGCCCGCGTCGCGCACCGCCTGCATACCCTCCCACACGACCGGGCTGGAGTACCCGGTGCGGTCGGGGTTATGCAGCAGCAGCAGGTCGAAGCGCTCCACGCCGCAACGCTCAAGGCTGCGCTCGGTGGCCATGCGGATGTACTCCGCGTAGCCCTCCGGTCCGCGCAGGCGTGGGTCGGTGAAGCGCGGAAAGCCCTTCGCGCCGTCGCGCTCGCCCGTATAGAAGTCATGGCCGATCGCGCCGACGAGGCAGTAGCTATCGCGATCAACGCCGTCCAGCGCCGAGCCCAGCAGGCTGTCGGCCTCGCCCGCGCCGTAGACGTCAGCGGTGATCACCGTGTCGATTCCCTCGCCCGGGCGCAGCAGCGCCCGCAGGCGCTCGTCTGAGATCGGCTCGCCGAAGTGCATGAAGCGCCCGCCGCTCCAGGCGCCGACCGCTGTCGTGGTGGGATCCATCCACATCACTTTACGCGCTGCCCGCCGGCGCGCGAGTACCTCCTCAGTGCGCGAAGCCGGCGGCCGTGCGGGCGCGCAGCGTCGCCTCCAGACGCTCCAGCGCGTGCGTGAGGATCTCCTCGTCGGGCCGCGCAACCGCAGCGTGTGCCCCTGTCGCGCCGCTCTCGCCCGTGAGCACGATCTGCGCCTGATGCTGCACGCCGGGGCGCAGCTGCTCGAGCTCGGCGATGCGGATCGCAAGGTCCTGGCGCTGCTCCGCGCCGAGCTCCCGCAGCGCGAGGCCGTACGCCTGATCGAGCTCCAGAGCGGCGTGCGTCGCGCGCGCGTGATCGAGATCCTCACGCGCCCGCAGCACAACCTCCTCGCATAGCAGCGTGCTTTCGCGCGCGCCCAGCAGCGCCGCCAGGCGCTCCTGCGGGCGCAGCGCCGCGGAGCGATCCCCACCCTTGCGCCGGCGTGAGCCGCGCCCGCGGGGAGGCCAGCTCAGCGCTCGCGCGTGCAGCCAGCGTCCGTCCGCCACCTGCTCGCCCTCGCCCCAGCCGGCCCTGATCACGAGCGCCTGCGGGGGGGAGACCTGATGCAGGTAGGGGTCCGCGGAAGCGATCCGGTGGGCGTGGATGACACGGTTGAGCACCGCCACGGCGGCGCGCACCTCGCGCTCGCGGTCGAGCTCCGCCAGCCACGCACGTGCCTGGCTCTCCGCCGACAGCGACACAGGGTCGATGATCGTCGCCCGTGTCGTCGTCACCAGCTCCGGCTCGGGGCCCGCGGGCACGACCGGCTCGCGTGAGCGCCTGCGTCCCGCAAGCGGACCGCCCAGGCTGAGGCCCGAGCCCGCCAGCAGCGAGCGGCGTCCCGCCTGCTGCGCGCCCAGCACCACCACGCGCTCCGGCTCGCCGTCCTCGTAGCGGCGCACCAGATAGCGGCCGTCCGCCGGGCCGAGCGCCCACGGGTACTCCAGCTGGATGAACACGAACAGCGATTGGGGCACCGCTGCACCGTATCCTTCCCAGGCACGATCGGCGTCTGCGGACCAACAGACTCGCCGAACCCCCCGACCCGACACCAGGAGCGCACAATGTCCGACGCCAGCAGTGCCGCCAAGAGCCTGCGCGAGCGTCTCGGCGCGAGCACCGAGGAGCGCCTCGGCAGGGCGCTTTCCGACCTTCTCGAAAACCCGTTGCTGACGGGAGCGATCGGGAGGGCGTTCGACGCTCGGGAGAAGGCGGCACAGGCTCAGGAGGTGGCGATGGGCGCGCTCAACCTGCCCTCGGCAGCTGACATCGAAAGGCTGACCAGGCGGCTGCGGTCGGTCTCCAATCGCCTGGAGGGCATCGAGGACGGCGTGGACCGCCTCGACCGCGCGATGTCGCCCCCTCGCGACAGCGGCGCCGAGCTCGAGATCGACCAGCGCCTATCGGCGATCGAGACGCAGCTCGCCAGGCTGACCGACAAGCTCGATCGCGCCGCCGGTGCCCAGGGGACGAGCAGCGCCGCCTCCGCAAAGGCGCCCGGCGCCAACGTCAAAGCTCAGCGAGCGAAATCCAAAGCTTCAGGCGCCAACACCAAAGCCCAGGGGGCGAAAACAACGGCGTCGAGCGCCAAAGCGAAACCGGCGGCCGCCAATGCGAAAGCCGGCGGCAAACCGAAAGCCGGTGGCAAACCGAAAGCCGGTGGCAAAGCAAAAGTCGGCGGCACACCAAAAGCGAGCGGCAAACCGGGCCGAGCCTGAGCGATCAGCCTTCCGGGGCGGCCCAGCGTTCGGGCGCGGCTCAGCCTTCCAGCGCGGCGATCGCCGCCGCGCCCATCGCCTCCGCAGCGCTGAGGAGCGTGTCGTCGTCGATGCGACTGCGCGCGCCGCTTGCGTCGAACGTGTCCGACACCGCCAGCAGGCAGCCGACCGCCGCACCCTCGCGCGCGCCCACGGAGAAGAGCGTGGCCGCCTCCATCTCCACCGCCACCGCATCGCCTGCGCCCTCGTGCGGATCGCCGCCGTAGAAGAGGTCCACGCTGACGACCGCTCCCTCGAGCGCCGTTGGGGCGTGGCGCGCCAGCGCTGCCGAGAGGCCCTCGTCGGCGCCCGCGCGCTCGCCTGCCCCCAGCGCGCGGGAGGTGCCGTCCCCGCACAGCGCCTCGCGCGCGATCACCAGCTGTCCCAGCTCGAGGCCCGGCGCCAGCGCGCCGCACGTACCAACGCGGATCGCCCGCCTGGCGCCCAGAGCGATCAGCTCCCACAGCACGATCGCCGCCGACGGCCCGCCCATCCCCGTCGCTTGGATCGTCAGCGGCTCGCCGTCCGGCGCCGTGCCCGTGTAGCCCCACAGCCCGCGGTGATGGTTGAACATGCGCGGCGCCACCAGCAGCGTTTGCGCCAGCGCCAGCGCCCTGCCCGGATCGCCGGGCAGCAGCACGCGCTCGGCAAGCGGCGCCGTGGGGCGCAGGTGGATGGGGACGCTGTGCGACACCGGCGGCGACTTTAGACTTTGGACGGGATGCCCGCCCACCCCCAGCTCGCCTCCTCCCACGCCTGAGTGGCCGAGCCCACCGATGACCCTGCCGGTGAGACCACCGAGCTGACGCTCGTGCAGGTCGCCGCGCGCGCCGGCGTCTCGCCCGCGACCGTCAAGCGCTGGGTGGATGGAGGCCTGATCCCCGGCTACGACGGGACCTGGACCCCCGCCTCCGCCGCCTATGCGCGCGTCGTCGCCCGCCTGCGCGCCCGCGGGCACACGCTCGCTCAGATCAAGCGCGCCGGCGAGAACGGCCAGCTGGCCGTCGGGCCGCTGGAGAACCTGCTCAGCAGCCCCGGACCGCGGCACACGCTTCGCCAGGCCGTCCGCATCAGTGGGCTCGACGCGGAGCTGATCCAGCGCATCCAGGCGACCATGGGGTTGGGGGCCGTGCCTCTGGACGGACTCTCCGAGGAAGACGTGGAGATGCTCAAATACGCCGCCGCAGTGATCGACGCCGGTTTGCCGCTGCCTGCTTTCCTGCAGCTGATGCGCGTATACGGGCAGGCCGTCGCGCAGATCGCCGACGCCGAGGTGCGCCTCATCCACCTCTACGTGCACGAGCCGCTGATGCGCGCCGACGTTCCAAACGTGGAGATCGCCGAGGAGATGGAGGGGCTCACGCGAGAGATCCTGCCCTTCGCCACCCCCTTCATGAACTACCTGCACAGCCGCCTGCTCGCGCGCTTCGTCGAGCAGGACATGATCGGCCACATGGAGGCCGACCTCGGCGCCGACGCGCTCGAGGAGGGCCGGGTGCGCGTGGCGATCGCGTTCGCCGACATCGCCGGGTACGCCCGCCTTACCGTCGAGCGCGGCGACGAGGAGGCGCTCAGCACCGTCGAGCGCTTCGTCGAGGCCGTCGGGCAGACGCTGCCCGTGGACGCGCGCGTGATCAAGTCGCTGGGGGACGAGGTCATGGTCGTCGGCTCCGACGCTGCCGCGCTCACAGCCTGGGCGCTCGAGCTGCAGGCGGGGATCGCACCCGACGATCCGCTGCCGCGGATCGGCATCCACTACGGCGAGGCGCTCTATCGCGACGGCGACTACTACGGCCGTGAGGTCAACCAGGCAGCACGCGTGGTCGCGCGCGCCGGCGGTGGCGAGGTGCTCGTCACGCGCCCCGTCGTGGAGATGGCCGCCGGCGTCGACGGGCTCGAGTTCGACCGCATCGGCGAGGTGCGCATGAAGGGATTCTCCGAGCCCACAGAGCTGTTCATCGCCACCGCCCGAGCCGGCTAGCGCGATGGTCGAGCACGTCCGCCAGGCGGTACGCGACAGTGGCCTGTTCGCGCGCGACCGTCCAGTCGTCGCGATGATCTCCGGCGGGCGCGACTCCACCTGCCTGCTCGACGTCGCCGTCGCGCTGCTCGGCGCACGTGCCCTGTACGCCCTGCACGTCAACTACGGCCTGCGCGAAGCCGCCGGCGCCGACGAGCGCCACTGCGCTGCGCTCTGCCAGCAGCTGGGAGTGGAGCTGATCCTCGTGCGCGCAGAGCCGTCCTCCGTGCCGCGCCCGCACGCCGATCATGGAAAGGAGGCCGACCCGGGGGCGCCACCCACCGGCGAGGAGCGCCCAACCGGCAACCTCCAGGCCTGGGCGCGAGAGCTCCGCTACGCGGAGGCGCAGCGCATCGCCGATGAGCGCGACGCGCTGATCGCTACCGGGCACACAGCCTCAGACCAGGTCGAGACGATCCTCTACCGGCTCGCCGCCTCGCCCGGGCGCCGCGCCCTGCTGGGCATGCCCGCCGCCGATGGCCGGCTGATCCGGCCGCTGCTGGCCGTCAGCCGCGAGCAGACCGCCGCCTACTGCGAGGTGCGCGGGCTGCGCTGGCGCGAGGACGAGAGCAACGACGATCGTCGCTACGCACGCGCGCGCGTCCGGCACGAGCTCGTGCCCGCGCTGCGCGCCGTGCACCCCGCGGCCGAGGCCAACGTGCTCAGGACCGCCGCGCTGCTGCGCGAGGAGACCGAGTTGCTCGATCAGATCGTCACACAGGAGCTCGCCGGCCGGCGCAGCATCGCCCTCGCGCGTCTGCAGGAGCTGCCCGCCGCGCTCGCACGAATGGTCGTCGTGCGCCTCGCCGAGGAGGCCGCCGGCAGCTACGTGCCCCAGGCCGGCGGACGCGTGCAGGAGCTGCTCGCGCTCGGCCGGCGCGGCGGCAGCGCCGAGCTGCACGTCGGCGGTCAGGCCGGCGCCGTCATCCGCGACGGCAAGCTCGAGATGGTCAAGCTCGTACCCCGCGCCTGAGAGCGGGCCGCGTCCAGACTTACGCTGCGCTCCAGAGCGCGGCAACGCTCCCCGCCAGTCGCCCCAAGGCGGCTCCATCGGAATCATCTCTACACTCCCCCGCGTGGCCACCCCCGCGCGCGTCGTCTCAAGCGAGCCCGGCCTGGGCGAGGTGCTGGTGACCGCCGAGGATCTGAAGCGACGCGTCCTCGAGCTGGGTGAGGAGATCTCGCGCGACTACGCCGCCAGGCCGCTGCTTTTGATCGGCGTGCTCAAGGGCGCCGTGTTCTTCCTCTCCGACCTGATGCGCTACATCGACGTCCCCGTCGAGGTTGACTTCATGGCTGTCGCCTCCTACGGCTCCGCCACCGACTCCTCCGGGGTGGTGCGGATCCTCAAGGACCTCGACGCATCCATCGAAGGGCGCGACGTGCTCATCGTCGAGGACATCGTCGACTCCGGGCTCACGCTCCAATACCTACTTCGCAACCTCGGCTCGCGCAACCCACGCTCGCTCGAGGTGTGCGCGCTGCTCACAAAGCCCGAGCGGCGCAAGGTCGATCTGCCCACGCGCTACGTCGGCTTCGAGATCCCCGACCGCTTCGTCGTCGGCTACGGGCTCGACTACGCCGAGCGCTACCGCAACCTCCCGTACGTCGCCGCTCTGGAGCGCTAGAGGCAGCGATCGTGCGCCTTGCAGCTCCCCGCCCGCAGGCGGTCGCAACCGCCGGAAAACCAGACCTTGCATGGTACGCTAGGGCACTGGTGTCCACGACTTCAGACGGTGTTCAAGACCCCAGGAACAAGCCATGAGCCGTTTCTTCAAGAGCGCCGCATTCCCGATCCTCATCGTCGTGGTGCTGGCTTTCCTCGCTGTCAAACTCGTCAACCCGAGTTCGTCCAACAAGCGCACGCACAGCTACCAGACGCTCGTCAGCAAGGAAATCCCCAGCGGCGAAGTCAAGGAAGTTCAGTTCAAGAACAAGGGCAAAGCGCTCGAAGTCAAGCTCAAGAACAAAGAAAACTATGAAATCGGCTACGTCGAACAGGCCGCGCCGGCACTCATAACGCAGCTCGAAAAAGCCGACGTCGCCTTCAACGTCGAATCGGAAAAGAGCAGCGCGCTGCTCGGGCTGCTCACCTACATCCTGCCGTTTGCGTTGTTCCTCGGCTTCTGGATCTTCCTCATGAACCAGGTCCAGGGCGGCGGCTCCAAAGTCATGTCATTCGGCAAGTCACGCGCCAAGCGCATGTCCGCCGACTCGCCCAAGATCACCTTCCGCGACGTCGCCGGGGTCGACGAGGCCGTCGAGGAGTTGCACGAGATCAAGGAATTCCTCGAGAACCCCAAGAAGTTCCAGGCGCTCGGCGCGCGAATACCCACAGGCGTCCTGCTCTACGGGCCGCCGGGTACCGGCAAGACGCTGCTCGCACGCGCCGTAGCCGGGGAGGCCGGCGTGCCGTTCTTCTCCATCTCCGGCTCCGACTTCGTTGAGATGTTCGTCGGCGTCGGCGCCTCGCGCGTGCGTGACCTCTTCGAGCAGGCCAAGCAGAACAGCCCCTGCATCATCTTCATGGACGAGATCGACGCCGTCGGGCGTCACCGCGGCGCCGGGCTTGGCGGCGGCCACGACGAGCGCGAGCAGACCCTCAACCAGCTGCTCGTCGAGATGGACGGCTTCGAGGCCAAGGACAACATCATCATGATCGCCGCCACCAACCGGCCAGACATCCTGGATCCCGCGCTGCTGCGCCCCGGTCGCTTCGACCGCCAGATCGCCGTCGACCGCCCCGACCGCAAGGGCCGCGCCAAGATCCTCGAGGTCCACACGCGCGGCAAGCCGCTCGCCAAGATCATCGATATCGACGCCCTCGCCGGGCAGACCCCCGGCTTCACCGGCGCCGACCTCTCCAACCTGATTAACGAGGCCGCGCTCCTCTCCGCCCGCACCGGCAAGCGCGAGATCGGCCAGGTGGAGCTCGAGGAGGGGATCATGCGCGTGATCGCCGGTCCCGAGAAGAAGACCCGCGTGATGAGCGAAAAAGAGCGCCTCATCACCGCCTACCACGAGATGGGCCACGCGCTCGTCGGCCACTTCCTCGAGCACTCCGACCCCGTCCACAAGATCTCCGTCATCTCCCGCGGACAGGCGCTCGGCTACACGATCTCCATGCCCCAGGAGGACCGCTTCCTCACCACCCGCGCCGAGCTCGAGGACACGATGGCGATGACACTCGGGGGGCGCGCCGCCGAGGAGATCGTCTTCGGTGAGATCACCACCGGCGCCTCCAATGACATCGAAAAGGTCACCGCCACCGCCAAGCAGATGGTCATGCGCTTCGGCATGAGCGAAAAGCTCGGCCCGCGCGTCTTCGGCCACGACCACGGCCAGCCGTTTCTCGGGCGCGAGTTCTCCACCGAGCCCGACTACTCCGACGAGATCGCCCGCGAGATCGACGACGAGGTGCGCCGCATCATCGAGGCCGCCCACACCCGCGCGCGCACGATCCTCACCGAGCACCAGCACGACCTCACCAACATCTCCGAGATCCTCGTCAAGCGCGAGACCATCGAGAAGGAAGAGTTCCTCGCCCTGCTCGCCGGCAAGAGCGACGAGGAGGTCTTCGGCGTCGAGGAGGAGACCACGCCCCAGCTCCCCGCCCCGCCCGCGCCCGCCGACCGCACCGAGCGTGAAGCGCCCCGCGCGCTGCCGCGTCCCGGCCTCGCCGGCGGGACCGCCGAGATAAGGGCCTCGGACCAAGAGCGCCCCGAGCCAGCCTGACGGCGCCTATTCGCTCGTCAGGAGCGTCGATCAGTAGCGTTGACGACATGACCCCCAGCTATCGGTTGATGGGGATCCTCAACGTGACGCCTGACTCGTTCTCCGATGGGGGGCGCTTTCTCGACGCCGCCGCTGCCGTCGAGCACGCGCGGGCGATGGTCGAGGAAGGCGCGCACATTCTCGATGTCGGAGGCGAGTCCACGCGTCCCGGCGCCGAGCCCGTCTCCGCCGAGGATGAGCTCGCGCGTGTTGCGCCCGTGCTCGAAGGTCTCGCGGAGACGGGCCTGCTCGATCGGGCGCAGGTCTCGATTGACACCTGCAAGGCGTCCGTCGCCGCCGCCGCGCTCGACGCCGGCGCCAGCCTCGTGAACGACGTCACCGCCTTTCGCGCCGATCCGCAGATGGTCGCGCTCGTAGCCGACAGCGGCGTCGAATGCTGCCTCATGCACATGCTCGGTGAGCCGCGCACGATGCAGGGGGCCGGCGGGGTGGGTGGGGTGGGTGGGCCTCGATACAACGATGTCGTCGATGACGTGAAGGCGTTCCTCGTGGAGCGCATGGACTTCGCCGTGCGCGAGGGCGTGCGCGAGGATCGCATCCTGCTGGACCCCGGGATCGGATTCGGCAAGACGATCGAGCACAACCTCACCCTGCTCGCACGTCTCCAGGAGATCGCCGCGCTCGGTCGCCCGCTCGTCATCGGCACCTCTCGAAAGAGCTTTCTCGGTCGCATCATCGCTCGCGCCTCCGGAGCGCAGGACCCGGTCGATGCAGATCAGCGACTGCCCGGGACGATCGCCACCAACGTGCTCGCGCTCGAGCGCGGCGCAAGCGTGTTTCGCGTGCACGACGTCGCGCCCGTTCGCAACGCGCTTGCCGTCGCGGGTGCTACCTTGGGCGCGTGTCCCGAGTCGAGAATCGCGTGAGGGGCTGACGATGGACGAGGGCGGGGACGACGCAGACGAGCTAGACGACGACGCCGACCTCGACGAGGATCGCGAGGAGACGGCCGAGTCCGTCACGATCGAGATCACCGGGCTCTCGCTCTACACAAACCACGGTGTCAGCGAGGCAGAGCGCGAGGTCGGACAGCGCCTGGTGATCGACCTGCGGCTGGACATCGGCGAGACAGATGCCACCGTCACCGACTCGATCGAGGACACCGTCGACTACGCCGAGGTCTGCCAGCTCGTGGCGCTGATCGCCCAGCAGCGCTCCAACAAGACGCTCGAGCGACTGTGCAGCACGATCGCCGACCGGCTGCTCGCCGACTACGACCTGGAGGGCGTGTGGGTCAAGGCCGCCAAGCCCGAGCCGCCGATCGCGCTCAGCGTCGATGAGGTCTCCGTCGAGGTCTGGCGGGAAGCCCAGTGAGCTCCGCCGTCCCCACCGACGCCCCGGCGATGTTTCGCGCTGCCGTCGAGCGTATGGACATCGACGCCGCCAGCGAGCTGTTCGCGCCGGACATCGTCTTTCACAGCCCCGTCACCTTCCACCCGTTCATCGGCCGCGAGACTGTCACCCGTCTGCTGCGCATCGTCGCCGACACGTTCGAAGACTTTCGCTACACGGACGAGCTGCAAACCGACGGCGCGCACGCCCTCATCTTCCGCGCGAGCGTCGCCGGCAGGGAGCTCGAGGGCATCGACCTGCTGCGACTCGACGACGAGGGTCTGATCTGCGACTTCACGGTGATGATCCGACCCATGTCCGGCCTGCTGCCGTTCGCCCAGACGATGGGCGAAAAGGCCGCCGCCGCCGGTGTGCAGACCACCCGTCCCGACTGACGCGCCGCGCCGCCTGTAGGCATGAGTTCAGTGGAGGCTGACATCGGGCTGCTGGGGCTCGGCTCCAACGTCGGCGACCGCCGCAGCCACCTGCAGGCCGCTGTCGATGCGCTGCCCGGCGCCGGCATCGAGGTGCTCGCCAGCTCCTCCACCTACGACACCGACCCCGTCGGGGAGATACTCGACCAGTCCAGTTTCCTCAACGCGTGCCTGCGCGTTCGCACCCCACTCGCTCCGCTGCAGGTGCTCGACGCGGTCAAGCAGCTCGAGCGCGAGCTCGGACGGTCCGCCGGCGGTCCGCGCCACGGCCCGCGTGCGATCGACATCGACATCCTGCTGCTCGGCGAGCTCCAGCTGAGTCACGAGCGCATGACGCTGCCACACGAGCAGCTCCTCAGCCGCCGCTTCGTGCTGATCCCCGCGCTGGAGCTCGACTTCCAGCTCCAGGCGCCGGTGGCTGGGCGCGGAAACGTACGTCTCGCCGACGCGCTTGCCGCGCTCGCGCCCGAGGAGGGCGTGCGCTGGGCCGGCCCGCCGCTCCTCCTCGCTTCCAACTGACCAGATCCAGAGTCAGCGCACCGTCGCTCCCGAGGCGCTCAGCGCGTACCAGCTGCCGCCGAACTGCTTCGCGCCCACATACGACGTTTCACCCGCTCCATATGCGCCGCTGTAGGTGTACAGCGGATGCCCCGCGTAGGTCAGCTGCCTGACGCCGCCCGCCAGGGCGATCGTCGAGAGCAGCGAGGAGCGCAAGCCGGGGCCGGTAGTCGGTTTGCCGCTCTCGCGCAGCGCAGGCCACACCTGCGAGCAGCCTTTCACCGATGCGCAGCTGTCGTGGTCGCTGTGGTCTCTCGTGAACTCGTACAAAGTCTGTCCCGAGGAGCTCACGAGGATCTCGCCGAGGCTCGTGTGGCGCAGCTGCACCGACGCAGCGCGACTCGCACCGGCGGTTGGTGATGCGGGCCGCGCGCCTGCGATCGCCGCCGCACACGCCGCCGCTACTAGGACGCCAGCCATCAGAACGCAGATCCGCTTCATTCGAAGTCTCCTCCAGTGTCGTCGTGGTGCAGCGCATGAGCGCCGCCTGCCCACTAGACGCCGCGCGGGCGCGAACCTTCCCGTGCTCAGCTCGAGCTGGCCAGCGCAAGCAGCGTGCCGGCGCCGACGTTCGCTCCGCCGATCACACACAGCCGCCCGTCGCGCAGCCACGTGACCATGTGCCCGCCGCCAATCGAGCTCACGCGATAGGACGTGCCGTCCACACGGCGCACCGTGCCGCCGCTGATGCTCGGAGCAGGGGTGCCCGCCACGATCGCGTAGCCGATGCGCCGGTCGCCGTACGTCTCATAGAACACCGTGGTCACCGCGCGGCTCCCGACCCGCCCGATCCGCTCACCCGCCGAGCGCCAGCCGTAGCGTGCCTCCCAGTTTGGGAAGGCCACGTCTTCCACCCGCGCCGCGAGGCCGGCGCCGCCGGCGCTCGGATCTGGCTGCGGGGCCGCGATCGCCGCTGTGCCCTCAGTCAACGCATACGCACGCCCGGTGCTCACAGCCGTCGAGCCTCCCGTGCTCGTCAGCGCTACCACCAGCGCCACGAGCGCGATCGCTGCAGCTGTCGCCGCTGCGCCCACGCGGCGAGGAAGCCAGGACGGCCCAGCGGTGGAACCAGCCGCCCGAGCGCCCTCGCCGGACGGCGCCGATCGCTCTGTGACGAGCGCCTCGATCCGCTCGTGCAGCTCCCGCGGCGCACGCACGTCGACCGCGCGCACGAAATCGACCAGCTCGGACTCTGTCTTTGGCGCTCGCTCGCTCATGGGGCTCCCCTCATGGGCAAGACGCCGCTGCGGCCCGTCCCTTCCCGCTCCAATACCTGACCCGAGCTCGACTGTCTCGCCTCGCCCGGCGCCGTCTGAGGCTCCGGCGTCAGGCGTGCCGCCACCTGCTTGCGCGCGCGATGCAGGCGCGTGGTCAGCGTCGCCTCGCGCACGCGTAGCGCACGGGCAGCTTCGCTGTAGGACATGCCCAGCACGTCAACCGCCACCAGCGCCAGGCGGAAGTCCTCGCTCAGCTGCGCGATCGTCGCGTACACCTCCTGGACTTCCAGCGCCTGCTCCGGCTGTCCCGCCGTCCTGCGATCCGCCGCCGCCACATCCTCAAGCGTGGCCACCGTCTGCGGCCGTCGCGAGGCGGTGCGCAGGCTGCTGAAGAACGTGTTGCGCAGCGCGCGCATCAGGTAATACAGGTCGTCCTCGCCGCGCACCACCCGCGGGCGCGAGAGCACACGAGCGAATGTCTCCTGCACGAGGTCCTCCGCGTCCTCGCGCGAGCCGCACAGCGCCCACGCCGCGCGATACAGGCGATCCACATGCCGCGTCAGCGACTGCGGGTCGAGCGTGCGCATCAGCCGACCGTCGCTGCCGGAAGCCACTCTCCGGGCAGCACCCCGCTCGGGACTTCGCCCACCATCGGCGGGAAGTAGCGCGTCAGCTGCGCCGCGGGGTGCGCTTCGATCAACGGTCGCACGTCGCCGATGCTCATCAGCAGGCGGATCGTGCTGCCGATCTGCAGGTCCGCGGCGTTCGGCGGATCGCCGCCCAACACACCGGTCGCGATCCACGCGTCGATCTTCTCGAGCTGCGCTGGAAGCGCCGCCAGATCGGCGCGAGCGCGCTCGTCGCTGGCGCTGTTCTTGCGCGCCATCAGCTTTGCCGTCAGCGGTAGCGCCGGGCGCAGGAGCGCACGCGGGAGCGGCAGCCTCGTGCTCGCCGCGTAGCTCTCCATCGCCGCCGGGCGGCGCATGAACGCTACGTCGATCACGTGCCTGGGCACGCTCTGCAGAACTTCGTCTCCCCACGCCTCCGCCTCCAGGACCCGTGCGCGGGCGGCCGCGTCCGCCGCGTCCGGAAGCAGCGCCGGCTCCGGCTCCAGCTCATCCAGACGACGCATGATCGTGCGCGAGCCCAGCAGCCGCTCGCCGTCGATACGCATCCCCGGAACCGTCCTGCCGCCGTACAGAAGCGGCCCGAATGCGACCTCCATCGTCGGCAGCAGATCGATGCGTTTGTAGGAGATCGACTTCAGGCGCAGCGCGGCCTCCACGGCCGCGCACGGATGCGAGCCTGGAAGCGCATAGAGCTGAGGCTCTCTCGCCATCTCCCGCCGAGCATAATGCTCAGCGATGCTGCTCGCCGTAGATGTCGGAAATACACAGACCCATTTCGGGGCCTTCCAGGGGGAGCAGCTGCTCGAGCACTGGCGCTTTGCCACCGTGCGCACCTCCACTGCCGACGAGCTCGGCGCCGCGCTGCGCAACCTGCTCGAGCTGCGTGGCTACGGCTTCGCCGACATCGACGCCTCGATCATCTCCTCCACGGTTCCGCAGCTCGAGCCCGAGTGGAGCGCCATGGCCAGGCGCTACCTCGGCCAGGAGATGCTCGTCGTCGGGCCCGGGATGAAGACTGGGATGGCGATTCGCTACGACAACCCGCGCGAGATCGGCGCCGACAGGCTCGTCAACGCCGTCGCGATTCGCGAGCGCTTCGGCGGACTCGCCGTGTGCGTCGACTTCGGCACCGCCACCACCTTCGACGTCGTCTCGCGTGAGGGCGAGTATCTCGGTGGCGCGCTCATGACCGGCATCGAGATCTCGCTGGAAGCGCTCTCAGAGCGCGGTGCGCGCCTGCCGAAGGTCGATCTCGCGCCGCCCCGCAGCGTGATCGGCAAGAACACGATCGACGCGATCCGCTCCGGCGTCGTCTACGGGTACGCCGGCGCGATCGACGCGATCCTGCGCCGTCTCTACGACGAGCTCGGCGAGCGCACCGACGTGATCGCCACCGGCGGCCTGGCCAGGCTCGTCGTGCCCTTCACCGAGGAGATCGAGGAGGTCGACGACCTGCTCACGCTAACCGGGCTGCGGCTTCTGCATGCCCGCAACCAAGACGCACGCTGACTCCTGCGCGCGGGCATCGCATAATGAGGTCGTGCCCACCGCGCCCGAGCTGACCGATCCCTGGACGCTTGGGTCCCTGCACGTACCCAATCGCGTGCTGCTCGCCCCGCTCGCCGGGATCGGCAACTGGTTCGTGCGCCTGCAGGCAAAGCGCTACGGCGCCGGCATGGCCGTCTCCGAGATGGTCTCCTCCTACGCGATCCACTACCGCAACGAGAAGACCTGCACGGAGATGCTGCGCATCGATCCGCGTGAGCGCATGCCCGGTCCCGACGCTCCGGGAGGGCCGGTCTCGATCCAGCTGTTCGGCGAGAACCCCGAGATCATGTGCTCCGCCGCAGCGACCGTCGCCGCAGCCGGCGCCGACGCAATCGACATCAACATGGGCTGTCCCGTGCCGAAGGTCGCCAAGACCGGCGCCGGTGCGGCGCTGCTCGCCGACCCCGATCGCGCGGTGGCGATCGCACGGGCGACGGTCGAAGGGGCGAACGGCGCCGGCCACCCGGCGGGTGGGGGCCGCGACGAGTACAAGCGCATTCCGGTGACCGTAAAGCTGCGCTCCGGCCTGCGCCCGGGCGACGAGAGCGGATTCTCGCTCGCGCACCGTCTGGTCGAGGAGGCAGGCGTCGCCGCGATCGCCTTCCATCCGCGCTCTGCCGCCGTACACCACAGGGGCACGCCCGACTACGAGCTCGCCGCGCGGCTCGTGCGCTCGCTGCCGGCGCCCGTGATCCTCACCGGTGGCATGGACGACGCGGACTCGGTACGCGACGCGTTCGCCGCCACCGGCGCCGCCGCTGTGATGCTTGCGCGCGGCGCCCTCGGCAACCCGTGGCTGTTCGAGCAGCTTCTGGAAGATCCCGCCCATCCGCGTCGGCCGGGGCCGAGCCGCGAGGAGGTGCTGGCGGAGCTGCGCTGGACGATCGCGTGCGCGGTCGAGCATCTCGGCGAGGCGCGCGCGACGCGCTATCTGCGCAAGTTCTATCCGTGGTACGTCGCGCGGCTGGGGCTCGCCTCGAGCGAGGCCAAGCGCCTGCAGGAGTCGCTGCAGAGCGCCCCGACGTTGGAGGATGTGTGGACTCTGCTGGAGAGCGGCGTGGGTGAGCTGGAGCCGGCGCTGTGACGGCCTCGCCGGAGATCGCGCCGAGCGTGCACGAGAGCAACGGCCGGAAACCGATGGAGCCGGAGGAGTTTCAGCAGGTGGGCGCCGCGATCGAGGCCGCCGTCGCCGAGACGATCGTCGGGCAGCGCGAGGCGATCAGGGGAGTGCTGATCTGCCTGGCCGCCGGCGGGCATGCGCTGCTGGAGGGGGTGCCCGGGCTGGGCAAGACGACGATGGCGCGAGCGTTCGCGGGCGCGCTCGATCTCAGCCAGCGTCGTGTCCAGTTCACGCCCGACCTGATGCCCGCCGACATCACCGGCACGACGGTCCTCACGCAGGGTGAAGGGGAGGTGCGGGGACAGCTTCATTTCGAGCCGGGGCCGCTGTTCGCGAACCTCGTCGTTGCCGACGAGATCAACCGCGCCGCGCCCCGAACCCAGAGCGCGCTGCTTGAGGCGATGCAGGAGGGTCGGGTGACGATCGCCAACACGACCCACCTCCTGCCCGAGCCGTTCTTCGTGCTGGCCACACAGAACCCGATTGAGCTGTACGGGACCTACCCGCTGCCAGAGGCAGAGCTCGATCGCTTCCTGCTGAAGCTGCGCTTCGAGTTCCCGCCGATCGAGGAGCTCAACGCGATGGTCCTGCGCACGACCGGCGACCGCGAGCCCGTCACCGAGAAGGTCGCGGATGCGTCGACGCTCCTGCGCATGAACGCGCTCGTGCGCACCGTGCCGATCGCCGCGCACGTCGTCGACTACGCGAGCCGGATCGTCCTCGCCCTGCACCCCGACGGCGCCGAGGCCTCCGAGCGCGTGCGCGAGTACGTGCGGCTCGGTCCCAGCCCGCGCGGAGTGCAGACACTGTGCATGGCTGGCAGGGTCTCCGCGCTGATGGCCGGCCGGCTGGTGGTCGCCGTCGAGGACATCCGCGCCGTGGCGGCCGCGTCTCTGCGTCACCGGCTGCTGCTCAGCTTCGACGCCGAACGGCAGGCGATCTCAGCGGACGAGGTGATCGCCGAGACGCTCCAGCAGATTCCGCGGGAGGCGCGATAGCCGCGACGCCGCCTGCCGGGGCAACGCCCCTGCTCGACGCTGAGACGCTTCGCCAGCTCGAGCGCCTCAGCATCGTCCACCTGGGCAGCGTCCTCACCGGGCTGACGGGCCAGCGCGCGCGGGCGTCGGGGGCGCGCGGTCTGGAGTTCGCCGACTATCGCCCCTACGCCCCGGGCGACGAGCTGCGGCGCGTCGACTGGAACATCTACGCCCGTCTCGGCGAAGCGTTCGTGAAGACGGCACCCAGCGAGGGGCATCTCGCGATCGCGCTGCTGATCGACGGGAGCGCCTCGATGGACGGGAGCTCGTCGGGTGGGGGAGGGGCTTCTCGCTCGAGCAACTTCCGCTACGCGCAGAGCCTGGCGGCGACGCTCGGGGCGATCGCCCTGCTGCGTGCGGATGCGGCGGAGGCGTTCGTACTGGCCGACGGCGAGGCCTGGGCGGGGGGGAGGCTCAGCACCCCCCGGAACGTGGTCCCGCTGATCGAGGAGCTCTCGGACCTTCCCCGCGGCGCGCGCACGGACCTCCCTGCGAGCGTGCGCGCATATCGCCGGCACAACACCGACGCCGAGGTGGCGGTGCTGATCACCGACGGGCTCGTCGAGCGAGACAGCCTGATCGAGGCGCTGGGCGAGCTCCGTCGTAGCGCCGACAGCGCTACGCTCGTACATGTGATCGACGACGGTGAGCTGGACGTCGACTTCCGTGGCCCCGTGGAGCTGCGCGACCGGGAGACCGGAGAGCGGATGCTCGTCGAAGCCAGCTCGGCGCTCAGCAGGCGCTACGTCGCCAGCTTCGAGCGCATGGCCGAGGATGCCTCCGCTGCAGCGCGAGACGCCGAGGTCGGCTACGTGCGGGCGCTCACGAGCGTGAGGCCGCTCGACCTGCTGATCGAGGCGGCGAACAGTGCCGAACTGGTCGCCCTTTGAGATGCCGGTGGACGTTCAATCGCACGTTAACGTCAAGGTCTGGACGATGTTGTAGGGTAGGGTTGACATGAGGGAGTAAGGCTTCGAAGCACAAGAGGAAGTGGCCAAATGCGGGTGTCGGGAGGGCACAAATGACGGATGACGACGATGACGACAAGGGTTGGGCAGCTTTCTTCGGGGTGATCGCGACGTTCGCGGTGGGGGCCGCGGTCGTGCTCGCCCTGGGAGTTGGAATTCTTTTGGGCTACTACGTGATCGGCAGCGGCGGGAGCAGTAGCTCTTCTTCGCACACGACCGTCGCCAGTACCTCCGAACCGAGTAAGACCGCGTCCGCTAAGGGCGTCGAATCCGCGAGCGAAATCCCGACTGCACCGGCGTTCACGGCCGACGAACTGGCCTCCTTCCCGGGCAAGAACTGGATCACGCCTCCGGGCGGCGCGACCGGCGACCGCTACTCGCCTCTGACCGAGATCAGCGCCTCCAACGTCTCTCAGCTGAAAGGCGACTGGATGACGGCGCTCAACGGGAGCGGCACGCTCGAGAAGTACTCGCAGGAGGCCTCGCCCGTCGAGTACGACGGCGTCATCTACATCGCAACCGGCGCCGACGACGTCTTCGCGATCTCGGCCAAGTCCGGAAAAATCCTCTGGGAGCACAAGGCGAACCTTCCCGCCTCGACAGCGACCTCGGTCTGCTGTGGCTGGGACAACCGCGGCGTGGCGCTCGGCAACGGCCTCGTCTACTCAGCCGTCCTCGACGGCTATGTCGAGGCGCTGAACCAGAAGACGGGCGAAGAAGTCTGGAAAACCGAAGTCGGCAACGTCAAAGAAGGCTGGACCGTGACGATGGCGCCTCTCTACATCGAAGGCATGGTCATGATCGGCGGCGTCGGCGCCGAGTACGGTGTGCGCGGCTTCATGGCCGCCTATAACGCCAAGACCGGCCAGCAGGTCTGGAAGCACTACAACGTTCCCGGACCCGGCGAAGCGGGACACAACACATGGCCCAGCAGCAACAACCAGTGGGAACACGGTGGCGCGACGACCTGGAACACGCCCACGTATGACCCGAAGCTCGGCCTGCTCTACTACTCGACGGCCAACGCGGGTGAGGACTTCGAAGGCAAAGAACGTCCGGGCGACAACCTGTACTCGTCGTCGATCCTCGCGCTCCACGCCAAGACGGGTCAGATGGCGTGGTACTACCAGACGGTCCACCACGACATCTGGGACTTCGACGATCCGAGCCCGACGGTCCTCATGAACGTCAAGGTCAACGGCAAGGAAGAACCAGGTATCGCCGAGCCGAGCAAGACCGGCTACGTGTACTTCCTCAACCGGGAAACCGGCAAGCCGATCTTCCCGATTCCCGAGGTGAAGGTCCCACAGAACGCGGCCGACGCAACCGCTGCGACACAGCCGATCCCGTCGATGGCGCCGTTCAGCCCGATCACGATCACCAAGGAACAGCAGGAACTCCTGCAGGCCGGCCTGAAGGCATCGCTTGCGAAAGGCGAGAAGGAACCGAAAGTGGTCGCCGGAAAACTGTTCACCCCGTGGGAATATTCCAACCCCAACACGATCCAGTCCGCCAACAACGTGGCCGTCGGCGGCGACAACTGGCCACCGTCGAGCTATGACGCGAGCAACAGCTACTACTACGTCTGCTCGCAGTCCGGCTCGGTGGCCACGAACATCGCGATCGCCGGCCAGACCAAGAAGGCGTACAAGGCCGGCGAAACGTACACGGGCAGCAACCCGCTGCTCGGGTTCTCAGGGTTCGACACCACGGGCTTCCTGACGGCGTACAACATGACGACCGGCAAGATCGCCTGGCAGAAGACCTTCCCGAAAGAATCCTGTTACAGCGGTGCAGTCTCGACCGCCGGCAACGTCGTCTTCTCGGGCAAGAACAACGGTGAATTCATCGCCTACAACGCGACGAGCGGTGAACAGCTCTGGTCCTTCCAGACAGGGGCCGGCGCCAACGCATCCGCCGGCATCTACGAAATGGAAGGCAAGGAGCGGGTGGTCGAGCTCGCCGGCGGCAACGCCCTCGCAGGCTCGCCGCACGGCGACAACCTGTGGCAGTTCTCGCTGAGCGGGACGATGGGCCCGGCCGCAGCGCCAAAGAGCACGACGGAAGCGATCGAACACAAAACCTCCAACAGCAAAGAAAAAGAACCGACCGAAGAAAAATCCGAAGAAGCGAAGAAAGAAGCCGAATCGAGTAAAGAATCGGCATCGGTGAGCCCCGCCAACGTGACGGCCGGCAAGTCGATATTCGCTTCCAACTGCTCCGTGTGCCATGGCATCGCAGGTACCGGAGGCAACGGTGGCCCGAACCTCAACAACGAGCCTCGGGCAAAATCGGTCAACGGCGTGATCGAACAGCTCACCGACCCGCTGGGGGCGATGCCCTCCTTCAAGGAACAGCTCTCCGCGAAGGAAAAGGAAGAGGTCGCGGACTTCGTGACCGACATGATCACGCACACGACCAAGTAGCAGCAGTGACCGGTGACTCGGTGCGCCTGGACTCGACCAGGCGCACCGAGAGACGGCTCGCGTCGGGGTCCGATCCAGCATGAATCCGGCGCACAGGGTGACTGTTATCGTCGATTCCATGGCAGTTGCGCTCCACGCAGGTCTTCGTTGGCTGCAGGCCGCGAGCGTCGATGTGGTGAGGCTGCGCCCCGCCGAGGCGGACACGCCGCCGGTCGCGGCTCGCCAGCAGGACCGCACGCTTGCGGGCGCGCTCGCGCGATGGAGCACGCGCATCCAGCGCTGGCGCGGCTTGGTGCTCCTGCGCCGCCACCTGCTCGTCGCCGTGTGCCTCGCGATCGTCCTGCAGATCCTGAACCTGACCACCGGCCTATCCGAGCTGGCGCTGCTCGCGGCGCCCTGCCTGCTGCTCGCCGGAGTCGCGCTGGAGTGGCCGCGCGGACCCGGCCCCGCCCAGGTTGCTGGGCTGCTCGACGAGCAGATCGGACTGTATGACCTGATCGGCACGGGGTTCGAGCTTCAGGCCCACGCCGCCGCCGCCACGATGCGCCCACTCGAGCAGCGCGCGCTGGAGCAAGCGATAAGCGAGGCGTCAGGCAGCCTTGGCGCGTGGCGCGCGCGTCCGATGCGAGCCGGCGGCGAGTGGGGCACGCTGCTCGTCGGCCTGGCGGCGCTGGCGGTCCTGCTCGCCCTCGCCCCGGCCCACGTCGCGACCCACCGCTCGGCGGCGAGTGGCGCCACCGCGCAGGCCGGCTCGGCGCATGCCGGACGCCACGGGTCGTCGAGGAGCAGAACCTCGGCTCCCGGTGCGAAGGCGCCTGCCCCGACCTCGGCGCCTGCGAATCACGCGGCCGACGGCACGACCCGCAAGGGTTTTCAGACGCCGACACAGGCACCCTCCAAGGGCGCCGGCAGCTCGCCCGCCAAGACGGGCGGCGCTCTGAAGGCGACCTCCACGACAAGCGCCGGCGCCGGGAAGCCGGCCGGCGCCAAAGCCGCGCCCGGCGCTGCCGGCCAGACGGGTTCGCGCACCGGCGCGGACACCGGCGTCTCCCCGGTGTCGGCGGCGCAACTCGCCGCCACGACCCCGAACGCCACCCCTACGGCGGCGCTCGGCACTCCCTCCACGCGCTCGCACGCCTCCTCGCCGACGAGCTCGACCGGCCAGCGCACGGGCAGCGCCGGCAGGCCGACCGGCACGAGCTCGGCCGGGCACGCGCGCGGCTCCACGCGCCTCGGCGGCTCGCACACCCTCACGGGCAGCGTCTCCAAGAGCCTGCCGCTGAAGGCCGGCTACGCCCCGGCCCGGAAGGGCGCGACGAGCGCGAACCGCGCCGGCAACGGGCCGGGTGGCGGCGGGCGCGGACGCTCGCAGGAGGTCGAAGGGAGCGCGGGCGCGGGCGGTGGCGGCGCCACCTCCTTCGTTCCCTCAGACGGGGGGGCGGTCGCGGCGGCGGGCAGCGGCAGCCTAATCAGCTACCTGGCATCCCTCCAGTGGGTGCAGGAACAGCCGTGGTAGCCGTCCCGCCCCGGTGACGCTGCTCAGCGCCTGGGCCCTCGCCGGCCTGCTGCTGGCGGTCCCGCTGATCCTCGCGCACCTGCGCCGGCGCCGCCCGCCGACGCGGGAGGTCGACAGCCTCCTGCCCTGGCGCGATCTGGGCGCCGCTGCGGCGCCCGCCCGCCGACGCCTCGGCGCGCCAGTCCTGCCGCTGCTGCTCGCCCTGCAGCTCGCCGCGCTCGTGATCCTGGTGGTGAGCCTCGCGCGCCCGGCCGGCGGCGCGCAGGAGCCCCGGCCGAGCCGCGTCTTCGTGCTCGACGACTCGATCTGGATGCAGGCCCGCGATGGGAACGCGAGCCGCGCGCAGGCGGCAGCCGCGGTCGTGCGCGGCCGGCTGCGCGAGCTCCCGGGAGGAGAACGAGTCAGCCTCGTCCTCGCGACCGACGCGCCGCAGATCCTTTACAGCGGCGAGGCCGCCGGCGCGCTCTCAGCGCTGCACGCGCTCCCTGCGGGCTACGGCGCGGCGAACCTCGCGGCCGCCGTGCGGCTCGCAATCGGACTCGGCTCGCAGCGGGGCGAGCGGATCCTCCTCGTGCGAGCGCCCGAGGACGCGCCTCCCGCTGTGGCGGGCTCGGGCGCACGGCTCTCCCAGCTCGTGGTCGGCGCGCGCTTCGCCGACCAGGGGCTCACAGGCGCCAGCGCCCGCTGCGGGCTGCCGGGCGCCGGCTCCTGTGAGGTCTTCGCGCGCGTACAGAACGCGGGTACCGCCGCTGCCGAGGACGACGTCAGCGCGCTCCTGGGCGGCGCCGTCGCTGCGCGCCAGACGGTCACTGTTCCCGCGGAAGGGTCCGCGCCGGTGGCCTTCCACGCGCCCGCCGGAGCGGCGATCGAGCTGGAGCTGGCGGGCCACGACGCTCTCGCCGCCGACGATCGCGCCTTCGCCGCCGTGCCGGCAAGCGTTGCCACGACCGTCACGATCGTCGGGCGCCCGAACGACGCGCGTCCGTTGGCTGCGGCGCTCGCGTCGGTCCCCGGCGTCCGCCTGCGACTGCGCACGCCGTCGGACTACCGGCCCGCGGACGCCGCCGAATCCGATCTCCTCGTCCTCGACGGCTGGTTGCCCGTCGGAGGTCTGCCCGACTCGTCCGCGCTGGTGCTCGTCGACCCGCCGCGGTTGCCCGGCGGTCAGGTCATCGGCCACCTGTCCGACAGCCGCGTCAGCGGCATCGAAGCCTCCAGTCCGCTGCTCGCCGGCGTCGACCTGCTCTCGTTGAGCATCGACGCGGGCGCGGGCCGGCGCGTGCGCCTGCCAGGCTGGATGCAGGCCGCGCTGTGGAGCCCCGAAGGTCCGCTGCTCGCCGCCGGCGAGAACCGCGGGCAGCGCGTGGCGCTGCTCTCCTTCGACCCCTCGCTGTCGGACCTCTCCGAGCTCGAAGCCTTCCCCGAGCTGATCGCCAACCTGGTTGCCTTCAGTCAGGAATGGGCTCCCGCGACCGCAACCGTGGGACAGGCGCTCCCCTATGACGCCGCGCCCGGCACGGAATCGCTGTCGGTGAGCTCCGCGTCAGGCGTGCAGCGTCTCGAGTCCTCCGCCGGCTCGCACTCGCTGACGCTCGCCGCGCAGGGCTTCGCCACGATCTCCGCACGCGGTCCCTGGGGCACACGGACGCGGACGCTGGCCGTCAACACCGAACCGTCGAGCGCCGCCGTCCAGGGTCGCGTGTCGCTGGGCCTGCCCGCGGCTGAAGCGGGACCGCGGGTGGGGTGGTGGCCGTGGCTGCTGGCGGGCGCACTGCTGGCGATGCTCGCCGAGCTCCTCTACGTCACCCGCTCCACCCGCGCCCGCGAGGCGCTGGGCTGAGATGCATCTCGCGCACGCACTCCTGCTCGTTTGCCTGGTCCCCGTCGCGGGCGTAGGTCTCGTGGCGAGGAGGGCCGCGGGCGGCGGCCGGCGAGGCCTCGTGCTGCGTGTCGCGGCCGCGGTCCTGGTCGTGCTGGCCCTCTCCCAGCCGCAACTGGGGTCTGGCTCGGGCGGGCCGGTGGTGCTGGCCGTCGAACGCTCGGCCAACATGCCCGCCGCAGCGCAGGCACAGGAGCGCCGCTGGCTGGCCCAGGAGCGCAGCGACGGCTGCACGGGTGAATGCCGGGTTGTGCAGTTCGGCGCGGGCGCGCGACTGACCTCCCCCGCACAGGGTCTCCTGGCCGCGAGCGCCCTCGGCGGCGGCGAAGCCGACCCGCAGGAAGCTCTTCAGCTGGCGCTCGCCCGCGCAGGAAAGGGCGGTCAGGTCGCGCTGCTCAGCGCTGGGTTGCCGGGAGCCGCAGGCCTCAGCGCCGTTGCGGCGCAGGCGCGCGCGGGGGGAGTGCGGATCGATGCCGTCCCTCTAGCCGGCTCCTCGCGGATCGACGCAGCGATCACACGCCTGCAGGCCCCGAAGGCTCTGCACGCAGGCGATCCCCTGCCGCTGGAGGTGACCGTCGCCACGACAGTCGCCGCGAACGCGATGCTCACGCTCAGCCAGGACGGTGGGACCATCGGGCGACAGACGGTAAAGCTCGTGCGCGGAGAAAACCCGCTGCTGCTGTCGCTCGCCGCGCCCGCCGCCGGCGAGCACTCCTACAGCGTGCGCGTGGCCTTGGCGGGCGACGAGGAGGCCGCCAACGATGCGCTCTCGACGACCGTCCACGTGTCCGGCGAGCCCACCGTGCTGCTCGCCGGCTCGGGCTCCTCGATCGGCTCGATCCTCACCGCAGGCGGCATCCGCGTCAGCAGCGTGGCCGCGTCCTCGTTGCCCTCCACGCCCGCCGGCTATGCGCGCTACGACGCGGTCGTGCTCGACGACGTCTCCGCCGCGCAGATCGGCGCGACGCGCGCGCTGGCCCTCGACGAAGCCGTCCACGCGGGCAGCGTCGGCCTGCTCGCGCTGGGCGGCCCGCACAGCTTCTCGTTGGGCGGCTACTACGGATCGCCGCTGCAGCAGGCGCTGCCCGTCTCGAGCCTCGAACCGGGCAACCTGCAGCAGCGCCACCTCGGGGTCGAGCTCGTGCTCGACCGCTCCGGCAGCATGATCGAAGAGGCCGGCGGCGTCCCGAAGCTGGAAATGGCCCAGGTGGCCTCGCAGGTCGCCACGCGCTACCTGGCCGGGCAGGGCGACGAGCTGGGCATCGTCGACTTCGACATCGAACCGCACGTGTTGGTGCCCGTGACGAAGGTGACGCCCGGGCGTGTCGCGGAGGGGATCGAACGGCGCATCGAAGGGCTGATCGCCGAAGGCGGCACGAACATCTACAAGGGTCTGGCGCTCGGTGCTCGCCAGATCGAGGCCAGCAGCGAGCCCCAGCGTCACATCGTGCTGATCACCGACGGCGTCAGCGAACCGGGCAGCTACAGCTCGCTGCTGCCCGAGCTTCGCCGTGACCACATCGCCGTCTCGACCGTCGCGCTCGGCAACGAAGCGGACTTCAAGCTGCTCAAAGCGATCGCCCAGAGCACCGGCGGGCAGTACTACGCGACCGACAACGCCGCCGAACTGCCGCGGATCTTCGCCAAAGAGACGCGCGTGAAGGCCCGACCCGTACGGCTCCACGGTCGCATCGCCGTCAGCGCCGGCGCTGCCAGCCCGATCCTCTCGAGCCTCGCCGCAGGGCAGCTCGAACCGCTCGCAGGCAACGTTGTGACGACGCTGAAGACCGGCGCCCAGGCTGACCTTCTTGCGCAGGACCCCGGCCACTCGCCGGACCCGGCGCTCGCCCAGTGGCAGTACGGGATCGGACGGGTTGCCACCTGGACGCCCGGCCTCTCGCCACAGTGGGCGGCGAGCTGGGCGGGACGCCCGCAACTCTGGCAGGACGCCCTGCGCTGGGTCGAGCGCGGCGTGGATACCCCCGAGCTGACGCCCGTGCTGGCAGGGCCCGGGACGGGGCGCCTACGCATCGACACGATCGCGAACGCCGACGTGCCGCTCGATCTCGCGCACATCGACGGCGAGCTGATCGCCGAAGACGGGCGTGCGATCGGCGTGGCATTCACCCAGACGGGACCCAGCGAATACGAAGCCGCGGTGCCCGAACTGCACGCCGGCGTCTATCGCTACGCGTTGAGCGACGGCCAGAGCAACCAGACGGGACTGCTCGCGGTGCCCTATCCGGTGGCTGACAGGCCGCGGCCCGCAGACGCCGGTGCGCTCGCCGGCCTCGCGGCCGGCACCGGTGGTCGCCAGCTGAAGCCGGAGGACCCGGCTGCCCTGAGGCCCTCTCGCGCGGAGCTCTGGCGCTGGCTGGCGCTGGCCGCGGTGCTCCTCTTCCTCGCGGCGGCGCTGCTCGGCCTCCTACGAGACCGCGACCCCCCTCCGCCTGCTCCCGAGCTAGTGCCCGAGCGTCGTGGCGTAGTGGACGACCGAAGCGTAGACGCCCGTGCCTTCTGAGGTTTCAGCTGCTTCGGAGGGCGGTTCCGCGGGTTCCGCGGTGTTCTGTGAAGGCGTCTGCTTGGCTTTGGGCAGATCAGCCGGCGTGGGATTGTCGTCTTCGACCTGCCGAAAGACCGCTTTGTACGTCGAGGAGCCGATCGTGAGCGCAACCGCGATGCGCTCCTGATTTGGGTGTTCGGGAGTGTCGAGGTTCGTCGGCTTGCTGATGACCATCCTGCCCAGCTGCTGCGTGAGTGAGCCGGGAACCAGCAGGTTCAGCGACATCAGGCCGTTTTCATAGACCCAGGGGTACATGGCGGCGGTCCAGCTCGTCAGCCTGCCTGCCCTGTCGTATTGGTAGAAGTACGCGTCGCCGACGAGGAACTCGTGCTGCACCGATTCGGTGTAATCGACGTCCAGCACAGCGCTCTCCACCCGCGCGCTCCGTTCGATTTCCTTCAGGTAGAAGCGGCCGATATAGCGATCCCCGATGTCCGTCTTTACGAGGACCTTCGGTTCGGGATAACCGTCGGCGTTGCCGGTGGTCGCCTGGGCGCCGACGGCTGCGAAGCCGCCCGCCGCAGCGGCGACGGCTATCAACCCTGCCGCCAGCTGAAGCCTCCTCACGCGCAGCCAGCTGCTCACGTGGGGGATGTTAGCGTCGAGGTCACAGCCGCTAGGATCGACGTTGATGGGGAGACGTGGACAGACCGGACGGCGGACGTTTCTGGGTGCCGCCTTCAGTGGTCTCCTCCTCGTCCTCGGTGGCTGTGGTGGCAGCGGCCAGCTCTCGCATTCCCAGCTCGTTGCCAGGGCAGACTCCTACTGCCACCAGGCGACTGCCCGCGTGGCGGCGCTCACGGCGCCCTCGAACCTCAGCACCCTGTCCGCATATGCCGATCAGACACGTGCCGAGACGGTGGAACTCGCGAGCCGCCTGAAGACCCTCAAGGCATCCAGCTCGGACAAGCGGGTCCTCGACAATTACATCGCGGCGCTCGCGAAGGGCAACGAGCTGCTCTCACGAATCGCCTCCGCTGCCGCCGCCAACGAAAGCGCGACCGTGGGGACACTCGGCAAAGAACTCGCTGCTGTGCCGACGGCTGCGATTGCCAGCGAGGGTGGCCTATCGCAGTGCGCTCAATCGACCGTGACGGCCACAGCCGGCTGAGCCGGCTGGGAGCTCATCCCGGGGGTGGCGTTCCTCGGGCGGAGGACCCGTGCCTCAGCAGTTTTGGTCGCGGCGGTGTCGGCGCCGGGGCCCGCCCTTTGCCACCGATGCGGGCGACGAAGACCTCCGGGTTCTGCTTCAGGCCTTCTTCCACCAGCTCGTCGTAGATCCCGCTGAAGTGCAGGATGGAGAGGTCGACCGCCGCCTGGAGCGTGGCCATCGGCGAGCCTGCGGCTCCTGGCTCGGCCGCGCAGCCCAGCGACTGGATTCGAGTCGCCGTGCGCGCCTGGACCCCGGAGAGGTTTGGCCAGTTGCGGCGTAGGTAGCTCTCACGAGCGGTCGGCGACGATGTGAGCCAGCCGCGACAGGTCGTCCACTCGTTGAGGTCGCTCGCTTCGGCGAGCACTTTCTGGCGTTGCGCGCCGGCCGCTCTCTGGGCTGCCGCCGGGTCCGACGAGCTCCTCGGATGCGTCGAGCCGCAAGCCGTGAGAGCGACGGCCGGCACGATCACGAGCGTCAAGCTTCTCGCGGAGATGAGCCATGCTCGCTGCACCCGTCTCAGACTAGGAGCCTTGACAGTAGGAGCCGTCACAGCTTCAACACGATCAGCCTGCCTTCGCCGGCCGACGCGTCACCCGTCACCGTCAGCTGCGAGCCACCGGCAGCCACAGCGATGTACTCGACCCCGGCGATGCGATAGGCGATCGGCGCCGAGCCGAAGCGCAGGCCGACGTGCCAACGCCAGATGATGCGGCCCGAGCCGGCTGCGAGGCCGTACAGGTAGCCGTCGTCGTCCCCGACGAACACCACGCCGCCCGCGGTGGCCAGCGCGCCGGCGACGGCCGGCCGCGGGAGCGCCCGCTGCCAGATCACGTGGCCGTCGTCCGGGTCGACAGCGCTGAGGACACCGGTCGCAGGGCCTACCTGCACCGCCGTGCCCGCCAGGTCGGCGGAGCCCGAGCGGTGGCGATGGATCGCCGCGGGCGTCTGGACCCGGTAGCGCATGCACATATCGGTGCCCGGCAGATAGAGAGCGTGCCGGGAGGGGTCATACGCGGGCGGCCCGTACTCCAGACCCCCGAAGATCCCCGGGCAGACCACTACCCCCGCCCGTGTCGGGCGCAGATGCGGATTGGAGTAGCGCGTCAGGTACGGGGTGCGCGCGATCAGGTCCCCGCCGGCGGCATTCAGGATCGAGTAGAAGCCCGACTTGTTGGCGTCGCCGACCGCGTCCAGGGGGCGACCGCCCGCCCGCACCTGCAGCAGCAGCGGCGACTGGTCCGTGTCGTAGTCCCAGCTGTCGTCGCAGAGCTCGCTGTGAGCCCACTTCAGCTTTCCGCTGCGGGCGTCCAGGGCCAGCGTCGCGTCGGCCCAGGGGTCGCATCCCCGCCTGGCGACATCGGTGAAGCCGGGGTCCGGGTTGCCGGTGGCGACGTAGACGGTGGCGGTGGCGGGGTCGACGGTGGGTGGCATCCACACGTCCGCACCGCCGTTGGCTGCCTGGCGGTCGATCCAGCCGTGTCCGTGCTGGGGCACCACGTAGGTGCGCCAGATCTCGCGGCCATCGATCGCGGAGTAGGCGGCGACGAACCCGCGCAGCCCCGCGTCCCCTGCCGGACCGCCGAGGATCAGCTCGCCGTGCCAGAGCGTCCCCGGCGAATTCTCGGTGTAGCCGAGGTTGGGGTCGGCGACGCGCACCGACCACAGGCGCCTCCCGCTGTCGGCGTCCAGAGCGATCAGCTGGTCATCGACCGTCAGATCGAAGACGCGCCCGCCACCCACAGTCACGCCGCGGTTCATCGGCGCGGCTTCGGCGCCCTGGGGACCGAGCAGTGGGTTGATCGGCGGGGCATAGCTCCAGCGCAGCGCGCCCGTGGCGGCGTTAACGGCCAGCACCTCGTCGGTGTTCGTCGTGTAGTACATGGTCCCCGCGACCACGACCGGGAAGGTCTCCCAGCCGTACTGGCCGAATCCCTCGCCGCGGCTCCAGGCCAGGCGCAGCTCGCCCAGATCGCCGGCGTCGACCTGGCGAAGCGTGGAGTAGTGAGTGTTCTGCGGGGTGTTCCCCCAGAGCGGCCATCCCACGTCCGGCGCCGGGTGTGCCGAGGACCCGCAGCTGGTGAGGAGCGCCGCCGCGAGCGCGGCGGCGAGCATGGCGCCCAGGCGGCCCGAGCGCGCGCGGCCGCGAGTGTCGAAGCGATCGGGCCGGCGGGTCACGCGCCTTCCTTACCACGATTCTGCCCATGCTCGGCCTGCGCCGGCTCGGGTTATGCTGGGGCCCGTGCGGCTGAGAGGTCCCAGCATCCACCGCACCGCCTCCTGGCGAGTAGCCACGAGGCGCGGGGCGGGTGCCTTCTGCGCGTGCCTACTGTCAGCTGCCGTCCTCGCCGCCTGCGGTTCTGGCGGCTCGGGCACGAGCTCGGCGGCGCACGGCTCGAACAACGGCGGAGAACCAGTCGGCGCCGCGGCGACGACGGCGGAAGCGACTCCGGACGCCACGTCCTTCGCGCAGGCCGCCCTCAGCGTCCCCGCGGGCAACGCCGCGGAACCCTTCAACGTCACACGCCAGGTGCGGATCCCCGCCGGCTGGCACGCCGAGGTCTGGGCGCGGGTTCCCGAAGCGCGCTTCATGGCCTGGACGCCGGAAGGGGACCTCCTCCTCAGCGCCTCCGACAGCGGCCGGATCGTGGAGCTGGTCCCCCACGGCGGCTTCGCCGGGCGCCCAAAGCAGGTGCTGCTCGCGGCCGGGCTGTCGCTGCCCTCCGGGATGGCCTTCGACCGGATCGACGGCGCGACCTACCTGTACGTCGCCCAGTCCGACCAGGTCGACCGCTACCGCTGGCAGCCGGGTGGGACGCTCGGTGCGATGACAGTGATCGCGGGCGATCTGCCCGACACCGGCCCGGAAGGCGAAGACACACATCGCCTGAAGAGCCTGGCAATCGGCCCCGACCACCGCCTCTACGTCTCGATCGGCAGCGTCTCGAATGCGAGGACCCCCGACCCTCACGAGTACCCCCCGCGCGCGTCGATCGTCTCGCTGAACCTGGGCGGCGGGGGTCTGCGGGTGATCGCCCGCGGCGTACGCAACGGCGAGGGCCTGGCGTTCGCGCCGGACGGCTCGCTGTGGACGGCGGTCAACGAGCGCGACGAAGTGCCGTACCCGTACCACCGCTCCTACGGTGGCGTCTCCGAAGCTTTCGGCAAGGTGATTCGCAGCTATGTCAACGAACACCCTCCGGACGAGCTCGCGAGGCTCGTGATCGGGCACAGCAACCTCGGCTGGCCGTTCTGCAACCCGAATCCCGACGACGTCCCGGGTCAGCCGGAAAAAGGGTTGCACTACGAGGACCTCCCGTATGTCGCCGACGCCCTCACCAACCCGCACGAAGAAGCGCTCGACTGCAAGACGCTGGCGCCGCTGACGCGCGGCCTGCCGGCCCACAGCGCGCCCCTGGGGCTCGTCTTCCTGCAGAGCAGCGCCGTGCGCGCTCCCTACGACGAAGGAGCTGTGCTCGCCGTGCACGGCTCCTGGGACCGCACCCCGCCACGCTCACCGGGCGTGCTGTGGCTCCCATTCAAGGAAGGGCTGCTGGGCGCGCCGGAGACGCTGATCGGCGGCTTCCAGCTCGCCGACGGCGAACGTTGGGGGCGCCCGGTCGACGCCGTGCCCGGGCCCGAAGGCGACCTGTTCGTCAGCGACGACATCGCCGGCGCCGTCTATCGCATCGGCCCGGCCGGACCCTGAGCGGGCTGGCCCGTCGTGCGCTGGGATCAACCGGTGCTCGGGAGTGGGCTGCCGCCGAGGGTCAACGCCACCAGCCTAGCCCCGATCGGGCCGAGGTTCTGGGAGGCGGTCAGGGCGGAGCCGCCGACGGCCGCGAGGATGTACTCCTTGCCGGCGATCGTGTAGATGACCGGCGCGGAGCCGAACGCGAGCCCGAGGTTCCCGGTCCAAAGCTGCTTGCCGGTCTTCGCTTCGAACGCGTAGAGGGTCCCATGCTGGTCGCCGGTGAACACGATGTTTCCAGACGTGGCCGTCGCCCCGCCGATCATCGGCGTGGACATGTTGTGAGCCCAGGCGATCTTGCCGGTCGTGACGTTCACCGCGGTGAACGTGCCCGACGGCTTCTCGTTGGAGGGCGTGGTGCGATCGCCGCCGAAGTCCTTCTCGCCGTAGTGCTTGCTGTTGACGGTCAGGATCTGGCAGAGGTTGACGCCGGAGACATACACGTCGCCGGCTTCCGGGTCGAACGCGAGCGGCGCGTATTGCGAGCCGCCCACCGCGCCCGGGCACTCGAGCGTGCCTTCGGTCGTGGGCGTCGAGTGGTGCTCCTTTACGAACGCCACCCTGGGGAACAGGTCTTCGCCGGTCGCCGCGTTGAGGATGAACAGGTAACCGCTCTTGCCCGCCTCCGCGATCGCCCTCACCGAGTGGCCTTTGACCTTCGTCGTGAACAGAACGGGAGGCGACTCGGCATCGTAGTCCCAGAGGTCGTGGGCGACCTCCTGGTGGTACCAGACGAGCTGCCCTGTCGTGGCCCGTAGCGCCAGGATCGAGTCGGTGTAGAGGTTGGCGCCGGGGCGCTTGGTCCCGACGATCGCGGGCGCCGGGTTGCCCGTGCCGACATAGACGATCCCGGTGCTCGTGTCGATCGTCGGAGGCATGTACACGGTGCCCCCGCCGCCTTCCTTGGGCACCCAGCCGGTACCGGCGTGGGGAACGGTGTAGAAGCGCCAAAGCTGCTTGCCGGTGCTGGCGCTATATGCGGCGACGAAGCCCCGTACGCCGTCCTCCGAGCCGGAGTCGCCGACGATCACCATGCCGTCGTACACGGTCGGGGCCATCGTCTCGTAGGCGCCCGTGCTGTCGTCGACGACTTCCGTGGACCAGAGCTTCTCCCCGGTTGCCTGGCTGAGCGCCTGGAGGTGATCGTCGAAGGTGAGCAGGAAGAGCTTGCCGCCTTCGACGGCCACACCCCGATTCACCGTCACTCCATACCCGCCCACGCCCGTCGACAGCGAGAATTCCACCGCGGGGGTGTAGATCCAATTGGTGTGACCCGTGACGGCATTGATCGACACCACCTCATCGGTCGAGGTCGTCACATAGATCGTCTGCCCGACGACGACCGGGAACGACTCCATCAGGAACTGCTCGGAGCCGAGGTCGTTGCGCCACGCGACGCCGAGGTGGCTGACGTTCGACGCGTCGACCTGCTTCTGCGGAGCAAAGCGGGTGTTGTCCCGGTCGCGGCCGAAGTACGGCCAGTCGCTGTAGCCCGGCGGGTGGTAGGACAGGCTGGTGGTGCCGCTGCTGCTGCCACCGCAGCCCGCGAGCACGGCCGCGAGAGTCAACACGGCGCCGGCGGCGCGGAGGCAGTTGTAGAGGCGCATCACGCGCCGCGTGTCGTTCGCGGCACGCCGGCTGTCCCCGATGAGCAACCGTTCGGAGGGGCTGCCAGACTCATGTTTCCCACGCACTCCTGGAGGCTAGTCGCCCGTCCGCCGCTTACCTTCTTACGCAGCCGATCTTACATAGCCGGAAGGCTCCTAGTCGTCGTGATCTTAGGCGCCCTGAGCCCCGCTATACTGCTGCGCTCGCTGGACCCCCCGGGTAGCGACATCCCCGCTGGAAGCGGGGTTTTGTATGCCGCTGCCGGACCACCAACCCGTCGAATCGAGTCCCGCTCACCACATGCCGAAGGACGTAATCCTCACCCCAGAAGGCCTGCAGAAGCTGAAGGACGAGCTGGAGCTGCTCTCTACGGCGAAGCGGCGTGAGGTCGCCGAACGCATCAAGGAGGCCAGGGAGTTCGGAGACATCGCCGAGAACTCCGAGTACGACGATGCGAAGAACGAGCAGGCGATGGTCGAGAGCCGCATCGCCCAGCTGCAGGAGAAGCTGCGCATGGCGACGGTGATCCAGGCCAAAGATCTCTCGACCGACGTCGTGCAGGTCGGCTCGGTGGTGCACGTCAAGGACGAAAGGACCGGCAAGTCGGTCAGGTACACGATCGTCGGCTCGGCCGAGGCCAAGCCTGACGAGCACAAGCTCTCCAACGAGTCGCCCGTCGGACGCGCGCTGCTCGGCCACAAGCGCAACGAGACGGTCGCCGTGAAGGTCCCGCGCGGCCCCGCCCGCAAGCTGAAGATCACCAAGATCGACGTCGGCCTAGAGTAGGCTCGCCCGCGATGAGCGGCAGCGATGATCAACCCTCGCCGCAGGAGTCGGGTGGCGAGTCGGACGCACCCACGCGGCACGGCCTGCAGGAGCTGATTGCCGAGCGACGGGCGAAGGCCGCTCGCATCCGCGATCTCGACGAGAGCGCGTTTCCGTACTCGTTCGCCGGCGTTGAGCCGGTCGCGGAGATCCTGCCGCGCTATGAGCACCTCGAGCCAGGGCAGGAAACGGACGAGCGCCACCGCGTCGCAGGTCGTATTGCCGCCCGGCGCGGCGCCGGCAAGATGGCATTCCTGGATCTCGTCGACCGCTCCGGCAAGATCCAGCTGCACGCCCGCGTCGATGTGCTCGGCCCGGAGCGCTTCGGGTTGCTCACCTCGCTCGACCTTGGCGATCTGATCGGCGTGGACGGCTCGGCGATCCGCAGCCGCCACGGCGAGGTCTCGCTGCGCGTGGAGAGCTTCCAGGTGCTCGCCAAGGCGCTGCGTCCGCCGCCGGACAGGCACCACGGCCTCACCGATGTGGAGACCCGCTATCGCCACCGCGAGCTGGATCTGATCGCCAGCGAGGAGACGCGCAACCTGTTCATCGATCGCGCGCGGATCGTCTCCGCGGTGCGCGCCTACCTCGACGCCTCCGGTTTCATCGAGGTGGAGACGCCGGTGCTCCAGCCGCTCTACGGCGGCGCCCTGGCACGCCCGTTCACCACCCACCACAACGCGCTCGATCGCGACCTCTATCTGCGGATCGCCACGGAGCTCTATCTCAAGCGCCTGATCGTCGGCGGCCTCGAGCGCGTGTACGAGCTGGGCAAGGACTTTCGCAACGAGGGCGTCTCGCACAAGCACAACCCCGAGTTCACGATGGTGGAGTGGTACGAGGCCTACGCGGACTACGAGGACGAGGCGCAGCGCACCGAAGAGATCGTCGCGGCGGCGGCGCGCGCCGCCGGCTACGAGGGCGAGCTGGACTTCTCCGCCCCGTGGGCCCGCGTGGGCTTCATCGAGGCGATCGAGCGTGCGACGGGCATCGATCTGGCCGCCTGCGGCGACGCCGAGTCGCTCGCCGCGGCGATTCGCGAGCGTGGCCTCGACGTGAAGACCGGCGGCCTCTGGTTCGAGATGGCCGACGACCTGCTCTCGAAGTACGTGGAGCCGAGCCTGCTCCAGCCCACGTTCGTGATCGACTACCCGACGGAGATATCACCGCTCGCGCGCCAGCATCGCAGCGCGCCCGCGCTCGTCGAGCGCTGGGAGGCGTTTGCCGGCGGGATGGAGATCGCCAACGCCTTCAGCGAGCTGATCGACCCGGACGTGCAGCGCGAGCGCTTCGAGGCCCAGCGGCGCCTGGAGGCGATCGACGAGGACGCCGAGACGATGCCCTACGACGAGGCGTTCGTCGAGGCGCTCGAGCAGGGCATGCCGCCCACCGGCGGCGTGGGCCTGGGCATCGATCGCCTGGTCATGCTCCTGACCGGACGCGACTCGATCCGCGAGGTGGTGCTGTTCCCGGCGATGCGCGACTGAGCGCATGGACGCCCGGCGATCAAGCAGTGACGCCTGCCTGCCGATGACCCCGTTAAGGCAGGGTGGCCGGTTGGTAGACTCTCCATAAGGCGTAGTTTTCAGGGTCCGAAGCTCCGAGGTACCGTCCCGGTAGGAAGGAATCACACCATGTTCGAGCGATTTACAGAACGGGCCCGGCAGGTCGTCGTTCTCGCGCAGGAGGAGGCGCGCACGCTCAAGCACAATTACATCGGCACGGAGCACATCCTGCTTGGCCTTTTGCGTGAGGAGGAGGGGCTCGCCGCGCGTGTGCTGGAGAGCCTGGACATCACCGTCGAGCGGGTGCGCGCGCAGGTCGTGCGGATCGTCGGCTCCGGTGAGGAGGTCACCTCGGGACAGATCCCATTCACGCCCCGCGCCAAGAAGGTTCTCGAGCTCGCGCTGCGCGAGGCGCTGAGCCTGGGCCACAACTACATCGGCACCGAGCACATCCTGCTCGGCCTGGTTCGCGAGAACGAGGGCGTCGCCGCTCGCATCCTGCTCGACTTCGACGCCGACTCCGAGAAGATCCGCAACGAGGTCATC
>DATBZG010000236.1:0-2467 GCA_036513335.1 Solirubrobacteraceae bacterium | reverse complement strand
CCCATCCCTCCGGGCTCGGCGTCACCTGCACCGCGCGATCGACGCCGGCGGCGTCCATCGTCGCCAGCAGCGCCTCCACCGGGTAGGCCTCTCTCCACGGCATCGGCCGCTCTGGACGCGCTCGTTCCCACACGTGTGTGTGCGCGTCGATGATCTGGGTGGGTCGCGATCGCACCGTTTCGCTCATGGCCGTGCGCTTGTCCCCTGCCGGGTCTCGCGGCGCGCGCTTGCCTGCCCTGCGAAGCCGGGCAGGAGCTGTATCGCGGACGCGTCCAACGCCGCCACAGTGGCGCATCCCAGCAGTGCCATCGTCTGGTCGATCTCTGTGCGGAAGATCTCCAGCACGTGACGCACCCCGGCCTGTCCGCCGACCGCCAGGCCGTATAGATACGGACGCCCGATCAGGCAGGCCCGCGCACCGAGGGCGAGCGCCTTGACTACGTCCGTGCCGCGTCGAAAGCCGCCGTCCACGAACACCTCGGCCTGCCCGGCGACGGCGTCCACGACCTCCGGCAGGGCCTCGATCGTCGCAAGCACGCCGTCGAGCTGACGCCCGCCATGATTTGAGACGACGATCCCGTCCGCGCCGACTGCGATCAGGCGCTTGCACTCCTCCGCGCGCATCACGCCCTTGATCAGCAGCGGGCCCTTCCAAGCGTCGCGGATGAAGCGGATCTCCTCTTCGGTGATCGATCGCGCGGTGGCCGCGATCGCGCGACCGGCGTCGCGGAGGGAGCGCGGCTCCGGACGCGGGCCGCGCTCCTGGAGAAACGCCGCGCCGATGCCCTGCGCCCCGCGCCCGGCGCCGCCGCGCAGGTAGTCCAACGCCCAGCGTGGACGCGTCGCTCCCTGCATCATCAGACGCGGTGTCATCCGCAGCGGGACCGCCAGGCGATGACGGCGATCGCGCTCGCGAAGGCCCTCGACGGCGGTGTCGACGGTCACGGCCAGTGCCTCATAGCCGGCATCGTGCGCTCGCGCTAGCAGGCTTTCGCAAGCACCGCGGTCGCCGGGCGGGTAGAGCTGGAACCACTTGGGGCCGTTGGACGCCCGGGCCACGTCCTCGAGCTCGTAGCTACTCACCGTGCTCAGCGCGTAGATCGTCTCTGCGTCAGCCGCCGCGCGCGCTGCGGCGAGCTCGCCTTCGCGGTGGCCCATGCGGGCGTAGCCGGCCGGGCCGATGAGCAGCGGCATCGAGATCCGCTGTCCGAGGACCGTGGTGGAGATGTCGCGCTCGCGGACATCGGCCATCACGCTGGGGCGCAGCAGGATCTCCCCGAACGCGCTGCGATTGCGGCGCAGCGCAGCCTCGTCGCCGGAGCCGCCGTCGATTGCGTCGAATGCCGTGCGCGGCAGTCTGCGGCGGGCGGCGAGCCGGAAGTCGTCGATGTTGACGAGCATTCAGCTTCCGTGGGCCGCGGCGGCGGCCTCGATGATCGCGACGTTCTCCGCCGCCTGTCGTGCGGTGGCGCCGATCGTCGGCGATCCGCGGATGCCCGCGAGGAAGTCCTCGAGCGCCCAGCCGTTGGCCTGCAGCGCCGAGACGTTCTGGAAGTTGCGGCGCTCGCCGGTGTGGGTGGCGATCGAGCCGCCGCCGTCGAACGTCCCGTCTGCTCGGGCCCAGCCCGCGCTCCCGTGCAGCTCGATCGTGCCGGGGAAGCTCGCCATCGCGTTGCTCGTCTCGATCGTGACGAGCGCGCCGACGCCTGTGTCGAGGACGAGGAGCACGCTGTCCTCCGCGCTGGCCTGCAGGAACTTGAAGTTCGAGGTTCGCGCGAACGCGAGCTCCACGGGCGTGTCGAGCAGCCACTGTGCGAGGTCGATCAGGTGCGAGCCGATGTCGTTCAGCACCCAGCCGCCGCTCTCGCTCAACGAGGAGCGCCACGAGAGCGACTCGTCGTCGGGCATGTCCTCGAAGTAGGGGAACGGCCAGAAGCGGTGTATGCGTAGGAGCTTCGGCTCGCCGAACAGGCCCTCTCGGACCTGATCGCGCAGCCACCTGTGCGACGGGCGGAAGCGGTGCTGAAATCCGATCATCAGCCTCAGGTCCCGGTCCTCGGCCATCTTCGCCAGCTCCAGCGCGTCCGCTGCGCTGGTGGCCATCGGCTTCTCCAGGAGCACGTGCTTGCCCGCCTTCAGGCAGTTGCCGGCGAACTCCACGTGGCGGTTGTTCGGCCCGGCGACCCACACGGCGTCGAGTGTCGCGTCCTGCGCCAGCTCATCCCATCCGGCGTATGCGCGGCAGTCCGGGTAGCGCCCGGCGAGCGCGGCGCTCCGCTCCGGTGAGCTGCCCAGCACCGCGGCCAGCCGCGCCCCCGCCGTGGCGGCGATCACCGGGGCCGCGACGCGGGCGGCGTGTCCGGAGGAGCCGATCACGGCCATCGTGGTGGTCTCCTCGGCCCCGTTGCTGTCGGGCGGGGCGCTCACGCGGCGAGGGTCTCCAGCGCCCGCTCGACCAGCTTTGGAA
>DATBZG010000235.1:0-7108 GCA_036513335.1 Solirubrobacteraceae bacterium | reverse complement strand
CGGCCATCCATAGAATGCGCCATCGTGATCTCGCGCGAAGAGGTTCTGCACGTCGCACAGCTCGCCCGCCTAGCCCTCAGCGAGGAGGAGATCGAGCCGATGGCGCGCGAGCTCTCCGCCGTGCTCGACCACGTCGCGCGCATCGGCGAGCTCGATCTCGAGGAGGTTGCGCCCACATCCCACGTGATCGACATAACCGGCGCGCTGCGCCCCGACGAGCCGCGTCCCTGTCTTGCGCGAGAGGTGGTCCTCGCGCAGGCACCCGCGACCAGCGCTGACGGGTTCCTGGTACCCAGCCCCCAGGCATGACTGACGTCCTCGAGCTGTCCGCCGCGCAGGCCGCGGAGGCGATCGCTGCCGGATCGCTGTCCGCCGGCGAGCTGTTCGATTTCTACCGCGGGCGCGCTGCCGCGGAGCGCGAGGCGGGGGGAGATGGGCTGAACTGCTTTACCTGGGTTGCCGGCGCAGAGGAGAGCGATGGCGCGACCGGGATCGGTGCTAAGACGCCGCTCGGCGGCGTGCCCCTGGCCGTCAAGGACCTGTTCTGTACGGAGGGCGTGCCCAGCCAGTCGGGCTCGCGGATCCTCGAGGGCTATCAGCCGCCCTACACCGCTACCGTCGTCGCACAGCTCAGCGCCGCGGGCACGACCCTTCTGGCGAAGACCAACCAGGACGAGTTCGCGATGGGCTCCTCCAACGAGAACTCCGCGTTCGGCGCCGTGCGCAACCCTTGGGACCGCGAGCGCGTGCCGGGAGGCTCCTCCGGCGGCAGCGCCGCAGCGGTCGCCGCCGGCCTGGCACCGTGGGCGCTCGGCACCGACACCGGCGGCTCCATCCGCCAGCCCGCCGCGCTGTGCGGGATCGTCGGGCTCAAACCCACCTACGGCTCTGTCTCGCGCTACGGCATGATCGCCTTCGCCTCCTCGCTCGACCAGGCCGGCCCGCTCACGCGCGACGTGCGCGACGCCGCACTGATGTTCCGCCACATGGTCGGGCGTGACGAGTGCGACGCGACCTCGCTCCAGTTCCCGGGCGAGATCTCGCTGCCGAGCGCCGAGCGCCTGGACGGTGTGCGCCTCGGGGTCCCCGAGGAGCTGAGCGGGGAGGGCATCGAAGCGGGTGTCCTCGACGCGTTCCACGCCGCGCTCGCCAAGGCCGAAGAGCTCGGCGCACAGATCAGTCAGGTGCGCCTGCCGCACGCGCCGCACGCGCTGTCGGCCTATTACGTGATCGCGCCCGCCGAGGCCTCATCCAACCTCGCGCGCTTCGACGGCGTGCGCTTCGGCCTGCGTGCTGAGGACGCCACCGACCTGCTGGACATGTACACGCGCACGCGCCACGACGGCTTCGGAGCGGAGGTCAAGCGGCGCATAATGCTCGGCACCTATGCGCTCTCCTCCGGCTACTACGACGCCTACTACGCCCGCGCGCAGCGCGTGCGCACGAAGATCGCGCAGGACTTCCGCGAGGCGTTCACGCAGGTCGACGTGATCGTCACGCCCACCGCGCCCACCGTCGCCTTCAAGCTCGGGGAGAAGACCTCCGACCCGCTGTCCATGTACCTCAACGACTTCTGCACCGTGCCCATGTCGCTCGCCGGCATCCCCGCGATCTCGATCCCATGCGGGCTCTCCGCCGGCCTGCCCGTGGGGCTGCAGCTGGCCGGCCCCGCCTTCAGCGAGAACCGTCTGCTCGACGCCGCTCACGCGCTCGAGCGGAGCCTCGGCTTCGATGGAGCGCCCGCCCGTGTCTGAGCCACCCAGCACGCCGCAGCCGCCGCCAGGCGGCTCCTCAAAAGACGATCTCTACGAGCCCGTGATCGGCCTCGAGATCCACGTGCAGCTCGCCACCGCCACGAAGATGTTCTGCGGCTGCGAGCTGTCCTTCGGCGATCCGCCCAACACGCACACCTGCCCCGTCTGCCTGGGACTGCCTGGAAGCCTGCCCGTCGCCAACGCGCGCGCCGTGCACTTCGGGCTGATGATCGGGCTCGCGCTCGGCTCCGAGCTCGCGCCGCGCTCCATCTTCCACCGCAAGAACTACTTCTATCCCGACCTGCCCAAGGGCTACCAGATCTCCCAGTACGACGAGCCCCTCTGCCGCGGCGGGCGCCTGGGCGAGGTTCGCATCCATCGCGTGCACCTGGAGGAGGACGCCGCCAAGCTCACCCACCTCGGCGCCAGCGGGCGCATCCACGGCTCGGACACCTCGATCGTCGACTTCAACCGCGGTGGCACGCCGCTCGCGGAGATCGTCACCGAGCCCGACCTGCGCACCGCAGAGCAGGCCAGCGAGTGGCTGAAGCTGCTGCGCACCACGCTGCGCCAGCTGGGGGTCTCCGACGTGAACATGGAGGAGGGCTCGCTGCGCTGCGACGCCAACATCTCGCTGCGGCCTGCCGGTACCGAGACGCTCGGCGTCAAGACGGAGCTGAAGAACATGAACTCCTTCCGCTTCATCGAACGGGGGATCCGCGCGGAGATCGCGCGTCAGAAGGAGCTCCTCGAGGGCGGCGGCTCAGTCGTTCAGGAGACGCTGCACTTCGACCCTGGCTCTGGCGCCATAACCTCCCTGCGCTCCAAGGAGCAGGCCCACGACTACCGCTACTTCCCCGAGCCCGACCTGCTCCCCGTGGCGATCGACGAGCAGATGATCGACGCCGCCCGCGCGAACATGACCGAGCTGCCCGCCGATCGCGCCGAGCGCCTGCGGCGCGAGCTCCAGCTGAGCCCTGAAAGCGCGCAGATGCTCGCCTTCCGCGGGGAGCTCGGGAACTACTTCGACGCCGCGCTCGCCGCCGACGCACAGCCCGCGCCGCCCGCGCAGACGCTCGCCAACTGGATCACGGGAGAGCTCGCGCCACGGCTCATCGACGCCGGCGGCGAGGGCGAGGCTGGCGAGGACACAGCCGACACCGGGGTGGGCAGGGATCCTTTCGCTTCGCGCGTGCGGCCGGACGCACTGGCCGCGCTCGTGGGGCTGCTCGCCGCCAAGCGCCTCAGCGTGGGCGCCGCGCGTCAGGTCCTCGACACGCTCGTTGCCGAGGGCGGCGACCCGCAGGCGATCATCGACGAGCAGGGGCTCGCGGCGATGGGCGAAGGCGACGAGCTCGCCGGCATCGTCGCCGCAGCGCTCGCCGCCAACGGTGACGCCGCGCAGCGTGTACGTGAAGGCAACGCCAAGGCGATCGGCCCGATCGTCGGGCATGTCATGCGCGAGACCAAAGGCCGCGCAGACGGCACCGAGGTCGCCAGGCTCGTCAACGAGCAGCTCGGCATCTGAGCAGGCGCCGCGCCGGCGCTCTCACCACCTCAGTACAGGGTCGCGCTCGACATTTTGGACTTTCGGCCAAAGGCAAAGAGCGCCCACCGCGCCAATATGCTGACCATGAACCGTTCAGCAGCTAACCAAAACGTTTCACCCCCTCGGCGGTTCATCCTGCTGCCCGAGGAGGCGGTGGACGGCTCCGGTCACGGGCCGCGGATCCGCCGTTACAGGCTCACAAGTGTCGGGCAGGGTGCGGGACGCCGGGGTGCCGGCGTCAGCAGCGACGATCTCAATCGGGCACGGACTGCCCGCGAGATCTGTCGACTGGGTCGTACATAGCGATTCCTCCCACATCGACAGTGCCGGCTTCCCTCGGCCGGTGCCATGGGGGTGCGGCCGGGCAGGGGTAGATCTTCCTGTCCGGCCGCGCTTCCGAGCGCTAACATCCGAGATGATCTCAATATGAATGAGTCATCCTCAAAATCGTTTGGCCGCACTGCAGTCGCGGCGCTCGTGTTCCTCGTAGCGGCCTGGCTGCTGCTCGGCGTGATCGTCCACGTCGTCTCCTTCCTGTTCGGCATCGCAGTGCTCGTGATCGCGGTCGTCGCGGTCGTCTGGGCCTTGCGCATCCTGCTGTAAGGACCGTCGCGGCCGATGGCCTACGTCGTGATCGCCACATGCTTCGGCCTGGCGGGTGGGTTTGTCGGCAAGATCAAGGGCAGCTCCTTCTGGATCTGGTTCCTGATCTCGGGCGTCGTCCCGTTCTTTGGCCTGCTCGCCGCGATCGCCTACCGCTCCGAGCGCGACGAGCTTCGTCGGCAGTGCCCCAACTGCGGGAAGGTGACCAAGCTCTACGACGCCCTGTGCACCCGTTGCGGCACCGAGTTCGACTTCCCCGATGTGGCTGTCGCGCCCGAATCGTGGGAGCGCACACCCGCGGCGCCCACCTCCCAGAGCTGAGTCGCCCGGCCAGGCGCGGCCCTCCGGCGCCTCCCCCGAGGTTCGGCAAGCCTAAGCCGATTTAGTCCGCCCTAAGCCGATTCTTGTCCTACTCTGTCGCTGCCATGAGCGCAGAAACGGATACCGCCAACCCCGTCCGCGAGTCGGTTCTCGCACGCTGGATTCACCGCGCGGGCTTCGCTGATGAGCGCGACTTCGTGCTGCGCGTCGTGCAGCCGGCGCTCGTGGGCATGATCGACGGCACCGTCTCCTCGCTCGCGCCGATCTTCGCCGCGGCGATCGCGTCGGACTCGCACACCGCACTGCTCGTGGGCTTCTCGGTCGCGCTGGGCGCGGGCGTGAGCATGGGGTGGTCGGAGGCCCTGTCGGACACGGGTGAGGAAACCGGTCGGGGCTCGGCGCTCGTGCGCGGTGCGATCACCGGCGGCATGACCACGCTCGGCGGCATCTTCCACACGCTGCCGTTCCTCATCTCCGACGTCAACAAAGCGCTGCTCGTCGCGGGCTGCGTCGTCGCGTTCGAGCTGTTCGCGATCGCCTGGGTCAGAAAACGCTTCCTCGACGTGTCGATGCGCTCATCGCTGCTGGTCGTCACCGTCGGTGGCGCAATAGTGCTCGCGATCGGCGTCGGCATAGGCTCCTCGTAGGCGGCCACAAACCCGCTGGTACACTGGCGTTTTTCCCCTATATGAAGGAAGGGAGGCGACGACATGCGCGCAGTTGATGCGTTGATGGAATGTTTGAAGGCGGAGGGCGTGGACGTCGTCTTCGGCCTACCTGGGGGAGCGAACCTCCCGACGTACGACGCGTTCGTGAACGGCGGCATTCGTCACATCCTCGTGCGCCACGAGGCGGGCGGCGGGCACGCGGCGGAGGGCTACGCCAAGGCGACGGGCAAAGTGGGCGTGGCGTTCGCGACCAGCGGCCCGGGTGCGACGAACCTGCTGACGCCGATCACCGACGCGATGATGGACTCGGTGCCGGTGGTGTTCATCACCGGCCAGGTGCGCACGGAGCTGCTCGGCACGGACGGCTTCCAGGAGGCGGACACGCTCGGCTTCACGATGCCGGTGGTGAAGCACTCGGTGATGATCCAGGACCCTCAGGAGCTCCCGCGGGCGATTCACGAGGCGTTCTACATCGCGCGCAGCGGCCGGCCGGGTCCGGTGCTGGTGGACATTCCCATGGATCTCTCCCGGGCGGACATCGACTACGAGCCGGTCACAGATGTGCGCCTGCCCGGATACCAGCCGAAGGTCGAGGGCAACCAGAAGCAGATCCGCCAGGCCGCAAAGGCGCTGGCGGCGGCGCAGCGCCCGGTGATCTACGCGGGCGGCGGCGTGGTAAACGCTGAAGCCTCAGCGGAGCTGACCGAGTTCGCCACCTCCGACCGCTTCCCCGTGACGTGCACGCTGATGGGCCTGGGCGCGTTTCCTGCCTCGGTGGAGGGGGAGGGTGGGCGGGAACCCCATCCCCAGTGGTTGGGGATGCTGGGCATGCACGGCACGCGCACTGCGAACTACGCGATGGACGAGGCGGACCTGATCTGCGCGGTGGGCGCGCGCTTTGACGACCGCATCACGGGCAAGCTCTCGGAGTTCGCGCCGCGGGCGAAGTTCATCCACATCGACGTGGACCCGGCGGAGATATCCAAGAACGTTCCCGCGCACATCCCGATCGTCGGCGACGCCAAGCACGTGCTGGCGAAGCTCGTGATCGAGTACCGCGCGCTGGGCGCGGACCCGGCGCGTCTGGAGGCGTGGTGGCACAGGATCGCGGGCTGGCAGTCCAAGTATCCGCTCTCCTACGAGGACTCCACCGACGCGGAGATCAAGCCGCAGTACATGGTGCGCGCACTGTACGAGGCGACGGGCGGTGAGGCGATCGTGACGAGCGACGTCGGCCAGCACCAGATGTGGGCGGCGCAGTACTACGACTTCCCGGCGCCCAGGCGCTGGATCAACTCGGGCGGTCTCGGCACGATGGGCTTCGGGCTGCCGGCCGCGATGGGCGCCGCAGTTGGCGCTCCCGATCAGCTCGTGTGCTGCATCGCGGGAGACGGCTCCGTGCAGATGAACGCGCAGGAGCTGGCCACGTGCGCGCAGAACAACATCCCCATCAAGGTTTTCATCATGAACAACGGCTACCTGGGCATGGTCCGCCAGTGGCAGGAGCTGTTCTGGGACGGCAAATACAGCCACGTGGACATGGGCGAGTTCCCGGACTTCGTGAAGCTGGCGGAGGCGTACGGCGTGACGGGCATGCGCCTCACCGACAAGAGCACGCTCGTGCAGGACATGAAGCGTGCGATCGCGATCGAGGGCCCGGTGCTCGTCGACGTGCGCGTGACCCGCGAGGAGAACACCTACCCGATGATCCCTGCCGGCATGGCCGCTCGCGAGATGGTGGGGTGAGCGCCGTCATGGGAGAACCAGGCACGAAGGAGCCGCTCAGCCTCGAGGAGCTGGAAGCGTCGACGAACATGCGCACGGGCCGCAAGCACGTGCTGTCGATCCTCGTGGAAAACAAGTCGGGTGTGCTCACCCGCATCGCCGGCCTGTTCGCAAGGCGCGGCTTCAACATCGACACGCTGACGGTCGGCCCGACCGAGGACGAACAGGTCTCGCGCGTAACGCTCACGGTCGACGGCGCGCTGCACCCGATCGACCAGGTGACCAAGCAGCTGCACAAGCTGATCAACGTGCTGAAGATCCGCGACCTCGAGCCCGCGGACACGGTTTCGCGCGAGCTGGCGTTGTTCAAGGTCACCGCGGACGGTGTGCAGCGCGGTGAGCTGATGCAGATCGCTGAGATCTTCCGCGGCAAGGTCGTGGACGTGACCAAGCGCGCGATCATCCTCGAGGTGACGGGCACCACGGAG
>DATBZG010000234.1:0-26094 GCA_036513335.1 Solirubrobacteraceae bacterium | reverse complement strand
CTCCTGGCTGTGACGGGGGCATTGCGAACGAGGCTCCAACGCACGTGAGCACGCAGGCCCCCAGTACAGTCAGCGTCCAAGGTGCGGCCCCGAGGGGCGCCGGCATCTGGCGCGTGGCGCTGACGATCGCATGGCGCAGCCTGCACACGTATGTGCGCCGGCCGGACCTGTTCGTGCCCTCGCTGGTGTTTCCGCTGGTGTTCCTGGCGAGCTTCGCGGGCGGCCTCTCGGCGCTGGGAAGAGTGCCGGGCTTCCACTTCGCCGCCGGCTACACGGCCTTCCAGTTCGTGTTCGTGCTGTGCCAGTCGGCGATGTTCGCGGGCCTGTTCACCGGCTTCTCGCTGGCGTTCGACTTCGAAAGCGGCTTCGCCCGGAGGCTGATGCTGGCGGCTGAGGATCGGCGCGGGATCGCGTTGGGCTATGCGCTCGTGGGGCTCTCGCGTGCGGTGATCACGCTCAGCCTCGTCAGCGCAGTCGCACTTGCGGCCGGCATGCGCATAACCGGCGACGGGGTTGACATCTTTGGGCTTTACGGGCTGGCGGCGCTGCTCACACTGGTGGGCTACGGGTGGGCGGCTGGGGTGGCCTTCCGCTTCCGCTCGATCCAGGCCGGCCCCCTGATGCAAACCCCCGTGTTCTTGTTGCTGTTCCTGGCGCCGGTATACGTGCCGCTCGGGCTACTCAAGGGCTGGATCCACGCGGTCGCCTCCATAAACCCAGCCACCGCGTTCCTGGACGCCGGCCGAGGGCTAATCTCAGGCGTGCACGACCACACCGCGCTGGCGTTCATCTGCGCGGTGGCGCTGATCTTCCTGTTCGCGATCTGGATGCTCACAGGGCTGCGCAGCGCCGAACGCTCGGCCTAGCCGAGTGCGCGCACCGGGCCGTCCTGCAGACACTTGTCATTAGACTGCGATAGTGTTTACAGTGCGGCGCAGACACCGCACTGATAGCTGACTGTCGCAGACAGTTGTCTGTGGAACTTTCGTCTGCGCCGCGCGAGAGTTGAAACAATGGAGACTGTCCGTAAGCAATTCGCCGCCAATCTCCGCCAGCACCGCGACGCTGCGGGGCTTTCGCAGGAGGCGCTGGCAGACCTTTGCGACCTACACCGAACGGAGATCAGCCTGCTAGAGCGCTGCAAGCGCTCGCCGCGGCTGGAGACGATCGTGATCCTTGCCCGCGGCTTGAAGCTCGCTGGGCCGGACGAGCTGCTCAAGGACATCAGCTGAGGCGAACGACGGCGCTGGCGGCGGCGCTGCTCGCGCTGGTGCTCGCGCCCCGCGCACTGGCCGCGCAGCCCTCAGCGCCGGCGGCATTTAGAGGGCAGGCGCTGTGGGTTACTCAGCTCGAGCCCACGCAGAGTGGAGACGAAGTGGTTGCCGAGGCGGCCGCCGGCGGGATGCGCACGGTCTACGTGAAGGCAGCCGAAGGCGCCACGGCGGAACTGCGGTTCTCACCGGCACTGGTGGGCGAAATGCGCGCAGCCGGCGCGACCGTGTGCGCATGGACGTTCGCTTACGGCAGTGAACCCGCCTCGGAAGCAGCAGCAGCGGTGGCGGCGGTGCGCGCGGGCGCGCAATGCCTGGTGGTGGACGCGGAGGAACAGTACGACTCGCTGTACGGCGCCGCGCAGCAGTACGTGAAGGCGCTCCGCGCCCAGCTCGGCGCAGCGTTCCCGATCGGCCTGGCGAGCGAAGCGGAGGTTGCCGAGCACCCGAAGTTCCCCTATTCGGTGTTCCTCGGGCCCGGGGCGTTCAATGCGGTGCTGCCACAGATCTATTGGCGTGACTTCGGCGTGAGCGTGCAGGCCGCCTATGCGGCGACGCTGGCCGGAAACTCCATCTACGGTCGCGCGATCCTGCCGGTGGGCCAGCTGTACGGATCACCAAGCACCACCGAACTCGTGAGCTTCCGCGCATTCGCACGCGACTACGGCATCCCGGGTGTGAGCTTCTTCGACCTCGCCTCCGCTTCGCCGGAAGAGCTCGCGGCACTCGCGGCGCCCCTGCCGAAGCTCGTGCGCAAAGCGATCGTGGCGCCGATACTGCGTGCGGGCGCGGACAGCGACGAGGTCGTGCGGGCGCAGGAGCTGTTGAACGCGGCCGGCGCGCACCTGCCGGTGGGTGGCTTCTTCGGCGCGCAGACAGCACGCGCCGTGGGCGCCTTCCAAGCGCGCCACCATCTGCCTGTGAACGGCATGCTCGGCCCGGCCACGTGGAAGGCGCTGCTGCGCTTTCATTCCCGCGAGCCGTCGTGGGCGAACGGTCCGCCCGACAGCGCGCGCTGAGCGGGGTACGATCGGCTTCGATGGCTGAGGGCTTCACGAGCGAGGGCATCGAGCGGCTGCACGTGACGGCCGCGCGACATGTGGGCGACACGCTCGTTCCGGGCCTGGTGGCGCTGATTGCCTGCGGCGACGAGACGCACGTGGAGACGCTTGGAAGCCTCACGGTGGGCGGCGCGCCGGTGGGGCGGGACTCTCTCTTCCGCATCGCATCCACGACCAAGCCGATCACCGCGGCGGCCACCCTTGCGCTCATCGGTGAGGGCCTGCTGGGCTTGGACGAGCCGATCGAGCGGCTGCTCCCCGAGCTCGCCGACCGGCGCGTGCTCGTCCGTATGGACGGACCGCTGAATGAGACGGTGCAGGCGCAGCGCGCGATCACGACCCGCGACCTGCTCACGTTCACGTTCGGCTTTGGCATGGTCGTGGACATGTTCATGTCCCCCACGCCGTGGCCGATCATGACGGCCGAAGAACGGCTGGGATTGGCGACGCTCGGGGCGCCCCGCCCTGACGTTCAGCCGGACGCGGACACGTGGATCGCCAACCTCGGGACGCTTCCGCTGCTCGCGCAGCCGGGGGAGCGCTGGATGTACAACACAGGCGCGTCGGTGCTGGGTGTACTGCTGGCGCGCGCCGCGGGCGAATCGTTCCCGGAGGTGCTGCGCACGCGCATCTTCGAGCCGCTGGGCATGCGCGACACGGCCTTCTTTACCGAGAGCACTGAGCGCCTGGCCACGCTCTACAGACCGACGCCCGACGGGCTGGTCGTGACAGACGGGCCGAGCGGCTCCTGGAGTCACCCGCCGAGGTTCGCCGACGGTGGCGCCGGCCTGCTTTCGACCGTGGATGACCTGCTGGCGTTCGCGCGCATGCTGCTCGCGGACGGCGCGCCCGTGCTGTCCACAGAAGCGGTGCGCGAGATGACCAGCGATCAGCTCACTGACGCACAGAAGGTATACGGTGGGCTGGGGCCGACGTTCTTCGACGGGCGCTCTTGGGGCTTCTGCCAGGCGGTGTACGACAGCGGCGCCTACGGTTGGGACGGCGGCTTCGGCTCCTCCTGGCTGGTGGACCCGCTACGCGACCTCGTGGTAATCGTGCTCACGCAGCGGATGTTCGAGACGTCGCAGGCACCGCAGGTGCACGGCGACATCCAGGCTGCGGCGTACGCGGCGCTCGCATAGCGCTCGACGGGCGGGGGCCTACCCCAGACATCCGCAGCACCGGACCCAGAACGCCCGGAGCCCGGCAGCGCCGGGCTCCAAACCTCTGTCTCAGGCACGACATCCTTGCCGTTGGGCGGTGACGGGTGAAGAGGAGTTCCCGCCGCGAACGGCAAGCTACCCCTGGGCCTCATTGACATTGTTACCGGGGTGTTCGGCGCCATCGCGGGCTGTCCGAGCGCGCACTCAGGCGACCCACTCGTCCGCCTGGGAGTAGCGCAGCGACCCTGGCGTCGTCAGCAGCTCGCCTGTCTCGAGCAGCGTCTTCAGCCCGGACAGGATCATCGGCCAGCCGCCGTACAGTTCGCCGTTGGCATCTGGTCCAAGCTGGTCGTGAGTGACGGTCACACGGCAGGAGTCGCCCACAGGTTCGATCTCCCAGGTGACCCTGGAGGTGCCTTCCGCCTTGATCTCATCGCTCCACAGCGCGCGGAAGCTCTGGACGAGGCGGTGCGGCGGGTCGACCTCGAGGTTCTCGCCCTCGGAGATCGCCTGGCCAGACCTGGGGTGCACACCTTCTACGCGCGAGCCTGGCGTCCAATCGGAGACGATGCCAACGCCGAAGGAGTACTTCTGCCTCAGCTCACTGTCGGTGATCGCCTGCCACACGCGCTCGGGCGTGGCTTTGATGTAGACCTCGAACACCTTCTCTGTCGCCTCAGCCGTCCAGGGCCGCTTGCCGCTGATCTGCGTGTCCATGCTGTCGTCCTCCTCTAGTCGTGTCTTCAGGTCACTGAGCGCGGACGCCCAGGGCTCTGCGTACTTGCTCACCCACCGGTCGTGGACGAGCCTGATGGGAACCGGGTTCAGGAAGTGGAGCTTCTCCCGGCCGCGCTTGCGCGTCACAACCAGCCCCGCCTCCTCGAGCACCTTCAGATGCTTCATAACGCCGAAGCGAGTCATCGGCAGGCGCTGCTCCAGCGCGCTCAGCGTCTGCCCGTCGCGCTCGTAGAGCTCGTCGAGCAGGCTGCGGCGTGTCGGATCCGCGAGGGCTTTGAACACTGTGTCCACGGCTCGAGTATATGTGACTATATAGTCACATGTCAAGAGACTGCCGCAGACAAGCCCGGCGACACATCGCTGTGGCACGATCGAGCACATGGCGCGTGCTGGCGACGAGCTCGTCAATCCGATCACCTGCGAGCGGATCGTGTTCCGCAAGACGGCTGCGGAAACGGGAGGGGCACTCCTGGAGATGGACGATTTCTGGATGCGGCCGGGCCACCGTGCTCCGGCGCATGCGCATCCTGGAATGCGGGAGCGCTGGGAGGTGATCGCGGGCATGGCCTCCTTCGCCATTGGCGGCGTCGAGCAGCGCGCGGGGCCGGGTCACGTCGTGGTGGCCGATCCAGGCGTGGCACACCAGGCGTGGAACGCCACCGCGGAGCCCGTGCATCTGCGTATCGAGATGTGCCCGGCGTTGCAATGGGAGACCTTCGTGGAGCGGCTGTTTGCACTCGCTGCCGACGCGCACAGCGCCGGGCACCAACAGCCCGATCCGGCGCGGCTACTCGAGTTGATGCGCGAGTTCCCGCGGGAGATTGCGCTGATGCCAGATCGTCGCGGCCGAACGTAAAACCGGGGGTATCGCTCGCTAGTGTTACCCAATGCGGGTGACGCAGAAGGGACAGGTAACGATCCCGCTGGAGGTCCGCCGAGCACTCGGCATAGGTCCGGGAAGCGAGGTCGAGTTCGAGCTCGACGAAGAGGGCGCACGACTGCGCGTGAATGCAGACCAAGCCGCCGCGCAGATCAGCCGCATACGCGGTGCCGGCGCAGGCGATATGAGCACCGAGGAGACTCTCGCCCTCACGCGCCGCTGAGGCCATGCTCATCGCCCCTGAGACCCGGCAAGCCGACGTCGGGACTCGAACCCGAGACCCCCTCCTTACCATGGAGGTGCTCTACCAGCTGAGCTACGTCGGCGATGAGGCTCTAAGAGTATCGCTGCGGGACGCCACCGGTTCGCCAGCCCAGAAGTCAGGGGCGAGAGAAGTTCGCCCGCGCACGCTCGGCGGCGGGGCGTGTGTGGCAGCCGCTGAGGTGATCGTTTACGAGCCCCATCGCCTGCATGAATGCGTACACCGTTGTGGGTCCGACGAACCTCCAGCCGTGCGCCTTCAGATCCTTCGCGAGCGCCTTCGACTCACCCGTCGTCGTCAACCGCGCAAGGCTCGCGCGGTCGAGCTCGCCTTTGCGCTCGGGTGGCTCGAAACGCCAGATGTACTGCGCGAGCGAGCCCTCCATTTCGACGAGCTCGACCGCTCGCTGGGCGTTGTTGATGACAGCCTCGATCTTCCCCCGATGGCGCACGATCCCCGCGTCGCCCAGCAGCCGGGCGACGTCGCGCTCTGAGAAGCGCGCCACGTGCTCGAACTCGAAACCGGCGAACGCCGCACGGAACGCCTCGCGCTTGCGCAGAATCGTCAACCACGACAGACCGGCCTGGAACGCCTCCAGGCTCAACTTCTCGAACAGCCGCACGTCGTCGGAGACGGGGAAGCCCCATTCGTTGTCGTGGTAGGCCGGATACTCGGCCGCCGAGCACGCCCACGCGCAGCGCGTCACGCCGTCCTCACAGACGCCGAGGCCGTCGTCTTTTGTCGCGGTGCTCACCTCATCAGACATTGTTTTCCATTCCGCAGATCTCGAGGCTAGCGGCCGGAATAGCTGAATACCTATTCATGTTAGGGTCCGTGCGTGAGTCACGGTCGGGACGCGGACTTGGCTTTCCTCGACGGCGAGACCGCACGGGTTGTCGCGGATACGATGCAGGCACTGTCGGCCCCGAGCCGCGTGCGGATCCTCAGTCGCCTGGGGGCGGGATCCTGCTCGGTTGGCGAGCTGGCGCGAGACGTCCAGATGGAGCAGTCGGCGGTATCCCAGCAGCTGCGAGTGCTGCGCCATCTCGGGCTCGTCGTCGGCGAGCGCGAGGGCCGAAGCGTGATCTACGCCGTGCACGACGATCACGTGCGGGTGTTGCTCGCAGAGGCCGTCTCGCACACCGAACACCTGCGTCTCGGTCTGGCGACGCGCCCGTCCGAGCAGTCGCTGCAGACGTGAGCTCCACGACCCCAGCCCTGCTCGCTGCCGCTGCGGGCGTCGGCTTCGGTCACGCGATCCTGCCCGATCACTGGGTTCCGCTGGCGGTCCTCGGACGCACGCGCGGCTATCGCCTCTCGCGGGTCGCGCGGCTATCGGGGATCGCCGGTGTCGCGCATGTGCTCGTCTCGCTCCTGCTCGGCGGCGTGATCGTGGCCGTCGGACTCCAGTTTCGCTCCTCCGTGCAGAGTGCACAGAACGACGTGATCGGCGGCTTGCTGATCCTCACGGGTCTGGGATTCGCGGCTCTGGAGCTCAGCGGGCACGGGCATCATCACGATGCCGATGACCGCGACGGTCACGGCCATCGGCATGGTCACACTCACGACCGCGCGCGTCTCCTCTCGACGGCAGAGAGCGACGCGCGCGTGGCGACGGAGGAGGGCCGCGTTCGCGGACTTGCAGCCGTAATGATCCCGTTCGGCGCTGCCGCCTCCCCGGATCTGACGATCCTGCCGGTGTTCCTGGCTGCCACCACGGCCGGGGTCGGCACCGCCGTCGGCTCACTCGTCGTCTTCGCGGCCGTCACGATCTCCACGATCGTCGGCCTCACGCTGCTCGCCTGCTTTGGCGGCTATCGACTGCGCGGCCAGTGGCTCGAGCGCTGGGGAAACGCTTTCACCGCACTGGTGTTGATTGCGATCGGGGCGCTCGTCCTCGGCGGAGTGCTCTAGGCGCGCAGCTGCCATGCGGCGTTCCAGCCGCGGCCCGTGCTCGTCCACGCGAGCACGGTCGCGCCAGCCATGACCGTCATCTGCACGATAAGTGAGGCACTGGTGCTGATGAGCTGCAGCGGCCCGTTTGCGGATGCCGCAAGATGCGCCGAGTCAACCATCAGCGCGATCGCGTACAGACAGACGGCGAGCGTGATCATCGCCATCGCCGCAGTGAGCAGCGTCCCACAGGCGTAGGCGCGCAGCAGGGGCCCACGTGACACATGTGCCGCGAACAGCGCCCGGCGCGATGCGACTACGCACACAGCGCCACAAGCCAGCCCGGCGAGCGCCCACGCGATGAGCGCCAAGCCGCCGAGTGTCCCCGGACCCTGGGAGTGTTCGCCGTGCGCCAGCGCCGCCAGCAAGCCCGTGAGGCCCGCGAACAGCAGCACCGCAAGCGGCGGCAGGCTGACAATCAGACGTAGCGCCGGCCGCCGGCGCGCCTCGGCGAGCGCCGCCACGACCAGCGGAGCCGCGCCGGCGAGCACGAGCAGGGAGGCAGCGATCGCGAGTACCTGCACGATTTCGTGGGAGCCGCTGAGCAGTATGTGTCGATAGCCCGCGACGCTGAAGGGACCGTCCTCGGTGGTGTTCGCAAACCACGCACCGGCGGCCGCGAACGCAACCCAGCAGGCAAGAACGCCACTGGCGCTCGCACGCACGCGATCGACTGGATCGAGTTGCTCGGCAATCCCAGCCGGCGGCCGCACGTGCGCCAGCAAGGCGCCGCGCCAGACGTCGAGGACGGTGAGGAAAGTCGCGGGCCTCTTCTCGAGCAGCTCCCGCATCTCCTCGCCGTAGCGGCGACGAAAGGCGAGCGGGTAGAGGCTCAGGCCGATCTGCGCGAGCCTTTTGGTCACGATGTCGCCCCAGCGGCCCGCAGGCGCACCAGTCCGCTGTGCGTCACGCGCTCGAGCATCTGCAGATGCTCGCTCAACGCAGTCCTGCCCTCCCCGGTCAGGCGATACGGGCGGCGGCGGTCTTCCGCCGGGAGCGCCTCGATCAACCCCTGCCCCTCCAGGCGCGACAGCGCTCCGTAAAGCGTCCCAGGCCCAAGGCGCACGCCGGCGAGACCCTCGACATCGAGCGTGATCGCATAACCGTGCTTGGGGCCCTCCGCGAGACTCGTCAGGACCAGCAGGCCCGGATCCGTAGATCGCTCACCGATAGATCGCATAACGTATTAATAGCGCACCTCACCCGCGGACGTCAACCGTCGCGGACAGGTGGCGAAGCAGACGCAGCCGCTCCGCCGGGCCGCTGCCCTGCCTGACCAGCAGCCATGCGTCGGCCACACGCGTTGCCATCAGGCCGCCCTCGGAGAAGAAGCCCAGCGCCCGGGGAACGGGCTTCCAGTCCGGGAGCGCAGCGGGCTCCGCGCCCGGGTGCGCCGCGTCGAGCAGGATCTCTGCGTCGATGGGAATGCCGCGCAGGCGATATTCGGCGTCGATACACGCAACGAACGCCTCGCCCACGAGCGCGCCGGGGAAGGGCTCGATGCTGGTCGCGACCTGACCGCCCCTGCCGAGGAGCCCGGGAACGCCCGCCTCACGCAGCCCGCACACGCCCCTCGGCGCACGGGCGGGAGCGCGCCAGGTACGGATCGTGCCCTGGCGGGGTATCTGCTGCCAGTTGTCAAGGAGTCGCCGGCCCTGCGCGTCGAGCGCTGCGATCGTCGTGTGTCGCGGCGAGCGACTCCCACCGCGCGAGACGTGACTGACGACGCGGATCGCGCGCAACCCATACGGGAGACCGGGGACCTCGGCGGGCGTAAGGCGAACGCGACCATCGACCATGACCGCGGCCACCCCCGGCGTAGTCACGGCGACAGAAGTTTCATACCCGGAGCCGACGTCGCCCCAGCCTTGAACTTGTAGAAACGGGCTCGACGCCACCGCGACACCGCCACAGGCGTCGCCGTCGGCGACTCCCTGTTCTTCGGGCACGACGCACCACCCCGCGTGCGCAACCTTCAGCGTCGGCACGAGCCGAACGTTGAACCCGGCGGCTCCTCCGTTGCTGACATCGACTGCTCGTGCGCCGGCGGGCGCTCCGGCCCCGCGAGTGACACTGGGCGCCCCGCCGCCATACACCCACGCGAGCGCGGCAACGAGAAGCGCGACCACAGAGCCGGCGACCGCGTAGTGAACTCTGCGCCTGCGCCGGTGACGTCTGGCCTCTTCGATGACGCCCTGATCCGGGCCGACAGGTTGGGTGCCGAGCGAGGACCCGTCACCGCGACGAGCGATCCAGGACGAAGGAGCGGTGTCTCGTGTCATCGTGCTATTCACACTAGCACCATTCCCATCATGCTGCGCCGCGACCTCGACGAGATGCTGTCACCGCGACGCCCACGCGGCGTGACGGCTCAACTCACCCGGAGGACGGCGCGAGCGGCTGCACGGTCGCTAGCGCAGCGCTGCTGGGAGCGAGCTTGACCGTGATCACGCCATTCACATTGAAGGCCCTCGGCAGCCGCGCGGGCGCCGTCCACGTGCCAGTGGGGGAAACTTCGCTTCCTCCCAGACGGACTCCGGTGAGCGCCGCGGGCGAGGGCGCTGTGAGCCGCAGGATGCTCGCGCCGTGGAAGGCGCTGCCGACGTGCAGGTGCACGGCCACTGGGCGCCCTCCCGGTGAGTCGTCGTCCACGAGCTCGAACTTCAGCGTTCCGTCCGATGCCAGGAACGCGTTCGCTTCCACGTTGGGACGTTCGGCGGGCTTTACGATCGTGCGCAGCGGGCGCTCGCCGATGAGTTCCTTGGCCAGCAGCAGCGCGTACCACTCGGGCTGCGCCTGCAGCTGCCCCGTCGCCAGGTCTTCCGGGGTGGGCGCGCATATGGGGGTGTAGCCTTCGCATTTGCCTGGGTTGCCCTCCAGGTTGATGCCCGCCACCCCCATGCTCATCGCCTTGGCGAGGTAGTTGACCGCCCATAGCGCGGAGGCGAACGTGTCGCTGATGCCCGCGACACCGCCACAGGAGACGGTGTTCGTCTCATCCATGCGGAACGGGACTTCCGCCTCCTGGGCGATGCGCGTGTAGCGGTGCAACGACGCTTCCTCCAGGCGCCGGATCGGCGGGCTGAGCAGCTTGGCGATCGTCGGCGGCGGCTGTTCGTTGCATCCCAGCGGATAGTGGTGACCGGTGAGCAGCGCCGGACGCTGGTAGATGGCCTCGCTCAGGCCCCACTGTTCGTAGGCGGCCGAACCCGAGCTGTCCGGTCCGGCGAGCGGAATGCCAGGGGCCAGCGCTTCGATCGCGCGGCGATAGACGTCGATCTGTTCCTGGTACTGCACCGCCGTCCAAGGCAGTTCACGGAACCCGTGTCTTGCGTAGGAGTCCGGCTCGTTGCCGAGCTCCAGCGCTTCCAGCGAGCTGCCCAGCGCTGCCTGCGCAGCCGCCGCCTCGCGCGCGACCGTCTCGGGTTCGAAGTGAGCGAGGCCGAGCGTCAACAGCACGCGCCAGCCGCTCTGGGAGGCGAGGCCGGCGAGCTGGCCCAGGTTTCCCGCGTCCAGCACGCCTGACGCCCACGCCGGGCGCGGCGTTGCTTCATCGCTCCACGCGATGTTCTCGTCGGATGTCACGCCCCCGAAGCGCAGTACCCCGGCCCCAAGCGAGCGCAGCAGCGCGACCATGTCACCGCGTTCGGAGTAGCTGGCGATCTGCGCGAGGCTCCCGACCTCGAAGGACAGACCCAGGAAGTTGCTCGGGACCTCCGGCCCCGGGTGCCCCGACTTGAACGCCACCGACACGGGGATCGCCCGCGAGCGGTGCGCTCGCTCGAGATCAGAGGACGCCGACGGCGTCGCGTGCGAACGTTGCGCCCGCGCGAGCCCCGGCGCAGCGACCGCGACGGCGAGCGCCGCCAGGACTACTGCTCGGAGCTGACCGCGAACCAATCCGACCTGAGCTCCGGAGCCTCCTCGCAGACTTCGCGCAAGACGTCCAGCACGGCGCGCCGGCCGATGTGAACTCGTTCATCGCGCGTCATCGACACGGGCGCGTCCGCGCCCGGCGTGACCGTTATCTCGCCGCTCAGCTTCTGGAAGGACATCTCCTGGCGTTCAGTGCCCAGGTGCTGCCAGAGCAGATCGAGCGCATCGGCAGGAGGCGCCATGGCGGAGTGAGGAGTGATCCTGAACTGCACGAGCGCGCAAGGCTACAGCCCCGGAGGTCCTGCCCGCAAGAAGCCACCGCCGTCAAGCCTTGCGAGCTCGTACGATCGCGGGCACGTCCGCGATCGAGTCAACGACCCTCGTCGGGCGCACGTCCGAGCTCTCCAACAGCTCCTGGCGGTACTTGCCCGTGCGCACCAGCACACCTTCGAGACCGCACGCCAGCGCGCCGCCAACGTCCGCCTCGATGTCATCGCCCACCATCACCGCGTTCTCAGGCGAGGCGCCCAGGTCCGCCAGCGCCGCTTGGAAGAACGCCGGCGCGGGCTTGCCCACGACGAACGCCTCCGTCGAGGCGCCGTACTCCAGCGCAGCCGAATATGCGCCCACGTCGAGCGTCAGGCCATCGCCGCGCTGCCAGTAGCGGTTGTGCTGGAGCGCCACCAGCTCCGCCCCGTCCATGAGCCGGCGGAAGGCTTCGTTGAGCACCGTCGCATCGAAGTCCTCGCCCAGGTCGCCGAGCACCACGGCGTCGGCGTGCTGCCCCGCCGCCGCCTGAGGGAGCTCCACGAGGTCCTCACGCAGCGACTCGCCCACCAGCAGCAGCACCGAACGGTGGCCGCGCTCGCGGCAGTGGCGCACTGCGAGCGCCGCCGGCGTGAGCACGTCCTGCGCGTTCACGTCGAACCCGAGACCCTGCAGCTGCTCGACGATCAACCGCCGCGACTTGGAGGTGGTGTTCGTCACCAGTCGCACGCCCGCGCTGCATTCGCGCAACTCCTCCAGTGCCTGTCGCGCGCCGTCGATCACCTCATCGCCCACGTGCAGCACACCGTCGATGTCGAGCAGCACAGCCTGCGTGGCTGGAGCGCTGGCCATTGGCCAACTCTAGAAGCACTGCCCATCCGAGCCGTGCTCACCCGCGCGACGGAGTGGCGCACGGTGATACGAGCTGTTTCCTGGCATCCTGACTGGGAATGAACGACACCCTGCCAGCGGTTGGTCACGACTCAGACCATCAGCCGCTGGCCCTCACGGTTGGCTGTGAGTTCGGGCTGCAGTCGAGCCAGCCGGCCGTGGCGATCATGCAGGTGACGCCACAGCCACAGCCGGGCATCGCGATTAGCAGTGAGAGCTGGTACACGAGCGCCGAGCACCACGGCTACATCGACGCCTACGGCAACCGCTGCGAGCGCTTCCAGCTGGAAGCCGGCGGCTCGTACCTGACATATGAGGCCCAGGTGCTGCTTGCCCAACCGAACGATGTGATCGTGCCGGACGCCTCGGAGACACCCGTCTCCTCGCTCCCTGACGAGGTCCTCAGCTACGTGATGCCCAGCCGCTTCTGCCTGCCCGACGAGCTCGGCCACGAGGCGTGGCAGCGATTTGGCACGCTGCCGCCGGGCTGGGGGCGGGTTCAGACGATCGTCGACTACGTCCACGGCTATCTGCGCTTCGTTCCCGGCGGGTCCAATCCGTGGACGACCGCCGCCGACGCCTATCGCGCCGGCGAGGGCGTCTGTCGCGATTTCGCTCACCTGGCGATCACGTTTTGTCGCGCGCTGAACATCCCCGCGCGCTACGTGTTCGGCTACATCCCGGACATCGACGTGCCCGACACGGGCGAGGCGATGGACTTCGCCGCCTGGTTCGAGGTCTACCTCGATGGGCGCTGGTACACGTTCGACGCGCGCAACAACAGACCCCGCGTGGGACGCGTGGTCGTCGGTCGCGGTCGCGATGCGATCGACGTAGCCCTGATCACCTCCTTCGGGCCTTTGACGCTCACCGACTTCAAGGTTCGAGCCGAGCCGCGTCAGGCAGGCTGATCTGCGCGCAGATGGCGCGCTAGGCCCTGATAGCTCTGCTCCGCCGGCATCGCCTGCCCGTAGGCTGACGCCAGATCCGGAGCGCTCGCGCCGGCGATCATCGCCCTGATCGCCGCAGCAAAGCTCGCCTCATCCTGATCATCGTCCTCCACCAGCCGCTGCACCCAGTCCAGCTGCTCGCGCAACGCGCCGATGTGCTCATCGACGTCCTCATAGCGGCCAAAGTGGGTGACGGCGAGGCTTCTCGGACGCCACGCCTCGACCAGCTCCAGCGACGCGCGCCACGCCCGCAGGTCGATGTCCGGCGGCGGCGTCGGCGCGAGCATGCATGCGGGGTCGATGCGCACGCCTGTGACATCGCCCGTGAATGCCACCCCGCTGCGGCGGTGCAGGTAGGAGACGTGATGGGAGGCGTGACCCGGCGTGTAGGCGACCTCGAAGTCGCCCAGCGTCTCGCCGCCTCGCAGTTCTCTCACGCGATCCGCCGCCACCGGCAGCATCTCGCCCCACAGCCGATCCATATCCGCGCCGTACAGCCGCCCCGCGCTGCGCAGCAACCTGGAGGGGTCGGTCATGTGGTAGGCGCCAAGCTCGTGCACCCAGACCTCGGCCTCGGGGAAGCGCTGCAACAACGAGCCCGTCGCCCCCGCGTGATCGAGGTGGATGTGCGTCAGCGCCACCACTCGCGGGGGATGGCGCTCGAGCACCGGCAACAGTCGGCCCAGGCAACTGCTCGGCCCCGGGTCGACGATCACGTCGCCCACCCGCCACGTGCCGATCACCTTCGCCACGCCCAGGTGGTGCAGGTCGATCAGTTCGAGCTCGGGCTCTGATGTGGAGTCTGAGGCGGGCACGGACACTGACGCCCAGCCTACAAGCGGCGGACCGTCAGACCTCGCGCCTGATGCCCAGCATGCGACGAACCGGCTCGCGCAGCAGCAGGTGGTAGGCCACATCGAAGGCGGCCAGCGTCGCAATGATCAACGCGCCCGGACGGCGCAGACGGTGCTTTGGGGGCATAGCGCTGAAAGCATCGGCTGATGGCGGCGGACCACTTGAGATTTGCCCTCGGGCGTTCATCTCCCGGGGCATGCGTCATCGGCTGGAACCCGGCGCGCCGCGCTCTCGCTCCGAGCTCGGGCACTACCCTTCCAGCGATGAGCCCCGGCCGAGCGCCAAGACAACAGCTTCCGCTGTGGGCGCGCTGGGCGGCCGCGATCGTCGTCGCGATCGCCGTGATCGCAGGCGTGGTGATCGCCGTCAACCGAGCCGGCCCGGAAGGGGTCGCCGCCTCTGAAGGCGGCGCTGAAGCGGAAGTCAGCCGCGAGGCCGACATCGCGATCAGCGAAGACCAGGCCCCCCACACCACGGGACTTCACCCTGGCGCGGCACCGGCATCCGCCCTGCAGCAAGGCATCGCAGCTGACGTTCGCCGGCGCATCAGCAAGAGCCTGCTGTCCGGGCCGGTGCAGGGAGTCAGCTGCAGCACAGCCGGATCGGCCAGCGCCGGACGGGCGCCGTACCACTGCACGGTGCGCAGCGCCGGCATCTCATACCTGTTCCTTGCGGTCGTGGACGAACATAATCGGCGCCTTACCTGGTGCAAGGTCGATTCGCCCCCCGTCGGTGCCGGGTCCGGTCCGGAAATCCCGATCAGCGCGAGCTGCAAGGCCTAAGACGCCGCTGAACGGCCTTCTCCTCACCTGAGTGGGCGGTTCACTTCTTCTTCTTCGCCGGCACAGCCTTCAGTCGCACGATCGCCTTCTCCAGCGTCTTGCCCTGCGAGGTGACGGTGACGAGCACCTCGAGCTTGCCGAACTTGGCTAGCAGCTTGCGACCGGTGGCGTTGAGCGTGATCGCGATCTTCTTCGCGGAGCCCGCCACAAGCGTGACGCTCGCGCTGCCGACGCTCACGCGCTTGCTGTGCGCGTGTGCGGCGGAGACCGCCACGACTTTGTGATCCTTGACGTGCTCGGTGACGGTCGCCGTCACGAGCACGCTCGAGCAGCTCGCACCACCGGCTGGACAGGAGGCCGTCAGCGTCAGCTTGCCGTGAGAGCCGGTGACCGATCCGACATGCGCGACAGGGACCGGCGGCGGGGGTGGTGTCGTGATCGTGGTTGGCGGCGTCGTCGTGGCGCCGCCCGAGCTGCCGGTGGAGGTGCTGCCCGGTTCGAACACGAACGCCGCCCCGCCGCCCGTGTGTGTCGGGGCGCCGACGACGATCGTGCTGCCGTCGATCGCGACCGACCACCCAAAGTCGCCGTGTGACTGTTCCGTCTCGCTCACGGAGTCCGTCTGCGTCATGTTCGTCCAGCCGCCGGCGGGCATCGTGAAGACGGAGGCCGTTCCGGCGGCGTCGGTGCCGGCGACGATCGTTTCTCCCGAGGTCGCGAGCGACCATCCGAGCTGTTCTGCCACCTGGCCGGTGCTCGTCAGTTCGGCGGTCTGGGCGATCATGTCTTTCCACCCGCCCGCGGGCATCGTGAAGATCTCGATCGCCCCGTGACCGGAGGCTTCGTTGGCCTCGTGGTTGGGAGCGCCGACCGCCACCGAGTCGCCCACGATCGCGACCGAGTAGCCGACCTCGTCACCACCGCCGTTGTTGTCGATCCTCAGCTCGGCGTTCTGGTTTCCTGATTTCCAACCGGCTTCTGGACGCACGTAGACGTACGCGGCACCGGGTCCCGCATAGCCGCCTTTCTCTTCCTGGGTCGGTGCGCCGGCGACGATCTCGCCGGCGGAGATCGCCACGGAGGAGCCGAGCGCCGCATCGTCTCCGCCGCCGGCTGCCTTGAGTTCCGCGGTCGGTTTCATGCTCGGCTGGCTAGCCCACCCGGCTTTTGGCATTTCATAGACCAGAGCCGCGCCCTGCGGCGGTTCGCTCGCTTCAGCCTTCAGGTACGGGGCGCCGGTGACGACCGTGTCCCCTTCGATCGCGACCGAGTAGCCGATCGCCGCGCCGAGACAGTGCGTTTCGGCTTCGTCCTCGCTCAACTCCGAGGTCTGGGTCATGTTCTTCCAGCCGCCTTCGGGCATCACGTAGACGTAGGCGGCGCCGGGCTCGACCACGCCGCACCCTTTGCTCCCCTGCTCCTGCTTGTTGCCGGGCGCGCCGGCCACGATCGTGTTGCCGGAGATCGCGACCGAGTAGCCGAGCTGATGGAATTCTGCGCCATCGGAGGCGGTCAGTTCTGCCGTCTGGGTCATGTCCGACCAGCCCGCGGATCCGGCCGTGAACACATAGACCGCTCCCGCTTCGACGTTGCCGTTGACTTCGGTTTCATGCGCGCCGACGACGGCCGTGTTGCCGGAGATCCCGACCGAGATGCCTGTCTGTCCCCTCTGGCCGGCGGCGCTGTGCAGTTCGGCCTTCTGCACGAACGGGTCGATCCGGACGGGGTATCGCGCCCCCCGGTCGTTGACTTCGACGAGCAGGCGCCGCCCGTCGAGGTACAGCCGCGCGGGCAACGCCCGCCCGTGCGCGCCTGTCGCCGTGAGGCCTGCGTAGCGAAGGCCGCCCGGAAGCAGCAGCGAGCCGTGACTCATGCGCGCGCCGGCGGGCACCGAGATGGAGAGCAGCAGGCTGCCTGCGCCGGCCGGGCGCTTGGCGAGATCGAAGCCCTGCTCGAGGCCCAGCGGCCCGTTAGCCCACCACTCCTGCAATGCGCCGTGCGCGTAGGTGACGCGGTTGTAGCTCGATGACGGCCGGACGCTCGCGAGCGTCCGGAGGCTCCCCGCGCGACCGAACGCCTCGAGTCCGAGCTCGAAGCGCGCGCCGGCGCTCGCTATCGCCACGCCTGCGCGTCCGAACTGCGCGGAGAATCCCTGCGCCGTGTTGTGAGCAACGAGCCCGCGGACCCGGTATCCGCGCTCGGTGCGCCCGAGCGCGGAGGAAAGGGGCCCTTGAAGGCTCGAGGACGCACTCGCGAGGCTTTGATCATGTGATACGCGCAGGAGCGCTTGGGGCGATCCGACATACTCGGCGGCCACGGTCGATTCAGTGCCCGGGGAAAGGGATAGCGAAGGATGGAACACCAGCAAGCTCAGCCCGGCAAGGATGAGCATCGCAAACGCAGCCATGACGACATGCCCGAGCATGAGTCTCGCATTCGCCGCGTCCTGCCCCGAGTGCGCTCCGCGGAGCCGCGCGGCCGACACCGGTACCACGGCATTTACGATCTGCAAGCCGATACCCCCTGTTCGCTCCGGTTGATCCCACAGACGGTACACGTACACGATTAATGAGGCAATTGCGGGAACTACGCAAAGCTACGCAATTGGAGCGAACCGACCGGGACCGAGCGAGGAACGACGGCGCCTCATCCGCCGGTTCGCTCAGCGGTAGTTACCTGCGTTGTTGGGCTTTTCTTCGTACTGCACGAGCTGGTTGACGACGTGGTGGGGAAGCAGCGAGACGCCGATCCACCAGGCGGCGATCAGCACAACAGCGACAGCAACCCAGAGGATCCATTTGCGCTGAGCGATCAGCACACGCACGCGGAGCAGCATCAGAGCAGGAACTCCCCGCGGGCGACGATCACCGCCGAGCCGCCCACTTCGATGCGCTCGAGCGCCTGCGCGGAGCCGATGGCGCGGGCGAGCAGCCGTGAGGGACGGCCGATCTCAGCGCCCTGGTGGATCTCGATCTGATCGCCGAAGCGGATGCGCCCGTGGCGCGCGAGGTGCAGGACGAGCGGCCCTGCGGCCGAGCCGGTGGCGGGATCCTCGGCGACACCTAGGCCGGGGGCGAACACGCGTGTCTTCCAAAGGCTCCCCGACCCGGCGAAGCAGCTGACGCCGGTCTCGCCGAGCTCGTTCAGGCCACGCATGTCGGGGCTGAGCGCCACGACCGCGTGTACATCGGCGAGCTCCACATAGAGGTGCTGGGGACCGTTCACGTAGACCTCGACGGGCAGCTCGGAGCGCTCGACACCGAGCGCCTGCAGCAGCTCTGCCTCTCGCTCGTATGGCGCCCACGTGGGGATTGGCTGGTGCATCCAGCCGCTGACCGCCGACTGCGACTCGAGCGACAGCTCCACGGCGACGGGACCGGCGCCGGTCTCGAGCGTCAGCTGTTGACGCCCGCTTTCGCGTCCGATGACGACCGCCGAGCCGAGCGTGGGGTGCCCTGCGAAAGGCAGCTCAGCGGCGGGCGTGAAGATGCGGATGCGAGCGTCTCCCCCATCCTCGGCCGGTCGCACGAAGACCGTCTCTGAGAGGTTCAGCTCGCGCGCGAGCCGCTGCATCTCCGCGTCGCTCAGCTCAGGCGCCTGCGGGAACACGGCGAGTTGGTTGCCCTCCAGCGGAGTGTCGGTGAAGACGTCCAGCAGGACGTAGCTGTAGGGGGCGCTCACCCCTTCACTATTGCGCGGCGGACGCCGGTGCGGCGTCCGCGGCCGGCTCCACCCCGGCGAGTGGCTCGGCCACGGGCGCCCGCAGCAGCACCGCCGCTGCCAGCGCGCCGAGCACGCTGAGGCCGGCGGCGACGGCGAAGGCCATCCGGAAGCCGCCACTCAGCGCGGCGGAGTTGCCGGCGCCGGCGAGCAGGTCCGCCCGCGTGCGCGAGGCGGCGACCGTGCTCAGGACCGCCAGGCCCAGGGCACCGCCGATCAGGCGGGAGGTGTTGAGCATCCCGGAGGCGAGGCCGCTCTCCTTGGCGGAGACGCCGGAGACGGCTGCGATCGTGGCGGGCACGAGCGAGAGCCCGAAGCCGAGCGCGGCGAGCATGCCGCCGGGCAGCACGTCGGCGACGTAGCTGCCGCCGCTGTGGACGTCCATCAACAGGAACAGGCCGACGGCCGCGCAGAGCAGGCCCACGGTCAGAAGCAGCCTCTCTCCGACGCGCGCGACGATGCGCGGCGCGAGCGTGCTGGTGAGGACGACCGCGAGCGTCATCGGCACGAAGCGCAGCCCTGTCTGCAGCGGCCCGTAGTGGAGCACCTCCTGCAGGTACAGCGACAGGAAGAACCACATCGAGAACACGGCCGCGTAGAGCAGGAACATGATCAGGTTGGCGGCCCGCAACCTCGCCATGCGGAAGACCCGCAGCGGCATCAGCGGCGCGCTGGCGACGTTGCCCTCGACGAACACGAACGCGGCCAGCAGCGCCGCGCCGATCGCGAGCGGGATCAGAACCGCGGACGAGCCCCAGCCGACGGTGTCGGTGCGGACGATCGCGTACACGAGCGCGGTGAGCGCGCCGGTTACGAGCAGCGCACCGGAGGCGTCGAAGTGGCGCTTGCCCTCGGCGGCGCGTCCGGCGGGGATGATGCCGCGGCGTGCGAAGAGGATCACGCCGAGCCCGATGGGGACGTTGACAAGGAAGATCGCGGGCCAGCTGAAGGCCTGCGTGAGAATGCCCCCGAGGAGCGCGCCGAGCGAGCCGCCGACGCCGCCCATGGCGCCCCATACGCCGAGCGCGCGGCTGCGCTCGCGGCCTTCTTTGAAGGAGGTGGTGATGATGGCCAGGCTGGCGGGCGAGATCACGGCGCCGCCGATACCCTGCACGGTGCGCGCTGCGATCAGCATCGTGCCGGAGTCAGACAGGGCGCACGCGAGCGACGCGAGTGAGAACAGCGCGATGCCCACGAGGAACACGCGGCGGCGGCCGAGCAGGTCACTGGCGCGCCCGCCCAGCATCAGGAAGCCGGCGAAGGTAAGCGTGTAGGCGTTGACCACCCACTGCAGGCCGGTGGTGGAGAAGTGCAGGCCGCCGCGGATGGAAGGCAGCGCGACGTTGACGATGGAGACGTCGAGAATGACCATCAGCTGCGCCAGGCACACGAGCACGAGCAGCGCGCCACGTCGTTCCTGGGTGCTCTGGGGCTCGGCAGCCTGCGCGCGCACGGGGTGACTGCGGCGACGCGACGGCGCGTGCTGCTGAGTGAACCGGCGGGTCCTACTCGCGAGTGCTGACATGGCGCTACCCTTCTCGTTCGTAAGTACGGCGACCATCGTACCATAAGTAAGATAAACGTCGTACAATGAGCCCATGACCCTGTACCACCCACCACCGGAGGACCTCGAGCTGCCGAAGGTTCTGCACGCCCTGAGTGACCCGGCGCGGCTACAGATCGTGCGTGAGCTGGACCTGGATCCCACGCCGCGCCCATGCGGGAGCTTCGACCTGGGCGTGACCAAGTCGACGTGCACGCACCACTTCCGCGTGCTGCGCGAGGCGGGTCTGGTCACCCAGGAGCTGCAGGGCACCTCGAAGCTGACGTCGCTACGGCGCAAGGATCTAGACGCACGCTTCCCCGGCCTGCTCGACGCGGTGCTGGACGCCGCGGGCGTGCAGTCGTTGGCCTGATCGACAAGCCGAGCGCCGGCGGTCGCCGCCGGGCGGACCGTGCAGGTGTACGCTCGATGCAAGGTTTGGAACACGAGCGCTCAGCGAGCGCACGGCAAGAGAGCGGAGGCAGCGGGATGAGCGATGCGGTGCAAACCCAGAGCGATGTGGTGCAGATGCAGGTGCAGGACGGCGTTGCCGTGCTGACGCTCAACCGACCGGACCGACTGAACGCGTGGACGGCGGAGATGGAGCGCGCGTACTTTGCGACGCTCCAGGAGTGCGCGAACGCGCCGGAGGTGCGCGTGATCGTGGTGACGGGCGCCGGCCGGGGCTTCTGCGCTGGCGCAGACATGCAGGCCCTGCAGGCGATCGGCGAGGGCGACATGGAGAGCAGCGCGGAGGAGCACGCGCGCTACCCGCAGACGCTGCCGCTATCGATCCCCAAGCCGATCATCGCGGCGATCAACGGGGCGTGCGCGGGCATCGGCCTGGTGCAAGCGCTGATGTGCGACATCCGCTTTGCGGCGGAGGGCGCGAAGCTGACAACCGCGTTTGCGCGCCGCGGGCTGGTGGCCGAGCACGGTATCTCGTGGATGCTGCCTCGCCTGGTGGGTCCGGCGAAGGCGCTCGACCTGCTGCTCTCCGGACGCGTGGTTTTCGCGGAGGAGGCGCAGGAGCTGGGGCTGGTGAACCGCGTGCTGGCACCGGACAGGCTGATGGACGCGGCGCTCGAGTACGCGCAGGAGATGGTCGTGAACTGCTCGCCCAGAAGTATGGCGACGATGAAGCGCCAGGTGTACGCGGACCTCCAGCGCGAGCTCCCGGACGCCCTCGAGGACGCCGACCGTCTGATGCTGGAGTCCTTCACGGCACCTGACTTCGCGGAGGGCGTGACGAGCTTCATCGAGCGGCGCGACCCGCGCTTCGCGACGCTGGGCGACTCCTAGCCTCGCGCCGGCGCCACATGGCCGAGGAGTCTGCGAAGGCGGCGATTCGCGCGAGCGTGCGCGGCCACGTGCAGGGCGTGGGCTTTCGCGAGGCGACGGTCAGGCGAGCGCGCCAGCTGGGCGTGGGGGGCTGGATTCGCAACACGGAGGACGGCACTGTGGCCGTGTACGCGGAGGGACGGCCGGAGGCGGTGGAGGAGCTCACCGCGTTCCTGCACAGAGGCCCGCCCTCGGCGAGCGTGAGCGAGGTGGATGTCCAGGCGGCGAAGGTGGAGGGCCACGAGCAGTTCGCGGTGCGCGGCGTGAGCGCGGGCGTGTTCGTGGTGCAGGAGCACCAGGCAACGGCTCATCACTTCGACCTGCGCCTGCAGGTGGATGGGGTGATGCGCTCGTGGGCGCTGCCGAAGGGCCCGTCGCTGGACCCGGCGGCGAAGCGCCTGGCGGTGCAGGTGGATGATCACGAGCTCGCGCACAACACTTTCGAGGGTGCGGGCCACGGCGGCGGGGTGATCGTGTGGGACAGAGGCACGTACGAGCAGGGCGGGCGAGTGCCGTGGCCGCAGGCGCTGGAGCGCGGCCACGCGGTGTTCGTGCTGCATGGCGAGAAGCTGCGCGGCGGCTTTGCGCTGCAGCGCACGCGTCCGGGCTCGAAGCCCCAGTGGCTTTTGATCAAGCGCCGCGACGAGATGGCGCAGCCCGGCTCAGATGTGGTCGCAGAGCTTCCCCGCTCGGTGATCAGCGGGCGCACGCTCGAGCAGCTGCTCGGCTGAGTCTCACACGGCGGTGCGCCCGCCGTCGACGGGGAGCACGGCTCCGGTGATGTAGCTGGCGCGGTCGCTGGCGAGGAACAGCACGGCCTCGGCGATCTCGCCGGTGGCGGCCATGCGCCCGAGCGGCGTTGTCCTTCCGAGCTGCTCGGCTGCCTCACCCATGGCGCCGATCGCCTTCTCGCTGCGAGTGGGACCGGGAGAGATGACGTTCACGCGCACGCCGCCTGGCGAGAATTCGGCGGCCCAGGTGCGCGTGAGCGACTCCAGTGCGGCCTTGGTGGCGCCGTAGACGGACAACCCCGGCAGCCCGAACGTGGCGACCATGGTGCTGATGCTGATGATGCTGCCTGAGCCTTTGGCGAGCATGCTGGGCGCGAGTGCGGCAGTGAGGAAATAGGGCGCGCGCACGTTGGTGGCGAAAACCTCGTCGTAGGAAGCTGTGTCCTGCTCGACGGTCGGGGCGAACGGGAACACGGCGGCGTTGTTGACGAGGACATCGACGTTGCCGGCCTCATCGGCGAGCCGCGCGATGTCGTCCAGGTCGGAGAGGTCGGCGAGCAAAAAGCGCGCGTCGCCGCCGGCGGATGCGATCTCCGAGACGGCCTGCTCACCGCGCTGGGCGTCGCGGCCGGTGATGAGGACGTGCGCGCCCTCGCGTGCGAACAGGCTGGCGATCGCAGCGCCGATGCCGCCTTTGGCGCCTGCGCCGGTGATCAGGGCGGTCTTGTTCTCGAGCTGCATGATGGTTCTCCTTGGTGTCGAGCCCGACGGCGACACCGCCCTGGTGGGCGGCCCTACCTCAGGATTGGATTGCACGATCCATATTCATAGCACGGAATGGATTGAAGAGTCCAGAATCGCTAGAATCGGCTCCATGAGCACGGTGAGCGAGCAGCGGCAGGAGCCGCGCCTGACCCGCAAGGGCCAGGCGACGAGGGAGCGGATCGTGGCGGCGGCGGCTGGTGAGATGTTCGAGCGCGGCGTGGCGCGCACGAGCCTGGATGAGGTGAAGGCAGCGGCGGGCGTGAGCAGCTCGCAGCTGTACCACTACTTCAAGGACAAGCAGGAGCTCGTGCTGGCGGTGATCGAACACCAGACGCAGGCGATCCTTGACGGCCAGCGCCCGCTGCTGGCGGGTCTTGACAGCATGCAGGCGCTGCGCGCATGGCGCGACGCGCTGGTGGGGGTGCAGCGCTCGCTGCACTGCGAGGGCGGGTGCCCGATTGGAACGCTGGGCGCGGAGCTCTCGGAGACGGATCCGCAGGCGCGGGCGAAGGTGGCGGAGGGCTTCGCGGCGTGGCGGGAGAGCATCGCGGACGGCCTACGCGCACTGCAGGCGCGTGGCGAGCTGGCGGCGGATGCGGAACCAGACAAGCTGGCGTTGGCGCTACTGGCGGCGCTGCAGGGCGGCCTGGTGCTGACGCAGATCCGGCGGGACACGGAGCCGCTGGAGGTGGTGATGGACACGATGCTCGATCACGTGGCCTCGCTGACAAACCCGGCGGTGTAGCGGCCCGAGCGATGTGCTTGGCTGTCGGCGATGCCGGCTGCCCTGCCCCACCCCACTCGACCGGAGCTGCCGGATGACCTCCCAAAGGCGACACCTGACTCACTGGAGCACGACGCGACGTTGGCGGAGCTCGAGCTGTGCGACGCGTCGCTGACAGACGAAAACGCCCGTGGGGTGACGTTTCAGTCGGCGCGCATGAAGCGGGTCGACCTGTCGGGCTCGCGTCTGGAGCACCTGAGGGTGACGGACGCGGTGTTGAGCTCTTGCAACCTGGCGAACGTGCACGCGCGAGCAGCGCACGTGCAGACGGTGCTGATCCAGGACAGCCGCCTGACGGGCATGGCGCTGCCGCAGGGCGAGCTGATGGACGTGACGTTCAAGGACTGCCGCATCGACCTGGCGTCGTTCGGCTCATGCCGGCTGGAGCGCGTGAGCTTCGAGGACTGCGTGCTGGCCCAGACGGACTTCCTGGACGCGCAGCTGCAGGGTGTGCGCTTCGACGGCTGCGATCTCACGAACGCGGACATCCGCGGCGCGCGCTTGAAGCGCTGCGAGCTGCGCGGCAGCGACCTGACGGGGCTTCAGGGTGTGGAGAGCCTGCGCGGTGCGGCGATGGAGTGGCGGGACATCATTGACATGGCGGGCGCGTGGGCGGCAGCGCTGGGGATCGAGGTCCTGGACGCGGAGTGAGGTCGCGTCAGGACGTCAGCGGGGCCCGAGAGGCCAGCCGACCGCGGCGAACAACCGCGGATCAGCTGGCTCTGCTCGGAGCGCCACTCGAGACCTTCGGCGAACCCTGCCGCAGCGACTCTTAGCCGACGAAACGCACCTTCGTTGGATGGAGGATGACGCTCAGATCGATCGTCTGTGCGCCGACCTTAAGCGAGTCGTCTGCGGGCACCAGAGCCGCAGCCACATTGGAGCTAACCGCCAACGTCGATGTCGTTCCGTTCGGTGCCACCAGCTGTGGAGCCGGCCCACCATCAGAAACCACGACGGCGACAATCACGTTGTCGCCAAGACCCGCGTTGGGCCCGCCCATGATTGAGTAGGCTTCGCCCGCCTCTACTGTGCCAACTGGGTAGCAGCCCCCGCCCCAGCCATTTACCGGATCTGGAATATAGGTACAGACATCGTTACCTGACGGTGCGATCCATACCTGACTGCTCCGTCCGCTGATTGGCGCGGGGTGCGCCGCACTGAAGTCGGCTTCACCGATAGGCGTCGCGATGCTACCAAACTCGCCCGTGAGGGCCTGCTCCGTTGCGACGTCCGTTGAATCTGTGAGCGGGGCCGAGCGAAATGCGCCGATCGCATCCGTTACAGATACGGATGCTTTGGTCGCTCTCGACCTCGATCGCGAGCGATGTGACGCTGAAGCTAGCGCGATTCCGCCGGTCGTCAATGCGAGTACGCTCACCACCAACGCCGCACCAGTCAGCCATTTGCTTCCGGTCATTTTTGCACCCCTATTCGTGGACGATGGGCATGGCTCATCTTGTGTGACCTAGTAGTCCGCATGTGCGTTGAAATCCGCGTACCCGCTCGGATTCTCCATATCGGCTCTGAGATAGTGCGTGCCTTCGTAAGGATGGGCTGATTCAGTGCCAGTGCACTCAAGACCTGCATATTCCCAAGCGCCAGCACAGGAGTTGCCTCCGTCCAAGTTATGTGCATAGCTCGTGGTTATATAGTGATAATAGACGTCAATCAGTGTTTCGCCTTTGTTGACGGGCGCGCCGGTCACATAGAAATCCGTGCTTGCGAGCGCTACGGCAGCAAAGGATAGGCTAGCTGCGCAGACGAGCAGGGCAGCGATCATCCGAAGCGACCGCACGGGACGCACTTCGCGCAGGAGACCTTTTTTTCTCATCGGTGTCCTTTCGATTTCGGTCCTCGACCGTCATGCGACCGGTCTCGGCAGGTTAGGCTAGGCCGAAGATGATTCCATATAGCGAACTACTCGGCTAGCTGGAACCATGCTGGTTATGCGCGAAAGCCCAGTCAAGCGCTGGATGCCAATAAATGGAATGCACTTGGGATGTCCAATAATCTGCCCCGTGACCTTGGATACCGGACGTTATGCGTCGAGGCAGGGGCTCTCCGGCTTATTGCGAAATATGACGTTGTCGTCCGTGAACAGATTCTAGTCCCGCAGCTCGACGACGAGCGGGATACCGGTGTCGAACCAGTAACCGTGCAGCTGCATGATCTTGGCCCGCGTGGGCAGGCCGCGCAGATGCAGGTCGCACTCGCCGTAGTCGAACAGGGTGACGGTGTCACAGAGAGCGCGCCTGGCC
>DATBZG010000233.1:0-4462 GCA_036513335.1 Solirubrobacteraceae bacterium | reverse complement strand
AGTTGCGCTGGATCCGAACACTCGCCTGTCGCGCCTACTGGACCGCGCTCGAGGGTCGTCCGGGTGCGGTCCACTTGAACTTCCCGCTGCGGGAGCCGCTCGTCGAGGATATCCCGCTGGCGGAGGATCGCAGCGGCCGCGAGGACGGTCGCCCAATGGTCCGCCGCGCCGCCGCGACCCTTGAGGTCGGCTCGGATGCCGCGCAGCTGCGCGAGATCGTCTCGCACGCGCGGCGCGGGGTCATTGTTGCCGGACGCCACGAGCGCCTCACCCAGCTCGGCACGGCCGCCGCCGCGTGCGCCGAGGCGCTGGGCTGGCCGCTGCTTGCCGATCCGCTGTCCGGCGCGCGCCGCGGTAGCGCCGCGATCGCGCATTACGACGCGCTGCTGCGCGATCCAGGCATGGCGTCCACATTGAGGCCCGACCTCGTCGTCCGCGTTGGCGACCTGCCGGTATCCAAGCCGCTGCGCGCATGGCTGGCCGGCATGCCCGGCGTCCGGCAGGTCTCGCTCGACCCGGAGGGCGCTTGGCAGGACCCAGCATCCGTGGTATCCGATTCGCTCGCGCTGGAGCCTGCGGCGGCGCTCGAAGAGCTGGCCGCCGCGATCGCGGATGCCGCAGCGACGGAGGACGACTGGCTTGCGAGCTGGCGCAGCGCCGACGAGTGCGCGGCGGAGGCGATCGACGGGGTGATCGGCGGCGCAGGCGATCTCTCAGAGCCGCGCGTGGCCGCAGAGCTGGGCGTGCTGCTGCCGGCGGACGCGACGCTGTTCGTCGCCTCCTCGATGCCTGTGCGCGACATCGAGACGTTCTGGCCGGTGCGCTCCGACCCACCGCGGGTGCTGTGCAACCGCGGCGCCAACGGCATCGACGGCACCGTCTCCTCAGCCTTCGGAGCGGCCGCCGACGGCACCGGTCCGGTCGTGCTGCTGATCGGCGATGTGGCGCTCGCCTATGACATCGGCGGCCTTCTGGCCTCGACGCGTCTCGGCTTGAAGCTGACGATCGTGTTGATCGACAACGGCGGCGGCGGCATCTTCGACTTCCTCCCGGTCGCCAGGGCGAGCATGGCGCGCGCACCGAATGTGCCAGCAGGAATGCGCCCGCTCGCAGACGCAGGGGACGGCGAGGATGATGACATCTACACGCGCCACATCGCCACTCCCACGAGTCTGGACTTCGCGAAGGCGGCTGCGCTCTACGGTTTGGAGCACCGGATCGTCGAGACGGCTAGCGAGCTGCGCGCGGCTCTGGAGCAGGCACTCTCCCCAGAGGCGGCCTCGACGATCGTTCAAATTCGCAGCGATCGAACCCTCAACGTTGACCTGCACCGGCGCGTTTGGGATGCAATAACGACTGGGCATGCCTCCCGAGCCGAGGCATCGTGAATCTGTCCGTTAGGTAGGAACGCCCGGCGGCAACTCAGGATTGGTTGCTGAGAAGGTCTCCACAAGTAGCTCGCCATCAACGCCATCCCAGTCGATGTGGGGAATGATCTCCGAGACCAGATAGCTGAAGGTCACTGCGAGCAAGCGATCCTCGCCGTGTTCGTACTCCTGGGATTCGCGGTTCGGCACGATGTGCTTGTCCCCGCTGACCAGCAGGTCTGAAGCCGCGAGCAGTGCGCCGTAGACGATCGGGTCGTCGCTTGGGTCGCGCGTGAGCGCAGGCACGCGGGTGGGGTCGAACGGAGGTGCTGCGGCTACACAGATCGCCTGCATCTGACGCCTCAGTAGCGGCGCGTCCTGCTCGCGCAGACCTGGCTTCAAACGAGAGCCGACATCACGGACCTTGCGCTCGTACTCCTCGAAGAGGGGTTTGGACCCCACAGCGACCCAATCATCGGGAGTACCGATCGGTAGACGCTCGGCGAGGACGGCCCGCCGTGCTTCCGTCGCCTCTCGCTGTGCGCGCGCCTCATCTATCCCGCCCAGCGACCCCCCGTTGCTTCGGCTTCAGCTTGCAGGGCCTGCAGATCAAGCTCACGATGTTCCACCTCGTGAGTGAGCGAACCGAACGCGAGCAGCATCCAGAACTTCCGTCGCATGCCGGTCGGACTCAGGGTAGCTGGCAATGCGACGCTCGTATCGACTGTCACGCGTGGCACGGACCGGGAAATCTAGCGGCCGGTCTCCGCGAGAGCGTTCCGACTAGTCGTCGTTTATCGCGGTTCGAACTTGGTCCTCGGACAGGTGGCCGTGACTGCGCTCGAGCTGCTGAAGCTCGCCGGCGAGGTCGTAGTTTCCGCGCAGCGACGCAAGTAGGGCGCCTTGAGGGATGCGGTACTCCCCGCTGGGCAGTCTCAGATACGGAACTCGCTCGCCAGCGATCCAACGTCTCACGGTGCGCTCGTTGACGCTCAAGAGAGACGCGGCCTGGGCCACGGTGAGAAGCTGGGGTCGGGCTGATGTGAGGGCCATGATTCTCGGGGTAACTCAGTTGATCACGCTCGACTCGAGCGGTTGGTTCTCATCGGCTCAGCGCTTGTCGCCCTGTAGCTTGAGACGGGCAATCTACGACACAGCCGATCAGAAGTCGACAAACCTACTCTATCCGGACAATCGCGGACAGTACCGGGCACTTCGGACGGTCTCCGGGATTGAGGTCGAAATAGGCGTATGGCGGCGGCAGAGCGTGCCCAGATAGTCAGAGCCATTGGACTTGATCACGGAACCAGGTCGAAGGCGCCAGCCGAGAGTAGAGCCGGCGCGGCGCTCAGCCGCTGAGGAGCGGGAGCAGCGCCTGAAGCTTGATCTCGGTCTCGGCGAGCTCGCTGGCGGGATCTGAGTCGCGCACGATGCCGTTGCCCGCGTAGCAGCGGGCGACCTCGCCGCGCAACAGCGCGCAGCGAAGCGCGACACAGAACTCTCCGTCGCCGGTGGCGTCCGTCCAGCCGACGGGGCCGGCGTACCAGCCTCGGTCCAGGCCCTCCAGGGTGGGGATCAGCGGCGCGGCGCTTGCGAGCGGCTCGCCGCCGACGGCCGGCGTAGGGTGCATCAGCCCAGCCAGCTCCAAAGCCTCCATCGGCGCTGCCAGCTGCGCGCGGATCGGTGTGGCCAGGTGCTGGATGTTGGCGATCCGCACGAGCTCCGGCTCGGGTGCGGCGGCCACCCAGATCGCGTGCGGGCGCAGCATGCGCTCGATCCGCCGCGCGACGATCGCGTGCTCCTCGCGGTAGCTGCGATCGCGCAGCAGCTGCTCGCCCAGATGGGCGTCCACGGCCGGGTCCGCGCTGCGCCGCGTCGATCCGGCGAGTGCCAATGTGCTCACGCGGTGACCCTCGCGGCGCACGAGCAGCTCCGGGCTGGCGGCCACGAACGCGGCCTCGCCGCGTCCCACGCAGAAGACGAAGCACGACGGGAACTCCTCGCGCAGCACGCCCAGCACCGCCGCCGGGTCATACGGTCGCGGTGCGTGCACCTGCACTTCGCGCGCGAGCACGATCTTCTCCATCATTCCCGCCCCGATCATCTCCACCGCGCGCGTCACGGCACCCTCGTAGTGCTGCGGCGGCATCGCGCTGGCCACCTGGAAACGCCCCGTGGGCGCCGGGTCGAGCAGCGGCAGCGCTCGCGACCGCAGCTGTACCAGGCGACTCTCCAGACGCGCCAGCAGCTGCTCGGGGACGTCATCCGGGCGTGCCAGCGCCGCCAGCGTCATGCGCACCCTGACCTCTCCCCTGCGCTCGGCGCGCACGAGCGCCACCTCGGGGACCGTCAGCGACGCCGGCGAGAAGCCCTGCCAGTGCGGCGCCGCGCCGCCGTCCGGCGCGAACGCGAAGCCCCCAACGGCCACCGGCCCCGCGCCCGCAGGGTCATCGGCCGGATCGCTGACCGCCGAGGCCGACAGCGAGCGCCAGCGGTCGGCCACCGTGGCAAAGCGCTCCGCGCCCGCCGCCTGCAGGCTCGTCGCCTCCCCCAGCGCCGCCAGCGCCGCGTGGCCGCGGTCGGGCTGCTCGAACACGAACCAGCGCTCCCCCTCAACGCGCGAGGCACACACGACGGCCGTCGGATCCACATCCGGCGCGAGCGGCAGCGAGATCGTCGCCAGCACCTCCCCGCCGCTGCGACGCGCACGCCGGACCGCCAGCGCCAGCCGTGCGGACAGGCGCTCGCGATCCTCCTCGCTGAGACGGAAACTGTGGTGGCCGGCGCCGGCGAGGCTGGACGAGCGGCGCGCGAACGTGCCTCCCGAGAACTGCTCGCTTGCGGCGCCGCTCACCCTATGTCTCGCTGCGCCCCCGCGAGATCGCGATCTCGCCCGTGCGCATCATCTCGATCAGCCCGAACGGGCGGACCATCGTCTCGAACGCCTCGATCTTCTCCGTGGTGCCCGTCACCTCGAGGATGATCGCGCGCTTGGTCACGTCCACGACCTTGCCGCGGAAGATCTCAGCGATCTGCATCAGCTCACCGCGCTGCACACCGTCCGCGGTGACCTTGAACAACGCCAGCTCGCGCGA
>DATBZG010000232.1:0-2049 GCA_036513335.1 Solirubrobacteraceae bacterium | reverse complement strand
CCGCGGCGGCTGCGCCTGAGCGCGGGCATGCCCTGTTCGCGCAGGGTCAGCACCTCTCCAGGCTGCGTGCCCGCGGGAAGCTCGACAGACGCGCTGCCTTCGAGCGTGGGCACCTCGAGCACCCCGCCCAGCGCGGCCAGCGGCGCGGCCACGTCCAGCGCGGTGATCAGGTCGTCGCCTTCGCGCAGGAAGCGCTCGTCTTCGCGGACACGCACGAGCACGTAGAGATCCCCGGCGGGCGCGCCGGCCTCGCCCGCGTGTCCTTGGCCGCCGAGCCTGATGCGCTGCCCATCAGCGATGCCGGCGGGCACCTCGACCTCAATCTCGCGCTTGCTGGTCACCCGTCCCCTACCGCGGCAGTGCTTGCATGGTTGCTTGGCCACACGCCCGTCGCCGTGACAGACGTCACAGACGATCGTCCGCACCATCTGCCCGAGCATCGTTCTCGTCACGGCCTGCAGTTGGCCCGCGCCGCCGCAGCGCTCGCACGTCTCGATCGGGGTCCCCGGCTCAGCGCCGTTGCCGTGACAGTGCTCGCAGCGTTCGATCGCGTCGAATGAGACCTCGACCGTGGCGCCGTTGGCGGCGTCCAGCAGATCGATCTCGACCGTGACTGCCGCGTCGCCGCCCTGCGTAGGGCCTCCCCGCCCGGCCGCGCCGCCTCCGAAGAACGCGTTGAAGAGGTCGCCGATCGACCCGAAGCCGTCGAAGTTCGGGGCGTATCCGCCCGAGCGCAGCCCGTCGTGACCGTAGCGGTCATACGTTGCCCGACGCTCAGGGTCGGAGAGGATCTCGTTGGCCTCCGCCGCCTCCTTGAACTTCTCCTCGGCGTCCGGGTCGTGCGCGTTGACGTCGGGGTGCAGCTCCATCGCCACCTGGCGAAATGCCTTCTTGATCTGCTGCTCGGAGGCGTTGCGCTCGACGCCGAGCACCTCGTAGGGATCGCGGGGCATGTCGCTCCGGTCAGGTTCCAGCGTAGGCGTCTTCGACGAAGCGCGACAGCTGGTAGGCGGCGTCACGCACGGTCGCGATCGCGCCCGCGTAGTCCATCCGTACCGGGCCGATCAGCGAGACGGTGCCGAGCTTGCGGCTGGCCATCCCATAACCGGTCGCGACGAGCGCCAGCGAGTGCATCGCCGGCAGCTCGTTCTCGTGGCCGATGCGCACGTAGACGCCCGACTCGCCCAGCGCCGCACGCAGCACCTGCAGCAACGCCACGCGACGCTCGAGCAGGTCGATCAGTTCGTTGACGTGCGTTGAGTCCTCGAGCTGCCCCGCGCCGAACAAGCGCGCGGTGCCCTCTACGAACAGAGAATCCTCGCCCTCGGTGGCGAGGTCTGCGAACGCCGGCGCGAAACGGTCGAGGAACTCGAGCTCGCGCGGGGAGAGGCTCGGATCGACGAGGCGCTGCTGGAGCATCCTCGCGCCGAGTTCGAGGCCCACGAGCCGCTCGTTGAGGTACTCGCCCGCCCATGCCACGAGCCCCGCGTCGACGGCGCGCTCGAACGTGGCGAACATCTTCGAGACGTTGCCCGCGGAGGTGATGATCACGACGAGGACGACCTGGGGCTGCAATGCCAGGACCTCAATGTGGCGGATCGTCGCGGTGTTCGGCGACGGGGCGGAGACGACCGCGAGCAGGTTGGTCATCTGGGAGAGCGTTTCGGTGGTCGTGCGCATCGCCTCCTCGACCTCCTGGCGAATCAGCGAGAGCTCGAGCCGGCGCTCGAGCGCGAGACCCTGCCCAGAGCTGAGCATGCGGTCGACGACGTATCGGTGACCGGCATCCGTCGGCACGCGCCCTGCGGATACGTGCGGATGGTCGAGCAGTCCGTACTCCTCAAGCAGCGCCAGTTCGTTGCGGACGGTCGACGGCCCGCATTCGAGCTCGGGTGCGGCAGCGATCGATCGCGAGGCGACCGGTTGACCCGTGCGCAGGTAGTCCTCGACGACCTTGCACAGGATCCGCTCCTGACGGGGACTCAGCATGCCCTTGATTGTAGGCGGCGTGCTGGCGCCGAAAGGCGCGCGCTACAGCTAGAGCTCGAG
>DATBZG010000231.1:0-7919 GCA_036513335.1 Solirubrobacteraceae bacterium | reverse complement strand
GGGGGTTCCCACGGCCAGCCCGCAGGGATCAACAGCTCCAGAGAGCTCGTGATCCCTGCGGCCGGACTGGGATCAGCCGTTGAGGCGCTTCTTCAGCGCGCTCGCGGCTGAGAACTTCGCCGCTTTGGACGCTGCGATGTTGATCGTCTCGCCCGTCGAGGGGTTGCGTCCTTGACGCGCAGCCCGGTGGCTGACGCTGAACTTGCCGAAGCCGGCAAGCGCGACCTCACCCCCGGCGGCAAGCTCGTCGGAGACCACCTCTAGCGCCGACTCAACCACCTGACGGGCCTGGCTGGCGGACAGCCCAGTGCGCTCCGCGACCTGCTCGCCCAGCTCGTTCTTTGTCATGCCACTCCCTTCTCGTGTGTCGTTGCTGCGAGCAGGCTAACCGCTCCTGAGGACGACGACACGCAAACAGCGGGGGTTGGCGGCCCGAAGAAGCCCTAATTTCCGGGGAACTCGACCGGCGCGACCGGCCTCAGCGGGGCCTCCACGGCCCGCTCGGAGCCCTTGCGCAGCCGGAAGGGCGCCAGCGAGCCCGCCGCGCAGGCCGACCAGAGCAGGCATACCCACACGCTGCTGGCCAGCGTCACGTGCACCCACACGAGCTCCGTGGGCAGATGCGTGTAGTACTGATCCAGGCCCACAGCGCCCTGCAGGGCAAGCAGCACACACAGGACTGTCAGGGGCGTCTGCACGTCATTGCGCGCCTCGCGACGGCGAGCAAGCCACCACACGAGGACCGCAGCGACGCTGAACACGAATGCGATCTCCGCGTGGCGGTGGATCACGAAGTCCATCGTGCCGTGGCCATTGAAGTCGAGCCGGTTGATCTTCTGTCCCGGCGAGCCGCCCGCGTGGGGGCCCGCAGCCGTCGCCGCGGTGCCCGCGAAGATCGTCAACGCCCCAAGGCCGACGAGGCAGCGCAGCGCGCGGACGAGCGTGCGATCGGTGCCCGCGTCGAGCTGGCGCGCTTCGGACGGCTCGTGGTTGGCACGCCACACGAGGATCACAGCAGCGACCAGGATCAGCATCGAGAGCGCGAAGTGGCCCATCACCCAGCCGTAGTCGAGCGCGCCTTTGACCGTGAAGCCACCCAGCACCGCCTGCGCGACCACGCCGAGCGGCAGCAGCGCCCCCAGCCACACCAGGTCGCGCCGGTACGGGCGCCTGCGCACGGCAGCCAGCCACGCCAGGCCCGCTGCCAGGCACACCGGCGCCGTTACTACGCGGTTGGAGAACTCGATCAACGCGTGCGTCCTCAGCGGCGGATAGACGTTTCCGTAGCACTTCGGCCACGTCGGACAGCCCAGGCCCGATCCGGTCAGGCGCACCGCGGCGCCCGTCAGGACGATCAGCGTCAGCGCGCCGAGCGCCACGTAGGCGAAGCGCACGTACTGCTCGGGCGTGACCGTGTAGCCGTTGGTGCGCTCACGCAGGCGCTGCAGACGGTCGGACATCGCTCCTAAGGATGCCACTCGAACGGCAGTTCCTCGCCGATCTCGCGCAGGCGCGGCGCTGCCGCGTCGCGATCGGAGACGATCAGCTCCGCCACCGGCAGCGGCCAGTGGATCCTCACGTCCGGGTCGTTCCAGGCGATTCCCCGCTCCACCGCGGGGTCGTAGTAGGCGGTCTGCTTGTACATCACGTCGGCCACGTCGCTGAGCACGCAGAAGCCGTGCGCGAAGCCGACCGGCACGTAGAGCTCGCGCATGCTCTCATCGTCCAGATCCACCCCCTCCCACTGCCCGTACGTGGGCGAGCCCCTGCGCAGGTCGACAGCCACGTCCAGTATGCGCCCGCGCGCGCAGCGCACGAGCTTCGCCACGCCGTCGCCGATGTGGAAGTGCATGCCGCGCACGACACCGCGCGTGGAGCGCGAGTGGTTGTCCTGCACGAACAGCTCCTGCGCCGGCAGGCCGGCCTCCTCGTGCCACGCCTGCCTGTAGGTCTCGCAGAAGAAGCCGCGCTCGTCCGGGTAGACGCTCGGCTCGATCACGACAAGGCCCTCGAGGTGCACGGACAGGCTGCGCATGGGCGCAAGAGCGTAGCCGCCAGCGCCGCTGCGCGCGCTGCGAGGCTTGATCGGGTGGGGCTCAGCGCCTAGATTGAAACCAGCTATGAGCGCGCTGACCCAGACATCTCTGTCCGCCGACGAGCGCGTACTGATCGAGCGGTTTGTCGAGCAACTGCGTGTGCGTCTGGAGGGACAGTTGTACGCGGTATGGCTGTTCGGCTCCCGTGCGCGCGGTGAGCGACCTTCAACGGAGTCCGACGTGGACATGCTGGTGCTCGTCGATGACGCGTCGTGGGACGGTCGGATGCTTGTGCGTCAGATCCTGAACGACGCCGCCCGTGAGCTCGCGCTGGATGCCCTGACGTGGTCGTTCTCGATCCACGTGCATACGCAGGCTTGGCTCGCGCAGCGTCGTGAGATCGGATCGTTCTTCATTGCCGAGGTGGACCGCGACAAGGTCGTCGTGGGCGGCTAGTCGTGAGCCCGCGCTCAAGTGAGTTCCTCGAGGCGGCCAGGCGTCGCTTGGCAGCAGCTGAGGTGGCCGCGGCGGAGGATCCCTCCACGGCGCTGAGCGCGGCGTACTACGCGATGCTGTACGGAGCCAGGGCGGCACTGAGCGAGCGAGACGCCTCCGCCAAGACCCACAGGGGAACGTGGCACGAGTTTCGCAGCACGTTTGTTGAGGATGGCACGATAGATCCCGAGTTGGCAGCTGAGGTGCAAAAGATTCAGCCCGAGCGCGAGCAGGCGGACTACGACGCCTGGTCAGCGCCGGCGGAGGAGGCACAGCGAGCGATCGAGCTGGCCGATCGCTTCCTGACGGCCATCGAAGCGCTGTTCGAGTGAAGGCGACCACAGGGGCATCGTGGGCACCAGGTCCGCCTCGCCCCTTGCTCGCCGCCGGCGCCGTGCACGTGTGGCGCGCGGAGCTCACGTCGGTGGCACCAGATCTGGGAGATCTGCTGAGCGACGAGGAGCGCGCGCGCGCCGAGCGCATCCTGAACAAACAAGAAGGCGAGCTGTGGCGACGATCGCGCGGACTTCTACGCGAGCTCCTGGGGCGCTACCTCCAGCTGGAGCCGGCATCGCTGCGCTTCATCGTTGGCGAGCACGGCAAGCCCGCCCTGAGGGGTCCCGACTCGATGCCCTTCAACATGTCGCACTCAGGGGGTCTCGCCCTGTATGCGTTCAGCGACGCTGGGGCTGTGGGCGTGGACGTGGAGGTCGCGCGCCGGCCGGTCGACGAGGTTGCAATTGCCGCTCGCATGCTCGGCGAGGGCGTGGCGCAGAGGTTGCAGACGCTCGATCCCGCCACCCGCCGGCAGGAGTTCCTGCGTACCTGGGCCGGCCACGAGGCCGAGCTGAAGTGCCTCGGTGCCGGCATCGGCGAACCCGGCGTCGCGGCCGCCGGGCACAGGCCCTGGGTGGTGGAGCTCGAGCTCGGTCCCAGTGCGGGGGCCGCGGTGGCGACAGAGCGTCAAGCGCGTGAGCTGTGCTGCTGGGATTGGCCGGCGTAGCCACCTATTGCAGCGTTGCGGGTTCTAAGACTTTCTAAAGCGAGATTTAGAAAGCTGGCCGGAAGGCCGGCGAAGAACGTCCGTGAGCCTCACCGGCGCTCATCCCTCCGAAGGCTGTGAGGCCACCCCGCGCTCGCGCACTAGCTTGAAGCGGAAGCGCCTGCCGCTTACGCACCGGGTGTCGAGCGATCCGAATGCGCAGCGCGGGGCGAGGTATGCTCGCGCCATGCCAGCGCTCACGGGAACGCTCCTCACGGTCAGCGCCGCGGGCACCCTCGAGCTGATCGAGACAGCGTAAGAGGGCCCCAGTGAACACCTTGCCATCCTCGGCGCCCAGCCCATACAACAGCGAGTTCTTCAACGAACACAGGGATGGCGCACATAGCTCGGCAGCTGTCATTGTGCCCCTGATCCTGGAGCTTGTCGCGCCCGGGCGCGTGATCGACGTCGGCTGCGGCACGGGAACGTGGACGCGTGTATTCAGAGAGCTCGGATGCGAGGTGATCGGAGTCGATGGCGCCTATGTACCGCGCGAGAAATTGGAGATCCCGTCCGATTTGTTCATCGAGCGCGATCTGGTCCATCCGCTCGACCTTAGCGGCGCATGGGACCTCGCGGTTTCGCTGGAGGTAGCGGAGCACCTGCCGCCGTCGTCGGCCGCCTTGTTCGCAGAAGGACTGGCGGGACTGGCACCCGTGCTGCTGTTCTCCGCGGCGATACCCAATCAAGGTGGCTTGCAGCATCTGAACGAGCAGTGGCCTACTTACTGGATCGAGCACTTCCGGCGTGCCGGAATGGTGCCGGTGGACTGCATTCGCCCGGTGATCTGGGAGGACCTTCGCGTCGACTGGTGGTACGCCCAGAACACACTGGTGTTCGTCAGCGAGTCGCTACTACCCAGATACCCGACGCTCAAGCGGCTCCAGGAGGCGTCGGACGGACGCGTACTGCCACTCGTTCATCCACGGCTCTACGCGAGCAGGGTGCCACCTCTCAGCTGAGCTCTACCCGGTCCGCAACCCGGCCAAAACCCACTCACACAAACCAACCCCGCGAGCGGGGTCTCTGACGAAACACTATCTCGCACACCGCAGGGGCACTCAGCTTTGCATTCGTGAATCTCGTTCACGATGTCCGGCACCTCAAGCGTAATGTCCCCTTCGGGTAGTCGCTCTGAACGGCTTGAGGCCGCTGATCCACCAGCAGTGATCGCCCACACGCTTGCGCTCGTCGAGGCTCCAGACGAGCTCGCGACCGGCATCTGATGGCAGAGCTCGATGGCCCGAGCATCGAGCAGTCGCTTGCCTGCCCGAAAGCTCCCGCTAAAGCAGATCGCGGGCGGTCGCGGACTCGCTTGCCGATCACTCCAATGCCGGAACTACCCGTGCGACGGGTGGGATCTAGTCTCCCGAGCCTGCCAGCCACGCGAATTAGCCCTCTCCCCTGGCCGCCACGCCACACTCGCCCGGCCGTGCGCCTAGTGCCCGCGCTCGTGTTGGTCGCGTGGGCGCTGCTGCTCGCAGCGTGGGTCATGGGCAACGCTCCCTTCGCCGCTCCCGACGAGGCAGATCACTACATCCGCACGATCGGCGTAAGTGAGGGCGAGCTACTCGGCAAAGCCGACCCGGATGCCGGCATCGGAGTCACTCCAACGCAGATTGCGTGGACCGCACAAGCAACGCGCCTCGTACCGCTACCGCGGGGCCTCGATCCGGAGCCATTCACGTGTGAGCTCAGCCCCGGCGAGCCCAGCGCGGCGTGCTTGAATACCGTCGACTCCAGGCCGCCGCCGGTGACGGCCACGACCACCGTGGGCAACTACCAGCCGCTGCCGTATCTCCTGCCTGCGGCGGTCGTGCGCACCGCGAGCTCTGCTCCAGCAGCGCTGCGCCTGGGGCGTGCGGTGGAGGCGCTGAGCGCGTTTGCTTTGCTCGCGATCGCTGTCTTTGCCTTGTATGACGCCGTGAGCCCGCTGCTGTCGATGCTTGGCGTGCTGCTAGCAGTGACCCCGATGGCGCTGTTTTGCGGGGCGACGCTTAGCGGTAGTAGCACGGAGATCGCCGGTGGCGTGGCGTTCCTCTCATGCCTGCTGCGCCTGTGCCGTCCCGGCCCGCTGCGAACGCGCTGGTGGACCTTCATGGCGTTTAGCGGTGCAGTGCTGGCGCTCAGCCGCTCGGCCAGCCCAGCGTGGATGGTGCTCGAGCGCCTGATCGCCGCCGCTTGGAGCGGGCCGCGGACGTTCGCACGGCGCTGGAGCAGCGGCGCGGCGCCCCGCATGGCGGTCGCCGCACTCGTACTGGCGGTGGCCCTGAACGAGCTCTGGGAAGGGCTTTACGGCTCGCGTGTGGAAATCGAGACGGGAGATCTGCGCGCGGGCCTCGTTGCGGGCGCACACGAGTGGTGGAGGGCGCTTCCGGAGCTGGTCGGCAAGTTCGGCTATCTCGACGTCAAGCTCCCGCTGGCGATTCCGCTAGCCTGGTTCGCCCTGGTGCTTGCGCTGTCGGCGGCGGCCGCCGTGGTATGCGGCAAACGCGAGCGCCTCGTGCTTGTCGGCGTCCTGGGCGCTGGGCTGCTCGGGCCGGCAGTTTTTTACGCGCTCCTCATACGACCCACCGGGTTTGGCTTGCAGGGAAGGCACGTCCTGCCGATCCTTGTGGCGGTGCCGATCCTCGCCGGCGAGACACTCAACCGCCACCGCACACGCGCCAGCGCCAGGTGGCTTCGGCTGCTCGCCGTCGCAATGCCGGTCGCCGTCGCGCTCATGCAGGCGCTTGCCTGGTATGTCAACGCCAAGCGCTACGCCGTCGGCGGTGCCGGGCTCAACTGGTTCCCTGCCCGCGCCGCGTGGGCCCCGCCCGCGGGCTGGTGGGCTTGGCTCGCTGCGGCGGCACTGGCAGGTGTCTGCCTGGCTGCGCTCAGCCTCATGGATAGAGTAGCTTCGCCGAGACCGTCCGGCTGAACTTCTGTCCACAACAGCCCCGAGCCTCCCGGAACTCATCCGACCTAATCGGCATCTCTATTCCGGGACCGCAGTGGCCTCCTCGCCGAATGTAGGCCAAAGGGCCGGCTAGCCATGCTTGCGCTTGGGCGGTGCGTGGTAGATCCTGATGCTGGCGTGCGAGATGTTGTTCTCTTTGTCATAGGCGATGAACGTCAACGTGTGCCAGCCGTAGGGAATATGCTTGGCGCCCTGCCAGTCGAGCGCGCCGAACAGGCTGTGAGCGAAGTCGTTGCTGTCGTAGTTGCGGATCAGTTTGCCGTCGACCTCGAGGCGGATCCGGAACACACCCAAAGTACTCTTTGCCGACACGCTGATCGGGAGCGGACCGCGGTAGACGAAGTGGTCCGCGGGCGAGTGCACGGAGATCTTGGGCCCTGTCACCACACCGCACGGTCCTGTCAGCTTGTCGCCCTTGCGCGCGTAGGACTGCATCGCGGCGAACGACGGCTTGTGCGAGCCGTCTGACCGCATCAGACCCGAGGTGTCGGCGCCTTCGTCCTCAAGCGGGAACCACAGCGCCACCTGCACATATGGCGCCTGCGCCAAGCAGTGGTAAGCCTGCTTCAGGTAGGTCGCCTGCTGTTCTTCGCTCACGCCGCCGGCCTTCTGGCCGGCAAACGCACCTTCACCGCATGTGGCGTTTGTCGTGCGCCAGCTCAGCTCCGTCATCCAGATCGGCTTGTTGTCACCGTTGGCCAGCATCACGGCGTGAACTTCGCGGTAGGCCAGGAACGAATCCGGGATCATGCGATTCCCAGCTCCACGCAAGAAGTCGTAAGGGGAAAGGACGTTGCAGGCCGTGTCAGTGTGCACCCCAACCGCGTCGAAGGAGCCCTTGCCTCCGGCTGCATAGACGCCTTCGAGGAACGGGTAGTCGTTGCCCGTCAGCCCACCGAGCACAACCGTGGCGCTCGGGTCAGCGGCCTTGATCGCCGGGTAGGCAGCCTGGAGCAGCTGCGTGTAGGCGCCTGGGTTGGGCGCCCCGGTCCACCACGCCGACTCGTCCTCCTCGTTCCAGATCTCGTATGCGCTCACGTGCGTCCCGAACTGCTCGGCCAGCGCGCCGATGAAGGCCGCGTAGTCCTGCGGGTTGGCGGGCGGCATGTGTTCGTCGCTCGACCCGGTCTCCCACTCGGGACTGTTGACGACGTCCAGGAGCACTTTTGTGTGCGCTGGAAGTTGTTTGAACAGCCGATCGTAGTAATAGATCCACGAGGTGTCGAGAGCGCCACGCTGTGGTTCGAGGTCGGGCCAGGTGAGGAAGAGCCGCACCCAGTGCACGCCGAGGGGCGCCACGCTGGCGTTGGCCGGTGAGCTCACGTTGGACAGCACGACCCCTGGTTCCGCGGCTCGCGCTGCCGGGACGGCAGCAATTGCCATCGTG
>DATBZG010000230.1:0-5430 GCA_036513335.1 Solirubrobacteraceae bacterium | reverse complement strand
CTCGCGCAGCACCGCCAGCGGCGTCACCGCGAGGATCGAAGCGATCGGCGTCTCCCCCGCGCCGACTTCCCCAGCCACCGCCGCCAGCTGGGCCGGCTTGTGGCAAAGCACCACGAGGTCCGCGCGCGCGGCCACTTCCGCGTTGGACGCAAGCGCCTCGCCGCCTAGCTCCCCCACGAGCTCATCCGCGCGCCCGGGGGCCGGGTCGGCGCACAGCACCGGCTTCCCCCACCCGCGCGCCAGAGCGCGGGCCATGTTCCCGCAACCGATCAAACCAATCTGCATGAGAGCTCCAGACTATGGCGATTCATCTGCGCCACTGATACACGAGGCTCCAGCGAAGCGAGCGGTGACGCGGCGAGGCGCCCGCCATCGCCTCTCAAGATTGGTTGAAGAAGCCCTTCTCGATCAGGCGGGCGCGCTCCTCGGCAGAGATCTCGACGTTGCGCGGTGTGAGCATGAAGACCTTGTCGGCGATCCTCTGCATGCCGCCGTCCAGCGCGTAGGTGAGACCTGAGGCGAAGTCGATCAGGCGCTTGGAAAGGTCGGTGTCAGAGCTCTGCAGGTTGAGGATCACCGGGATCGAGTCCTTGAACTTGTCCGCGATCTGCTGCGCGTCGTTGAACGACTTGGGCACCACCAGGTGCACGCGCACGTCGCCGTTGCGGTTGGCCACAGGTTTGAGCACGGTGGTCGCGCGGCCGCGTCCGCTGCGTCCGGCTTCCGTGACGTCGTCCTCGGAGAAGATGTCGTCGAACTCGTCGCGGCGGCGACGCAGGCGTCGCACGTTCGGGCGCTCGCGGTAGCGATCCTCGATCTCCGCCTCAGGCGCCTGCTCCTCCTCGTAGTCGTCGTGATACTCCTCGGCGAGGCCGAAGTAGACGAGCGCGCTATGCCATGAGTCGCGGAATGCCATTGCTGTAGGTGCGTGTTCGGCCGGGGAGCCGATTTCCCTGCAGATGCTAGTGATTTGCAGGGGTCATGGCCAGCACCCTTGCACGCTCAATGGTAGAGCTTCGTGCCTATACGCACGATTGTGGCGCCCTCCTCGACGGCCACGACGTAGTCCTGCGAGGTCCCCATCGAAAGATGCTCGAGGCCGTGCTCGTCCGCCAGGTCGCGCAGGGCAGCGAACCAGCGGCGGTTCGCCTCGGGGGTCTCAGACAGGGGCGGCATCGTCATCAGCCCCGCCACGGGCACCGGTGAGCGCTCGATATAGGGCGCGATCTCCTCCGGCGCGATGCCCGCCTTGCCCTCCTCGCCCGCCACGTTCACCTCGAGCAGGATCCTGAGCCCGGGGCGCGCGCTCTCGAGGTGGCGCTCGAGCTCGCGCAGCGCCGACTCCGAGGCCACGGAGTGGATCAGGCGCACGTGGGGCACGATCGCGCGCACGCGCCTGCTCTGCAGCTGGCCGATGAAGTCCCACTCGAACAGCTCCCCGTGCGCCGCGACCTTCTCCTGCAGATCCTGCGCGCGGTTCTCACCCACGAGGCGCACGCCCGCCTGGGCAAGCACCGGCAGCTCCGCTGGCGCGACGTACTTGATCGCCGCCAGGATCTGCACCTCAGCGGCGCGTTGGCCAGAGCCCTCGTGCAGCGGCCGGCGCTCGACAGCGGCGGCGATCTCGGCGCGCGCGCGTTCGAGGTTGCTCCGCACGATCTCTGCGCGCAGGTCCGCGATCAGCTCAACCATGCCACTCCCGCCTGGCGCCCGGCGCGCTCGCCTTCGCGCCTGTAGGAGAAGAAGCGCTCGTCGCAGATCGTGCACGCCTGCACGTCGCGTACGCGGCCGACACCCGCGCCGGCCAGTCGCTCGTGCGCGATCGCCCGCAGGTCGATGTGACGGCCGACGCTGTGTGCGCCGCCAAACGCACTGTGCACCTCGGCTCCGACCTCATAGCAACAAACACCCGCGCATGGGCCGACGACCGCCTCGATTGGCTCCGCTTCGCTGAGCTCGCGCAGCGCCGCCACGCCTGCCTCCAGCACGCCCGCCGACAGCCCCCGCCAGCCGGCGTGCACGATCGCCACCGCGCCCGTAGCGCCGAGGGCAACCGGCAGGCAGTCCGCCGCCATCACCATCGCCCCGACGCCTTGCAGTGCAGTCGCGTGGCCGTCCGCGTCGATCGCCAACGCCTCCCCCGCGCGGCCGGCCACGCGCGCGACAGCGTTGACGTTCGTGCCGTGCGTCTGGCGGCTCGAGCACAGCCACTGCAGACCTAGCCGCCCGCACAGCTGCTCGCGGCGCGCGAAGCCCTGCTCGTGATCCTCGCCCGCGCCCGTCGAGAGGTTGCCCGCGGTTCGGTTGGTGAACAGCGCGCGTCCGCCCCCGGGCAGCTCGAGCGTCGCTTCCACGTCCGGCGTCAGCGCCTCGGGGCTGCTCATACCGAAGCCTCGAGCGCCGCATCCAGCTCAGCCTGCGCTCCCGCCGCCAGCTCTCCGTCCAGCTTGCGCCTGAGCGCCGCCTCCAGGCGCCTGCCGAGCTCCGGCCCGCTCGCCACGCCCGCCGCCAGCAGATCGTCGCCGGTGATCGTGAGACGCACGTTGCGCAGGCCGCCGAGCCACTCGGATGCCATCTCTGCGGCTTGCGATCCCGGCCCGCCGAGCGCGCCCGCGAGGGCCACCGCCTCGAGCGGCTCGTCGCGCAGCACGCGGTGCAGCTCCGAGGGCCTGCTCGCGTGCGTCAGCCGCTCCACCAGCGAGCGCGCATCGAGGGAGCTCAACATCACCCGCTCGCGCTCGCCCGCCGTGAACTCGAGCCCGTCCAGCAGCTCGAACAGCTCGAGCTCGGGGTTCTCCTCACGTCCCGCGAGGCCCAGCAGCAGGCACGCCATCAGCAAGAGCTCCGGCCGGCCGTCGCTCGGGAGCAGCGTCAGCGCCAGCCGCACGAGCCGTGCGTCGAATGTGAGCTCCGGGTCGATCGCAGCCATGACCCCCAGTGAGTCCAGTGCCTCGAGTGCCGCCGGCGCGTCCGTTTCCCGGAGCGCCAGGCGGAGCTCCGCGCCCACGCGCGCACGCGACACGCTCGCAAGTGCGTCCGCCGCCAGCGCCTGCACTGCGAGCTGCGCGGTGTGGGGCTCCACCTGCAGGCCCAGGCGCGCGCTGTAGCGGGCGAGGCGCAGCAGCCGGGTGGGGTCATCGCGGAAGCTCCCGTCGTGCAGCACGCGCAGGCGTCCCGCCGCCAGGTCCTCCAGCGCGTGCTCGGCCGCATGAACGCGACCCCTGTCCGGGCCTGCCAGCACGACCGCGATCGCGTTCACCGTGAAGTCCCTGCGCTGCAGGTCCTCCGCCACGCTCCCCGGACGCACCTCCGGCAATGCTCCCGGAGAGGGATAGGACTCGGCACGGCGCGCCGCCACGTCGATCCGTCCCGCCTCCCACTCCACCACCGCCGTGCCAAAGCGCCCGTGCAGCGTCGTGCTCGCGCCCAGCACCGAGGCCAGCTCGGCTGCGAACGCCGCCGCGTCTGCAGCCACGACGACGTCGAGCTCACGTGGTGAGCGTCCCAGCAGCAGATCGCGCACCGCGCCGCCCACCAGCGCAACGTCCGCGCGCTCGCCCGCGAGCAGCGTCAGCTGTCGTCCCCCCGGCTGGGTGCCCAACGCACGTACCACCTCATCGCCGCCGCCCCCGGGCGCAGCCGGCGAGGACGCGTCGCTCACGCGCAGTCTCCGAGACACATGCCTACACCTCGCGCACAGGTATGCCCGAGGCGGCCAGGTGCGCCTTCGCCTGGGCGACCGTGTAGCGGCCGTAGTGGAAGATCGAGGCGCACAGGACGGCATCCGCGCCGGCCTGGAGCGCCTGCGCCAGGTGCTCCAGCTCGCCCGCGCCGCCCGAGGCGATCACAGGCACGCTCACGGCCTCGCTGACCGCGCTCGTAAGCGCCAGGTCATAGCCGTCGCTCGTGCCGTCGCGGTCCATGCTCGTCAACAGGATCTCCCCAGCCCCGCGCTCGACCGCCTCGCGCGCCCACTCCACCACGTCGCGGCCCGTCGCCGTGCGCCCGCCCGCGAGGTAGGCCTCCCAGGCCTCCTCTTCGCGGGCCTTGGCGTCGATCGCCAGCACGACGCACTGCGCGCCGAACACGTCCGCGAGCTCGTCGATCAGGTCGGGGCGCTGCAGCGCGGCGGAGTTCACCGACACCTTGTCCGCCCCGGCGTCGAGGACCGCCTGCGCGTCCGCCACCGAGCGGATGCCGCCGCCGATCGTGAACGGCACGAACACCTCATCGGCGGTGCTGCGCGCGAGCTTGGCGATCGTGTCTCGCTTCTCGTGCGTGGCGGTGATGTCCAGGAACACCACCTCGTCCGCGCCCTCGCGGTCGTAGTAGGACGCCAGCTCCACCGGGTCGCCCGCGTCGCGGATGTCCACGAATTCAACGCCCTTGACGACGCGGCCGGCGTCCACGTCCAGACAGGGGATCACACGCTTGAAGTGCACCCGATCACCGTAGCGATCAGTCTGCCAGCGCAGCCTGCGCTTCCGCGACCGTGAAGCGCTTCTCGTACAGGGCCGTGCCGACGATCACGCCGTCCAAGGCGTCCAGTCCCAGCTCCGCGCGCAGATCCGCCAGCCTCTCCAGGTCCTCGCGGGTGCCGATCCCGCCGGAGAAGATCACGCTGCCCTCCCCCGCTTCGCCCGCCACCCACGCAACCTCGTCGCGATTGGCGCCGTCGAGCATCCCGTCGTGGTCGATGTTGGTGAAGACGAAGTGGCGCACACCCCGCTCGCGCAACGCAGCGAAAGCGTCGCGCGCGGGCACGTCGGTGCTCTGCAGCCAGCCGTGCGTGGCCACGTAGCCCTCGCGCACGTCCACGCCCACGAGGATCCGCTCGGGGCCGTGTGTCGCGAGCGCCTCGCTGAGCGCGTCGGGGTCGGTGAAGGCGATGGTGCCGAGGATCACGCGCGCTGCGCCAGCCGAGAGCGCCCGATCGACCGCGTCCGCGCTGCGCAGGCCGCCGCCGTACTGCACAGGCACGCCCGCGTCGGAGGCGATCCGTCGCAGCTGCTCGACGTTCACCGGCTCGCCCAGCTTGGCACCGTCGAGGTCCACAACGTGCAGGTACTCTGCGCCCGCGTCCACCCAATCGCAGGCGGCAGACAGGGGGTCCTCGTCATAGACCTTCTTCGCGTCGAAGTCGCCCTTGACCAGGCGCACGGCGTTGCCACCGAGGATGTCGATCGCCGGGTAGAGCCTCACCGCGCAGCTGACGGCAGATCGACGCTCTCGTGTGCGGCGGACTCGATGCAGATGCGCGCAAAGCTCGCCAGCAGCCGCAGGCCCGCGGCGGAGGACTTCTCGGGGTGGAACTGCACGCCGTAGAAGGAGCCGCGCTGCACGGCGCTCACGAAACAGCCGCCGTACTCGGCGACTCCGAGGATGTCGCCCTCGTCGCTGGGCACGGGTGCGAGCGAGTGCACGTGGTAG
>DATBZG010000229.1:0-27739 GCA_036513335.1 Solirubrobacteraceae bacterium | reverse complement strand
CTCGCGCAGGCCGGCGATCACCTCCCATGCGGCTCGACGGGCTGAGGGATCGAAGCCGGTCGTGGGCTCATCGAGGAAGATCAACTCCGGGTCGCCGATCAGCGCGAGGGCGACATCCAGCCGCCTGCGCTGGCCGCCAGACAGCGACGCGCCACGCTCGTCTGCCTGCTCGCTCAGCCCGACGAGCGCGATCGTGTCATCGACGTCGCGGGGCTCGTGGTAGTAGCCGGCATACAGGTCAAGGCACTCCAACACGGTCAGCCCGGGCTCTGCCTCGGACTCCTGCAACACGATCCCGATCCGCTCGCGCCATGCCGCCGGCGCGTGCCATGGGTCGGCTCCCAGCACCTCGACGTGACCGTCGCTGGCCCGACGGACGCCCTCGAGGATCTCTACAGTCGTCGTCTTTCCCGCGCCGTTGGGCCCCAGGAACGCGAAGATCTCCCCGCGGCGCACCTCCAGGTCGATTCCCCGCACCGCCTGGTGCCGGCCGTAGCGCTTGCGCAGTGCGCGGATCGATATGACCGCGTCGGCCGCGGGCGGCTCCAGTGCGGGGGCACTGCGCTGAGCGATGGCTACGTCGAGTGAGTTCGTGAGCATGGCCACCACGCTACGGCGCGGGGAAGGCGCTTTCATCGGCCTGCAGGACGAACTTTGCAGTCCAACCAGGGGTGGATAGTCGAGCCTCCTGACTCCTCCCATGGGCCGATGACAGCCGCGCGTGAGCGGCCTATCGTTCCCGGCAGCACATGTTGGCTATCTACAAATGGCTGTCCCGGCGCATCTCGAGCGAAGACCCGATGCGCGCGCCGTGGATGAACTCCGACAGCGCGAGCTCGAGCGCGTCGCGCACGCCGATCGAGGTCGTCGTGATGCGGTGCTTCGGTCTCGCGTGGTTGGTGCTCGCGATCGCAGGCACCTTCTCCACGCGACCCCATCCAGGACTGCACGGCAGTGGCCTGGCGATCCTGGTGGCGCTGGTCGCGCTGATCATCTCAGGGGTGCTCACGCAGCCGCTGCGCTTCACCGGGCTGCCCACATGGCGGCGCGTGGCCGCGCTCGTCGGCCTGACCGCCGCCGCGGCCGTGCTCGCGGCGCTGCAGCCGGACGGCACCTGGCAGAGCGGCCCGGTGTTCGTGGGGATCGTTGCCGCGATGCGGCTGGATCGCTTGACTGGAGCGCTGACGCTGGCGTTCTCCCTGGTTGTGGTGATCGCCGTCTCAGCGGCGAGCGGGCACGGCGGTAATGCGATCTCGGTGGTGTTCACCGCCGTCCCGTGGTTCCTCGTGATGCGCTTGATCCGCGCGATCGCGCAACAACGGAACGCGCTCAGCGAGTCCCGCGTGGCTGAGGCGAGGGCAGCTGCGGCCGCGGAGCGCGGACGCCTCGCGCGAGAGATGCACGACGTGCTCGCGCACTCGCTCTCAGCGCTCGCGCTGCAGCTCGAGAGCACGCGCCTGCTGGCCGCCGATCGCGGCGCCGGTCAGGACCTCACGCGCGCGATCGACCAGGCGCACGAGCTGGCGGCGAATGGGTTGCAGGAAGCGCGCCGCGCGATCGCGACCGCACGCGGCGAGGAGCTACCGGGACCCGACCGGATCGGCGTGCTCGCCGACGCGTTTGGAGAGCAGAGCGGCCTGCCGGTGGAGGTCCAGGTGCGTGGTGAGCCGCGCGAGCTCGCGCCGGACGCCCGCCTCGCGGTCTATCGAACGGCGCAAGAGGCGCTGACGAACGTCGGCCGTCACGCAGCCGCCGAACGTGTTGAGATCGAGCTCTCATATCTGCCCGAGAGCACCGTGCTCGTCGTCGCCGATCACGCGCCAGTGGGCACGCCCGCGCCGGCGCCGCTCAGCTTCGCGGGCGCCTCCTACGGACTCACGGGTATGCGCGAGCGCGCGGAGCTCCTCGGCGGCGAACTGGTCGCCGAACCGACCGACGACGGCTTCCGCGTTGAGCTGCAGCTCCCGGCATGAGCGCCGGGGGAAGGTCGCCCGACGACGCACAAGGCGTGGTTCGTGTGCTGCTGGCCGACGATCAGCGCCTCGTGCGCGAGAGCCTCGGCACGCTGCTCGGCCTGCTCGATGGAGTCGAGCTGGTGGCCAGCGCCGCGGACGGCGAGGAGGCGGTCGCGCTCGCCGAGCTCCACAGGCCGCAGGTCGTGCTGATGGACCTGCGCATGCCGCGCCTGGACGGGATCGAGGCGACGCGAGCACTGCGCGAACGTCGGCCCGAGGTGAGCGTGATCGCGCTGACCACCTATGCGGACGACGAGAGCGTGCTCGGCGCGCTGCGCGCGGGCGCACGCGGCTATCTCACGAAGGACGCCGGCAGCGAGGACATCCGCAAGGCGATCCTCACCGTCGCCGCCGGCGAGGCTGCGCTCGATCCCGCGGTGCAGCACCACGTCGTGAGCGCTCTGGCGAGCGAGACGACGACATCCGATTGCGACACGGTGGCCGGCGCAGAGCTGCCGGACGAACTGACCCCGCGCGAGGCCGAGGTGCTCGCGCTGATCGCCGAGGGCCTGACGAACGGCGAGATAGCCGAGCGTCTGGTCGTCAACCAGACCACCGTGAAGTCTCACATCAATCACCTCTTTGCGAAGGCCGGGCTGCGCGACCGCGCGCAGGCCGTCAACTACGCATACCGCACCGGGATCGCCACGCCGCCCTGCTGACGGCTGGTCTCACGCCGGCTTGCACGCGAGCCCGCCGATTCCGAGCGACCCGTCGGCCGGAGGGCGTCGGCCGGCGTCTTCAGGGGCAGCTGACTCCCCGCCCGCGGTGCTCATCGCGTCACCGGCTTTGCCCGGCAACGAGGGAGGGTCATCGAGGAAATCCGCTGTGGGAATGAAGAACAGGGTGCCGGTGACCGCGGTGGAGAAGTCGAGGATCCGGTCGTAGTTGCCGGGTGGGTCACCCAGGAACATGTTCTGGAGCATCAGCTCGGTGACCGAGGGGGTCGCTGCGTAGCCGATGAAGTACGTGCCGGACTCGCCGGCTCCCAGCGACCCAAAGGGCATGTTGTCCCGCAGGATCTGACGCTGCGTGCCGTCAGGTTCGACGATCGTGTTCAGCGCCACGTGGGAGTTGGCGGGCTTCACGTCGTCGTCCATCTCGACGTTTGAGAGCTTGGCCCGCCCGATCACCCGCTCCTGCTCCTCGACCGTCAGAGCATTCCAGGCGGTCATGTCGTGCAGGTACTTCTGGACGATCACGTAGCTCCCCCCGGCAAACGCCGGATCCTCGTCCCCGACGGTCACCGCCGCCTCTGCCGCGGGCCCGGCGGGGTTCTCGGTGCCGTCGACGAAGCCGAGTAGGTCCCGCTCGTCGAAGTACCTAAAGCCATGTACCTCGTCCAGCACCGTGGCGGCCCCAGCCAGCCGGCCGACGAGCAGCGAGGCTAGCTCCCAGCACAGATCCATCGTCGCGGCACGGATGTGGAAGAGGAGATCGCCCGGGGTGGCGACGGCCTGGTGGCGACCACCGTCGAGGGCCTGGAACGGGTGCAGCTCGACGGGCCGCGGACCGGCGAAGAGACGATCCCACGCCGCCGATCCCACACCCGCCACAATCGCCAGGCCGCCCCCAGGGGAGCGGAAGCCGACCGTCCGGGCCAGCCCCGACAGATCTTCGAGCAGGTCGTGGACCACCGACTCGCCTCCCTCCTCGACCGTGAGCACGAGGATGATCGCGCTGGCCGTTAGCGGCGCGAGCACGGGCTGGGCTGCGGGCGTCCCGGCGACGGCTGCTGGACTCTGCGAGACGTTCACTTCGGACGTCCTCCCGTGTCTCTGCGGTCAGCGGGATTGGCCAAAGCTGTGGCCATCATCTTCACCCAGGTGTTGACCAGCGTTTGCTCGTCGACCTGTGCTGAGATGCCGAGGACGTCGCGCAGCAGCCTGGTGGAGAGCAACGAGCCGAGCCCGACGGCGGCGATCGCAGCTGCCTCCTCATCCGCAATCGTGCGCTCGGCGCGTTCGCCAATCCAAGTGGCGAAGCCCGTGAACGTAGAGCTCACGAGCTGCTCGACGGCGGCGGTCAACAGTTGCGGTCGGTTGCGCACGTCGGAGGCGAGGATGCGCAGGAGCTCGGACTCGCTGTCGAGCTCCGCGAGGACGTAGCGTGCGGTCAGCGTCAGTTCGGCGTTGAGGTCGCCCAGCGAGCCGAGCACGTTTCGGATCTCGCGCAGCGCGCCGAGCCTCGAAAGCTGGCGCTCGATGCCGGCGGCCAGAACCGCTTCCTTGCTTGGGAAGTGGTGGTACATGCCGCCGGCTCCCGGCGTCAGTCCGGCCGCGGCCTCGATCTTGGCGATGCTCGTGGCGGCATACCCATGCTGACTGAACAGGTGCATCGCTTCGTCAACGATGCGCTCGCGAGTCGTGGTTGACATGGGTCTTCCTAAGAATACACTTAGTTGACGTCAGTGGACCGAGACGGGAGGGAGATGTTTTGTTGTCCCATGTGGGGTTCCCCAAGATCCAAAAGACGCGCTGTCGATGAGTGACAGCATCAGCCGTGGGCGCTTGCGGCGCTCGATACCGCTGGCTGCGCTGAGCGCTCGCACCGCAGGCGAGGCCACCGTGGTAGGGGTGCGTGGCAAGCTCACGGGCGCCGACAACACCGAGTTTCACCTCCGCACCGCCGAGCGCTACGCCGAGCTGCTCGGACGCTCCAAGGGCGCATTGATGAAGGCCGGACAGATGCTCTCGTTCGCGTTCGTCTGCCCGACGGTGCCGGCAGAGTTCCGGTCGATCTACCACACCGCGCTGGCGCGCCTGCGCGACGAGGCACCGCCGATGGAGGGCGAGCTCGCACGTGCGGTGCTCGAGCGTGAGCTTGGAAGCCAAACCGAGAGCGTTTTCGCCGAGTTCGACTGGAAGCCCCTCGCGTCTGCTTCGATCGGCCAGGTCCACGCCGCCCGGTTGCACGACGGTCGCGAGGTGGCGGTCAAGATCCAGTATCCGGGCGTCGCCGAGGCGATCGACTCCGACCTCGAGAACACCGAGCTGCTGGCCACGTTCCTGAGCGTGTTCGTCGGCGGCTTGTCGCCGTGGAGGCTGGGCTTCGATCTCCGCGGCATGGCACGCGAGATAAGCGTGCGCATCAGGGAGGAGCTTGACTATCGGCTCGAGGCAGCCACGCAGGCCGAGTTCGCCGCGCACTACCGCGGACACCCATTCATCCACGTGCCGGAAGTCATCGGCGAGCTGTGCAGCGATCGCGTCCTCACACAGGAGCTCGTGCGCGGCTGCGGCTGGAGCACGGCACTGGACGCGGAGCAGCGGCTGCGAGACCGCTGGGCGGAGGCGATATTCCGGTTCGTGTACGGCGCCAACGTTCGCTTCCGCCTGCTTCACGCCGACCCTCATCCCGGCAACTACCGCTTCCACGAGGACGGCAGCGTGAGCTTCCTGGACTTCGGCTGCGTGAAGCGCTTCCGCCGCGAGCACATCTATGCGATGGGAACGATCGGGAACGAATGCGTGCACGGTGACGTGCTCGGGACCTGGCGAGCATGCGTTGAGGCGGAGTTCCTACGATCCTCCGCTCCCGTCTCGCCCGAGGAGGTGTTCGCGTACTGGCGTGGACTGCTCGAGATGTTCTGGGGAGAGCAGCCCCTCGCGTTCACCCCTGAGCATGCGGCCAGCATGGCCGAGCACGTGTTCTCGCCACGCGGCCCCGCAGCCAAGGTGCTGCGCCACAGCACCCCGTCACCTGAGTACACGGTCATGACCAGGATCGAGCTGGGGGTGGCGTCGCTGGTCGCGCACCTGCACGCCCGCAACTACTGGGAGTCGATCGCCGCCGAGTTCTACGAAGGCAAGGAGCCGTTCACCGAGATGGGCAAGCGCGAGCACGCGTTCTTTGCCGAACAGGAGGCAGCGAGCGACTATGCCTGACTGGCGAACCGGCCGTTGCCGACCGGCGAGCCAATGACCAGCGGTGACGGCATCGACCGTGGGCGCCTGCGGCGCGCCGCGCCGCTCGCCGCGCTGAGCGCTCGCACCGCGGGTGAGGCTGCCGTGCTCGGGTTGCGTGGCAAGCTTACGAGCGCGGACAGCACAGAGTTCCACCTCCGCGCGGCCGAGCGCTACGCCGAGCTGCTCGGACGCTCCAAGGGCGCGTTGATGAAGGCCGGACAGATGCTGTCGATGGTCTCGTTCGGTCCCGCGATACCTTCGGAGTTCCAGTTGACCTACCAAACGGCGCTTACGCGCCTTCGCGACAACGCGCCGCCGATGCCGCGCGCTCTTGCGCAGAGGATGCTCGAGCGTGAGCTCGGTCGCAGGGCTCTAAGCGCGTTTGCCGAGTTTGACTGGGAGCCGCTCGCAGCCGCGTCGATTGGTCAGGTGCACGCGGCGCGGTTGCGCGACGGGCGCGCAGTGGCCGTGAAGATCCAGTATCCCGGAGTGGCAGATGCGATTCGCGCCGACCTGAAGAACACGCAGCTGTTGGTGACGTTCCTGACTCTGCTCGCGGGTCTATACACACGCCGACTGAACACTGATTTCCGAGTTGCAGCACGCGACATGAGTGCACGCATCCTCGAGGAGCTCGACTACAGGCTCGAGGCGGCCAACCAGGCGGAGTTCGCCGCGCACTACCGCGGACACCCGTTCATCCACGTGCCGGACGTCATCGGCGAGCTGTGTACCGGTCGCGTGCTCACACAGGAGCTCTGCACAGGCCGCTCTTGGAACGACGCCATCGGTGCGGAGCAGGACTTGCGCAATCACTGGGCGGCTACGATCTGGCGCTTCGTGTACGGCTCGTACGGGCGCCTCGGCATGATCAACGCCGATCCGCACCCCGGCAACTACCTGTTCCACGATGACGGGCGCGTGAGCTTCCTGGACTTCGGCTGCGTGCAGCGCTTCCCTCACGACCGAACCGAAATGGCTGGGGCGATCGTACTCGCGTGTCTGAGCGGCGACGTGCTCGGAACGTGGAGGGCCTGCGTGGAGGCGGGATTGTGGAGATCTTCGGACCCGGTGAGTCCCGAGGAAGTGTTCGCGTGGTGGCACGAGCCTTTTCGGTATCTGTGGGCAGAGCAGCCGTTTACGTTCACCCCGGAGTATGCGGCGAGCTGGATCGAGCACAGGTTCTCACCAACCGGACCGTCGGGGAACGCGCTTCGATACCTCACCATGTTGAACGACTGTGTGGCGTGGACCAGGATCGAACTGGAGCTAGCGTGGGTGATGGCCCAGCTGCATGCCACAAACGACTGGCCAGCCCTTCTCGCCGAGTGAGAGGGAGCTGTTCCAAGTATCTATCCGCCCACTGGGAGACGCGGGTTGGAGCCCCAGAATATCTGGGTGCCCAGCATCCCGATGAGCGTGACCAGGACGAGGTTCAGCACCATCGACTTCGCCGTGGCCTCACCCACCCCGACGGGACCGCCGCTGGCGTTGTAGCCGTAGTAGCAGCCCACCAACACGATCGCGGTCGCCATCGTCATGCCCTTGATCAGGCTGAACAACACATCCGGTGGACTTTGAAACTGCCAGAAGGTCAATAGATACCCCCCGGGCGACGTGTATCCGATCTGCAACACCACGGCGATGTAGGAGGCCAGGTACGCGACGCCGAGTCCGGCGAGGTACATGAACGGCAATACGATCCAAGATGCCAACAGTCGCGTGGCGCAGAGGAACGTCATCGAATCGAACCCCATCACCTCCAGGGCGTCGATCTCCTCGCTGATCCGCATCGCTCCGAGCTCCGCCACGATCCCGGTGCCGACCTTCGCGGACATCATGTACCCGAATGCGTACGGCACCGCCTCGCGCAGGTCGCACAGGGCGGTGAACACGCCCGCGTAGGCCGGAGCGCCCTGAGACTCTAGGAAGTAGGCGCCCTCGATGCCGCACGTGCCGAGACCGATGATGAACACCAGCGACCAGATGATGAGCGTCGAACCGACGACCAGGATGCCCGCCTGACGCAGCGCCTCGCCAAAGAAGCGCAGCACCCGCAAACCCCACACGTCGCGCACGACCTGGCTCGAGAAGCTCGCGATCTTCCCCGCTGTCGCGAGCCATTCACGCGGCAATGCCAACAGTTCGCTCATCACTTGATCACCAGGATCTGCGGATGGGTGGCCAGCAGTGTCTGCGTAAACACGTAGTTGAACGCGCCGACCCCCAGAAACGAGATCACGACCGCCTGGTTGACCGCCCTGCCCACGCCCTCGGCGCCCCCTGACGCGGTCATGCCCTTGTAGCAACAGACGACCGCGATGATCGCCCCGAAAATCGTGCTCTTCAGCACCGACCCCCACAGGTCGGTAGACGTGGCGTTGGCGAATAGCGTCACCCAGAACGGGCCGAGCGGCTGTTCTGTGACCGTCGCGGCGAGGATGCCGCCGAACAGGCCGAACAGGATCGCGTACAGGTCGAACAGTCCGGTGATGATCATCAACGCCAGAAACCGGGGCACGACCAGGTTCTTGATCGTGTCCACGCCCAACACCTGCAGCGCGTCGAGCTCCTCACGGATCTTGCGCGCCCCCAGGTCGGCGGTGATCGCGGTGCCGGCTATCCCCGCCAGCACGATCGAGGTGATCAACGGGCCGATTTCTCTGATCGCGGCGAGCACGAAGAACCCGCCCAACTGATCCACCGAACCGAAGATGCGCAGGATGTTCGCTGCCTCCAGTCCCGGCGCGCCGTAGTTGATCGCGATGGTCGTGACCAGCAACGGAAACCACACCAGGCGCAGCACGAACAGGAACTGCGACACGAGCTCCCCGCCATACGGATACGGCGGGCGCATCGCGGAGGAGATCGTCCTGCCCGTCAGGATCATCATCTCCCCGACTTCCTCGAGCAGGTTTCTGCCCGGCAGCAGCGTCCGCTCGACGATCTGCCGCGCCGGCCTCCTTTCAGTCGACCTTCCCGCCATGCTCGAGTCCTCCTCGCGAGCCGACTTCTCAGACGATGTTCTGGTTCCGACGATCACTCCTGTTACATACGCTTCCTAAGCATACACTTGGGTGACCCAAGTGAACACAGAGCAAAGGATGCGCTGGGCGAAAAACGCGAGTAGGCTGGCCGACGCCGGCGCATCTACAGACTCACGCAGGCTGGGTTGGAGGCACTGGGAAGCCGATAGCCTTCTCGTGACCGTGGAAGGGTGGCAGAGCGGTTGAATGCACCGGTCTTGAAAACCGGCAGGCGGGTACCCCCCGTCTCGGGAGTTCGAATCTCCCCCCTTCCGCTTTTGAATTCCTCAGCTGTCGCTGGGCACGATGGGCATCACGTAGGGCGCCCATCGAGCAAGATCGTCCACGGCTCGACCGAGACAATCGCGAGCATGCCGTTCTTGGCCCAGTTGTCCTCAGCCAGCCGCGCTCGCACCGCCTCCCCTGACTCCGCTGCGACCGCATGCAGGATCTCGCGCTCGCCGGCCACCGGTCCCCCGAGCACAATGAACCCTTCGTCTACGAGAACATCCATGAACCGCGCGTGCTCGTCCCAGCCGTCTTGTTCGCGCAGACCGCGAGACCAGTCCCAAGGGCCACCACGCACGAGTCGCACAGCGAAGAACACAAATGAAACTTTAGGACGGCTGGTCCGCCCGCGGACCCCTCCGGATAAGCTTCGCGGCGGGTATGGACGCGGGGATCCCGGCCTTGGCCAGCGATGCGACGACGGGCGGGCCGGGGTCCGGCATGGACGGGACACGCGCAGAGGTAGCCCTCCCGGCGGACGAGCTCTCGTCCACCTCGCCAGGATCGGTGACCAGGAGCTGGCAGCTGTCGAGAACGGCAGCGCTGGCCCTGGTCGTTGGCCTGGCCGTCACGGCCGCATTCGCGCTGACTTCGCTCGCGCTGTACAACCGCAACGAGACGAGGCTGTTGAACCTGCGTGTCCATCAGCTGGGCTCCGTGCTGAGCGCAGCCGTCATCTCGACTCAGACGCCGCTGGCCTCGGCTGCCGAGTTGGCAGACGCGACCAACGGCAACGCCCAGAAGTTCCGCGCCTTCATGGCTCCGTATGTGGGCCCGGGTCGCCAGTTCTCCTCGGCGTCGCTGTGGCCGTTGAACGCCACGCGCCTGGCGCCGAGCACCGTCACGGGCGCCGCGCCCGCGCTGCTCTCGCTGCCCAACCAGGCTCAGCGGTTCTTCGCCCGCGCCAAGCACAAGTCGCTCTTGAACGTCACCGGCCTGCTGTCGTCGAGGAAACCTGGGCTCGGCTACGAGTACGCCACCCCCGGTGTGAAGCGCGGGTTCGCCGCGTATGCCGAATCCCCGCTTCCCGCGGACAGGCGCTCGAAGCTTGCGAGCAACTCTGCGTTCTCCGACCTCAACTACGTGCTCTATCTCGGACGGTCGCGCCGCACTGAAGACCTGCTCGTCACGAGCCTGCGCCACCTGCCCGCGAGCGGTCGTCAGGCCTCGGACGTCGTGCCCTTCGGCGACGACGAGTTCACGCTGGTGGTCACCCCGCAGGGATCGCTAGGAGGTGCATTCTTCGAGAGCCTGCCCTGGATCATTGCCGTGGTCGGCGTGCTGCTCTCGCTGGCCGCCGCGCTGGGAACCGATCGCCTGGCACGGCGCCGCCAGCATGCCGAGGGGCTGGCCCGCGACCTCGATCGCGTGGCCACTGAAAACCGCGAGATGTACGCCGAGCAGCGCAGCATCGCCGAAACGCTTCAGCACGCGCTCCTACCCGACGAGCTGCCGGAGCTGGCTGGACTGCAGGTGAGCGCACTGTACGTACCGGCCGCCTCCGGCATCGACGTGGGCGGGGACTGGTACGACATCGTTGCGGCGGGCGAGGGCCAGGTGTTCGTGATGATCGGCGACGTCTCAGGGCATGGTCTGCGCGCTGCCACCACGATGGCCTCGCTGCGCCACGCCGCGCTGGCGTACGCGGCGCAGGACTATAGTCCCGCCGCGGTGCTGTCCAAGCTCTCGGACTTCGTCAACGGTACGGCGCATGACTATTTCGCCACGATGCTCTGTGCGTTGATCGATGTGCCCGCCCATCGACTGACGGTCTCGAGCGCCGGACACATGGCTCCGCTGCTCCTCGACGGCGGGCAGGCGCGGTTCGTCGAGTTCGACGTGAACGTGCCGATCGGCGTCAGGCGGGTCACGCCGTATGGCGAGGCAACGATCTCCGTGAACCCTGACACGACGCTGATCGCGTTCACCGATGGCTTGGTCGAGCGTCGTGGCGAGATACTCGACACCGGCTTGGCGCGACTCCGGGATGCTGCCGGCACGCCAGGGCGCACGCTTTCTGAGCTGCTGAGTGAGCTCGCGCGCGAGCTCTCCTCCGACGACCACCACGACGATACGGCGATAGTCGGTGTGCGGTGGCAGAACTAGATAACGACCCCCCTGCGACGATCGCGATCGAGACTCAGCTCGATGCCTCGGGCTCTCCGATCGTGATCCTCTCGGGCGAGCTCGACGCCTCGAACGTCGTGTCGCTGGAAAGCGCGATGGCCTCGATCACCGCTCAGGCGCCCGAGCGTGTGACATTCGATCTCAGCGCCCTCGGATTCATGGACAGCTCAGGGATCGCTGTGCTGATCAACACCGCAGCAAAGGTCTCCGAGGTGCACCTCCGCCAACCTTCGCCGATCATCCGGCGTGTGCTGGAGAGCACCGGCCTCTCAAGCCTGCTCACGGTCGAGCCATGACCAGCAAACGCCGCTTTCCACGTCAGCCGCAGTCAGTGACCGCTGCTCGGCACTTCGCCAGGGCGGTCCTGAAGGACCAACCGCAGGAAACCCTGGAAGCGGTGGAGCTGATGGTCTCAGAGCTGGCTACGAACGCGGTTCGACATGCACACAGTGGCTTCGATCTCACGATCCGGACAACGGGGGGTGAGCTCCGGGTTGAGATCCGCGATCACGGCCAGGGACAACCCGAGCTGAGATCCCCCACGTCCCGGGAGAACTCTGGGCGCGGACTTCGGATCGTCGAGGCGATGTCGCAGGAATGGGGCGTCCTCGCCGAGTCCGACAGCAAGCTCGTCTGGTTCACGCTGCCGGCGCAGGAGCCTTCGAAGGATCCCCTCGAGCGGGCTCCCGAAGCTACCCCAGCCCGGTCTCAGACGTCGCCACCGAGCTCCCCAGGAGTTGGCCGCCAACGCCGAGCGCCTGCACGGCCAGATACGGGCCGGCGGTCCCCGCGGGCAGGGGTATCGCTGTCTCGAAGCCGCTGCGCGGCACCTGCACGACCGCGCTGAGGCTCGAAGCGCTCGCGCCGCCCAGCACCCGCCAGGAGGCGACTTCCGTGGCGCCGTTCCAACTCGCGTACACCGTCCCCTGCCCGGTGGCACCTGCCTGGAAGGCGAACACCGGCGGGTGCGCGGGCGTGCCGTTCCAGGCGAAGCGAAAGTCGCGGTAGGAGCGCGTGTGGACCGGAAAGTGCGCTTCGAACAGGAGCTGTCCTTCCGGGCTGAACTCCGAGAAGTATGGTTCCTGGCCCCAGCCGACGAACCAGTCGCCGTTGGCCAGCGCCTGCACGCTGCCCTCGCTTTCGACCACGAGCGGCGGCGAGTGCACGATCCGCGCGCTGAGCGTGGCGGTGCCCGTCTGCCCGTCGACGCTCACGACGATCGCCCGCGACTCGCTGTGCGCGGTCGGGGAGGCGCCGTTGTCGAAGATGCTGATCGAGCCGTCTTCGAGTTCGCGCGGATCGTGCTGCCAGGCGGTGCCCGTGCCGGCTCCCATCTTGAAGCTGCTGTGCCGGCCGCCGAGGCGCCAGACGATCTGCCCGGTGGCGGGGTCGAGCTTGTAGACCGTCCACGTGTTCCGCGAGGAGACCAGCAGGCTGCCGTCGTGCGTGCGGTCGATCGAGTTCAGGTGGAAGAAGTCGTAGGGCTCGGGGACGCTCGTGCGGGTCGCCGGTTCGTAGGATTCGCCGATCCCGACGTGGTCGATCGCCGTCCATTCGTACATCACGAGGCCCGTCTTCACTTCGATCTCCTGAAAGACGCTGTCCGTCAGGCCACCGTAGGACGGCCCGCCCACCGAGGAGAGGTTGCAGAGGATCGGGTCATATGCCGTGATCAGCGCCGTGCCCTGCGGCGTCAGCTGGAACTCGTGCAGATCGGCCTCGAAGCCGTTCCCCGCTTTCACGTGGGCGATGTCCGTGTAGGTGTCGTCGGCGATCACGTCTTCGCCGAGGCCGAAGCCGTGCACGGTGACGTCGCCCTGCCACCACGTGAGGACCGGTTTGCCGTCGTATTCCTGGGCCTCGAGGTTCGCCGCCGAGGTGTTGGTCGGCATCGGCTTGAACCACACGAGCCCGCCGCTCGGGTCGAGGATCATCGGTCCCGCCTGGCCCGGGCCGGCGTAGGGTGCGACGAGCTCGTCACCCGGGGCCACCGTGGGCGATGCCGCGGTGACCGTCAGCACCGGCGGATGCAGTTCCGGGCGCGAATAGAAGCTCTGAAATTCTGCGGCGCTACCCGGATGTATGGGCGCCGGCGTGGCGGTGATGTGGTCCTCGTGCGCCACCCCGAACACGTCGCCCACCGCTTTCACAGAGCTGCCGAGCCGAAGCCGTGCACTGACGGTCACCCGCTCGCCTTCCGCGAACGGCCGGGCGGGCAAGAAGCTCGCCCCGTCACCGTCGGCGTAGGCCTCTAGACGGCCGCTGTGAGCGCCTGTCTCGGAGCCCACCACGCTGACCGCGCTGAGGTCGCCCGCCGGGACTCCGAGGAAGCTGATCTGGGTCTGCGGAGAGGCCACGCGGCTACCCGGAAGCGGCGAGACTGTGACCGCCCCATCCTGCAATGCGGAATTGTCGAGGTTCGACGGCGCGCACGCCGGAGCGAGTTGCGCGGCCAGCGTGGCCTGCGCGGAGTACCCCACCCCCACGGCCACCACAGGCCCTAGGATGAGAGCGCGTATGGACCACATCGACCCCGGAGAGGATAGGAGAGTCGATCGACGGACGTTGCTGAAGGGCGGTCTCGTGGCCGGCGGTTTGCTCGCCGGCGCCGGGCTGGCGATCGGCGCAGCCGCCGATCCCGACGGCGGTTCCAGCACCCCGCAGACGACCGGCGCGAACACCGGCTCCTCGTCGAACCAGGCGCGCAGCGCCACTGCGAGCGGGAAACCGAACATCCTCGTGATCATGGTCGATCAGCTGCGCTTCCCCGTGTGGTTCTCGCCCGACCCGAGCGGAATCGGACTGCCGCCCAACCTGCGGCGCCTGCGCGAAGGCGCGGTCTCCTTCGGGCGCCACTACACCGCCTCCAACGACTGCACCCCCGCCCGCGCGACGCTGCTGACCGGCCTGTACACACACCAGACGGGCTGCATGATCACCGGCGGCAGCACGCTTGACCCCGGCTTCCCGACGTGGGGGACGATGCTGCGCGACCACGGCTACCGCACCCGCTGGCTTGGCAAGTGGCACCTCACACATGGCGATAACCACTGGACGTACTTCACCGGCGAACAGGCGCTCGAGCGCTACGGATTCGACGGAGGCGTCTTCCCCTCGCCCGACGGCGCGCCCGGTCAAGGCTGGCGCGTGGACCCGCACATCGCCGGCAAATTCGCCGAGTGGTACGGCGAAGAGGGGGGCTCCGAACCGTGGTGCACGACCGTCTCGTTCGTCAATCCGCACGACATCGCCTGGTGGTACAAGTGGACCGATCGCGTCCCACCGGAGTCCACCGCGAGGCCCACGGTGCATCGGCTTCCTCCCAACTACGAGACGCCCGAGCTGCTGATCGAGCGGCGCAAGCCGCGCCTGCAGCGCTCCTTCCAGGAAACAGCCGCCGCATCCTTCGGGCCTGTGCCGTTCACAGGGCCAGAATCGACGAGCACCTGGCTGGAATTCCTCGACCTCTACATGAAGATCCAGCTCGAGGTCGATCGCCAGATCGGCAACGTCATCCGCACGCTGGAAAGCCGACCGGAGGTTGCGGCGAACACGGTGATCGTGTTCACCTCCGACCACGGCGAGTACGGCGCCTCGCACGGGCTGCGCGGCAAGGGTGCGAGCGCCTACGAAGAGGCGCTGAGGGTGCCGCTGCTCGTCAAGGACATGCGCGGCAAGCTCACCAGCGAACCGGCGCAGCTGCGCACGCAGCTCACATCGAGCGTCGACATCGCGCCGATGCTCCTGACGATCGGGACCGGATCGAGCGACTGGCGACGCGACTCGCACTACTCCTACCTCGCCAATCGCCTCGATCTCGTCGAAATCCTTGCCGACCCTGCCGCGGCCGGACGCCCCTACGTGCTGCACGCCACCGACGAGGCGGTCACGGAGTTCGCGATCGAACCCTATGCGGCGGACGCGCCATTGCACATCATCGCGATTCGCACGCCCCAGGCGAAGTACGCGACCTACACCTACTGGCCCGAAACCGGGATCACGCCCCTGCACGAGGGGGAGGAAGTCGAGCTCTACGACTACAGCACGCAGGCTGGTCGCCTGGAGCTGGAGAACCTCGCCGGGCACAGCCCGCTGGAGGCGTCGCTGCGCGATCAGCTCTCGAGCGCAATCCGCGAGGAGCTGCGCGGGGCGCTGCCGCCGCCCCTCGTGGAAGCGCACGCGCGCGGCTTCGCCGACTACTTCTCGACCGCCCGTCATGCGGCGACCACGGCCACGTTGCGGCGCAAACGTCGCGCCGAACACGAAACCGGACAGCCCGGCCCGGAAGGCCCCAACGGCTACCCGCTCAGGCGGAGGGGGCTGGCATCTCCGCTGCAGCGGAGGAGCCTATGACCGCCCCTGCGGCGTTCAGCGCCTGCACTGCGACGTAGGGGTCGGACACACCCCGCGGCAGCGCGATCGCCGTCTCAAAGCCCACCTTCGGCGCGCTCGCCACGGGCGAGAGCGAGGTCGAGGAGGAGCCTGCCAGCGCTCGCCAGGAGGCCACTTCCGTGGCGCCGTTCCAACTCGCGTAGAGGGTCACCGCTCCGGCGGCGCCCGCGGCGCGCGTGACGGCAAGCGCCGGCGGCTGCGACGGGTCGCCACTCCAGGGGAAGACGAAGGTGCGGTAGGACTCCCACTTCGGGGGCAGATGGGCGTTGAAGAGCACTTGACCGGTGGGCGCGAGCTCCGAGAAGTAGCCGGCCTGACCCCAGCCGACCATCCAGTCGCCTTCTGTGGTCACCTGCAGGTTGCCCTGACTGTCCGCCACCAGCGGGTTCTCGTGTGCGTAGCTGCGCACCAGGGTCGCCTTCATGTCCTGCGTATCGAGCGCGACCTCGATCGCGCGCGATTGGGGCTGCACCTTCGGGGAGGCGCCGTTGTCGAAGAACGTGATCGCGCCGTCGGGCAGCTGGACCGCGTCGTGCTGCCACGCCGGGGCCGTGCCGGGACCCATCTTGAAGCTGCTGTGCTTGCCTGCGAGCTCCCACCGGACCTGGCCGGTCCTCGGATCAACGTCGTATGCCGCCCAGGTGTTGCGCGAGTCGATCAGCAGGTCGCCGTCCTGCTCGACGTTCACGGAGTTGATGTGAAAGTCGTCGAACGGAACGGCGCGGCTGGTGGTCTTGGGCGAGGAGTAAGAGCTCTCGAGCGGTACGTGATCCAGGCTGTGCCACTCATACATCACGAGGCCGGTCCGCAGGTCGATTTCCTGCATCAACGTGTCCGCGACCGCGCCGTCGCGCGGTCCGCCAACACCCGACAGATCGCAGTCGATCGCGTCATACACGGTGATCAGCGCCGTCCCCTGCGGTGTGATCTGAAATTCGTGTAGATCGGGCTGGTAGCCATTGCCGGCACGCACGACAGCGATCGTCTCGTAGGCGCTGTTCGCGATCACGTCCCCGGCTGTCCTGCTGCCGTCGGCGATCAGCGGGTCCTGCCACCAGGTGAGCACCGGCTTGCCTTCGTAGGACTGCACGCGCAGGTTGCCCGCACGCGTGCCCGGCGGCGAGAGCGCCTTGAACCAGATCAGCTGGCCGTGAGCGTTCAGGATCATCGGCCCGTACTGGCCAACGCCCGCGTATGGAGCGAGGAACAGATCACCGGTCGCCGTGCGGTCTTGCGAGGAAACCGTCACATCGGGCGGGCGCAGTCCCGGACGCGAGTGAAAGCTCTGATATTCCCGCGGCGTCGAGCCGCGCGCGGCTGGATTCTTGGCGACGCCCACAACCGCGGCACTGGAGGAGCCCGGTCGGTCGCGTACCGCCACAGTGAAGCTCCACGCGAACGGAATCGCGTGTCCGGATTGCACGAGCTCGGCGTGCACGCTCACGCGCTCGCCTTCCGCGAATGCATGATCCGGCACGAAGCTCGCGCCGTCCCCCTGCGAGTACGCGAGCAGGCGCCCGCGGTGCGGGCCCGATTGCGAGCCCGTGACGGTCACGTCCGCGAGCTTCAGAGCAGCGCCCCCACCCGCCCGCTCGAGCATGCTGATCTGGGTTTCGGCCGAGGCATCCTTCGTATGCGGACCCGGCGAGACGGTCACGCGTTCGCCCGCCAGCGCCGCGGAGACGTTCAGCTGCGCCGGGACGCACGACGGCGAGATCGCGTGCGACGGCGCCTGCGACCCGGTCGCCGAGTGCGCCGCTCCGAGCACCACCAGCCCGATCCCCGCCAGCAGCAGGAGCCCGCCTGCGAGCGCAAACGCTGCGCCCGCGCGAGCGCGGCCGGAGACGCGGCTCACTAGTCCTTGATCGTCGGCGAGGTGCCGATCACTTCGCCCGCGGAGTTGAGCGCCTGGACAGCCACATAAGGCCCAGCGCTCGAGGCGGCGATCGTCGTCTGAAAGCCCGACTTAGCGGATGTGGTGACGGGGCTGAGCGCGCCGCTCGAGGCTCCCGCGAGGACCCTCCAAGAGGCGACCTGCGTGGCGCCGTTCCAGCTCACCGATACCGAGATCGTGCCGCCTGATCCTGCCGAGGCGACGGCCGAGGGCGAGCCCGTCGGCTGTCCGCTCCACGGGGACAGGTACGTCCTGAAGTCCTGCACGTTCTTGCCGAGAGTGCCGTCGAGCAGCACGTGCCCGGAGCTGTCGTACTCGGTGAAGTTCGGCAGTCCCCCGTAGCCCATCAGCCAGTTGCCGCCGGACAGGGGGAGCATGTCGCCCTGGCTGGAAGCCAGCAGCGTTTTCGTCGGGTTGGTGAAGGCTTTGACGAGCGTGACCGTGTGGTTGGAGAGGTTCGGGTCGAGCTCGATCCCGCGCGACTGCTTCTCCTCCGGCGGGTCAGAGCCGTTGTCGAAGACCGAGATCAGGCCGTCCGGCTGCCAGGCGGCGTCGTGCTGCCAGTAGGTGCGCGTACCCGACCCCAGCTTGAAGCTCGAGTGATCGCCGCCCAGTCGCCAAAGCACCGCGCCGCTGTCGATGTTCACGTTGTACAGCGTCCACGTGTTGCGCGAGGAGAGCAGTACGTCACCCGGGTGATCGGCACCAGACGGCGATTCCTGGCCTGTTGGGCCCGGGGAGATCGAATTGATGTGCACGTAGTCCCAGGGGTAGTCGTACTTCGGCGCCGCGTTGTGGGATTCGCCCGGTGAGATGTGACCCAGCGCATGCCACTGCCACATGACCAGGCCGGTCTTCACGTCGACCTCCTCGATCACCGAGTCCGTGAGGATCCCCTTGGAGAGGCCGTGGTAGGAGGACAGGTTCATCTCGATCGGGTCGAAGATGTCGATCCACGCGGTTCCTTCCGGGGTGAGGCGGAATTCATGCAGGTCCGCGTGGTAGCCGTTGCCCGCTCGCACGGCTGCCACCTTCTGGTAGCTGGTGTTGTAGAGCACGTCTTCGCCCTGCCCGAAGCCAACCTCGAGGATGCGTCCCTGCCACCAGGCCAACACAGGCTTGCCTTCGTATTCCTGCAGTTTCAGGCTCGTTGCATCCTCGCCGGAGGGAAGCGGGTGAAACCACACGAGGCTGCCGTTCTGTTCGGTGATCATCGGTCCCGCGGAGCCGTCGCCCTGATAGGGCGCAAGGAACAGGTCACCGGGCGAGGCGCCGCTCTTGGCGGGGGTGGTGATGCGCACCGTCGAGGGCGTCAGCGAAGGCGCAGAGCTGTAGTGCTGCACTTCGTGGGAGTTGCCCTGTTTGATCGGGAACTCCGTCTGGCCGACCGGCGCCTGGTGGGCGACCGTGAAGCTCGTGCTGAGCGTGTAGGAGGCGGAGCCGACGGTGGCCTTCGCGCTGACCTTCACGCGCTCCCCGGCGGAGAAGGCGTGCGCGGGCAGGAAGCTTTCGCCGGTCCCGGTCGAGTACGCGCGCAGCACACCTGCGTGCGTACCCGTGTGCGAGCCGACGACGTGTACGTCCGACACGTGCGTGCCGGCGGGCCCGAGGAAGCTGATCTGGGTGCTCGGGGAGGCATCGGGCGTGCCGGGCTGGGGCGAGACGGCGATCGGGCTGGAGGCGCCGGCGTGCGCGCTCACTGCAGCCGTCGCCGGCGGGTCCGCGGTGGCGCTCGAGGAGTTGGCCGAGGAGGCCGAGGAGGTGGAGCCGCACGCGCACAGGCCAGCGCCCATCGCCAGCGTCACGAGCAGCGCTTTCGCGCGAGTCATCATTGAGTCGAACCCGAGAGCATCTGAGAAGTTCCGATCACCTTGCCGGATGAGTCGAGCGCCTGCACCTCGAGGCTCGCGTAGCTACCCGCAACGGGGATCGCCGTCTGGAAGCCGCTCTTGTCGGCGCTCGCCACGACGGCCAGCCGCCCGGCGCTTTCGCCCGCCATGACCCTCCAGGACACCACCTGCGTGGCTCCGTTCCAGCTGACGTACACGCGCGTCTTACCGGTGCTGCGTCGCGCGACGACGGAGGGCGAGGTGAGCGGCAAGCCGACCCACTGCTCGCGCATCGTGCGGTAGCTGAGGTCGTTGCCTGGGAAGCGCGCTTCCAGCAGTAGCTTGCCGGAGGGGCCGTATTCGCTGAAGTAGGGCTCCGAGCCCCAACCCACGAGCGTGTTGCCGCTCGGCAGCGGCTGGGTGTCGCCCATGTATTCCGATTCGAATTCGTCGTTGCCCGTGTACTGGTGGAGCAGCGTCGCCGTGTGCGTCTGCTGGTCGAGCTTCAGCACGAGCCCACGAGACGGCCCAGTGGCCGGGACCGAGGTGCCTCCGCCGGTCAACTGGCAGCAGTGGTCGTCGAACATCGTCACCGTCGAGTCAGGCCCGAGCGCCACGTCGTGCTGCCACTGGAATTCCGCCTTCGGGCCAAAGGTGAAGCTCGAGTGCCTGCCTCCGAGGGTCCACGCGATCTTGCCCGTCTGGATGTTCACGAGGTACGCGGCCCATGTGTTGCGCATGGATACCAGGAACGTGCCGTCGCCCGCCAGGTCGACCGCGTTGACGTGGTATGCGTCCCACGGGAAGCCATTGGTCGGGACCGTCGAGCGCGAGTCGCCCAGAGGGATGTGGTCGAGCGCGTCCCACGTGAGCAGGAGCTTGCCCGTTTTCAGGTTGTACTCCTGCACCGCGGAGTCGATCAGCGCACCGTTATAGGCGCCACCGTAGTTGGACAGGTTCTTGGCGATGTTCTTGTTGGCCGTGACCCAGACGTCTTCCCCTGAGATGTCGATCGCGTGCAGCGTGAGCTTCCAGCCGTCCTTGCCGCGAATCCTCGCGACCGTCTGGTAGTGCTGGTTCACGACCACGTCTTCGCCGCTTTCCGTCGAACCGGTGCTCGTTACGACCCCCTGCCACCAGGCGAGCGCCGGCTTGCCTTCGTAGCTCTGGAGGCTGAGGTTGGAGGCCACGAGCTTTTCCGGCACAGGCTTGAACCACACCGGCTGCAGTTTGTCGTCGAGGATCATCGGACCGCTCTGGCCGATCAGCGGCGGGTAGTTGAGGTTGTAGAAGTTGGTGGTGAAGATGTAGCCCGACTCCAGCTCGCCGGCGGGCGCGGTCGTGCCTTCCCGCTTGAGCTTCGGCGGGTGCAGCGCGGGCGCCGTCACGAAACTGTAGGCACCGCGGGTCGTGTAGGCGCCCACGGGTGCGCCGTGGGAGCCCGCGAAGGCGAAGTCGACGGCCACGAACACAGCGACGACAACCGCCACCGCCACCGCCAGGCGCCTGGCCGCCGGCAGCAGCACGCCGTCCGGCTTGGGCAGCGATGTGAACGTCACCAGCGCCGCCGCCGCCGCCAGGCCACCGCCGATCAGGTAGGCGAGGCGAAAGCCATCTGTAAGCGACTGCGCCACGCCGTGGCCGTTGCCGATCAGATGGCTGCTGCGCGAAGTGGCGAGCGTGACGAGGATCGCGAGGCCCAGCCCACCGCCGACCTGGCGTGAGGTGTTCACGAGGCCCGAGGCGAGCCCCGCCTGGCCCTCTTTGGCTCCCTGCGTGGCCGCGATCGTCGAGGGCACGATCGACATCGCGATCCCCGCCGCGGTCAACAGGCCGGGGATCATGATGTAGACGATCGGGCTGCCGCTAGAGCCGATTTTCGCGAGCAGCAGCATCCCGGCCGTGAGCAGCACGAGGCCACCACCGAGCACCGGACGTACCCCGAAGTGGCTGACCAGTTTGCCGGCGCGCGAGGCGACCAGCATGATCATCAGCGTCATCGGCAGGAAGATCAGCCCCGTGTCCAGGGGCGAGAGGTAGAGCACCTGCTGCAGGTACAGAGAGCTCACGAACCACATCGGGAACAGCGACGCGCTGAACAGCAGCACGATGTTGTTGGCGATTCGCAGAGGCCTGGTCAGCTCCTTGAACGGGATCAGCGGTTCCTTCGCGAAACGCGCCTCGATCACGCCGAAGGCCGCCAGCAGGGCGATGCCGCCGAAGATCGGGCCGAGCGCAGCGGCGGTGCCAAGGCCGGCCAGACCCGCTTCCACGATTCCGTAGACGAGCACCATCTGACCGATCGTCAACGTCAGCGCTCCGGCCAGGTCGAAGCTCCGTCCCGGCGCGCGCCTGCGCTCGCTCACGACCGCGTAGGCGATCAGCCCGCCCGCGAGCCCGATCGGCGGGTTGATCAGCAGCACCCAGCGCCAGCTGAGCTCCTGGGTGATGATCCCCCCGAACAGCATCCCCGCGGCGCCGCCCAGACCGTTCATCGCCGCCCAGGCGCCGATCGCACGGTGCAGCTGCGGGCCCGGCGGGAAGGAGGAGGTGATCACTGCCAGCGAGCACGCCGCCATCAGCGCGCCGCCGAAGCCCTGCACGGCGCGCGCAGCGACGAGCGTTCCCCGGTCCGGCGCGAGGCCGCCGGCCAACGAGGCCGCGGCGAACACAAACAGCGCCAGGACGAACATCCGACGCTGACCAAAGTGATCAGCGGCGCGACCGCCGAGCATCAGAAAGCCCGCGAAGGTGATCGAGTACGCGTCAACGATCCACTGCAGTTCCGGCGCCGAGAAGCCGAGCGCCGACTGGATCGAGGGCAACGCCACGTTGACGATGCTCAGGTCGAGGATCACCATGAACTGCGCCACGCAGCAGACGACGAGCAGCCACCCCGAGCGCGAGAGCCCCAGGCGTCCGCCCGGCTCCGGTGACGTCGCGTCGGCGATCGGTGGCGTCGCGATGCTCATCCGTGCCACCTCATGGTGCGCTGCTTTGCCGTGTAATCGTGGGTGCCATCAGCCGTCGTCTCGCCAGTGCTCGTGGGTGTTCGACCCTCGGCGCAAGGGAGGTTTGACGCCAAGAACGCCTGGTAGGGTGATGGGCCGAAGTCGTCGAGCGACAGAAGGAGTCCCAGCCCATGAGCAAACGTACGCTACCGACCGCCATGCTAGCGCTGGTCGTCACCGTGGCGGTGGCAGGGTGCGGCAGCAAAGGGTCAAGCACCTCCGGCACGCGCAGCTCGAGCCAGGAAACGAGCACGAGCAAGACGACCACGACGAGCAAGAAGCCGAAGGCCAAGTCCAACGGCTACTGAGCCGGCAGCGTGGCGGCTTGACAACAGCAGCGTCCTCATCCTGACGCCAGCGAGGCGGAATAGGGGCGGATGCGCGTCGTATGCGAGCTGCCCAGCACGCGACCGTCCGAGGAGAGGGCCTGGACCTCCACGTACTCGTACTTCTTGGGCAGCATCGTCGAGCTTTCGAAGCCGGTCGGGGCGATCGTCGCCTGTGCGGCGAGCGAGCCTTCGTGAAGGCCTGCGAGCACGCGCCATGACGCCACTTCGCTCGCGCCGTTCCAGCTCATGCGCACGATCGTCTCTTCGCTCGTGTTGTTGAGCGTGGCGAGCACCGCCGGAGAGCTCAGCGGGTGCCCGCTCCAGGGGTAGCGATAGCCGCGGTAGGAGGCCATGTCGTACGGCAGGTGGGCGTCGAACAGCAGCGTGCCGTCCGGCGCGAACTCGGTCATCTCCGGTACGCCGCCGAACTCGACGACGGTGTTGCCGGCGGCGAGCGTCTGCATGTTGCCCTGGCTGGAGGAGAGCACCGGCGGGTCCGGGTGGGTGAAGGCCTTGACCAGGCGCGCTTCGTGGGTTGCGAAGTCGAGCGCCACCCTGATCCCTCGTGATTCGGTGTGCTCCGGAGGGTTTGAGCCGTCGTCGAAGAACGTCACTTCGCCGTCGGGAAGGATGCGCCCGTCGTGCTGCCAGGCGGTCTTCGTGCCCGGGCCCATCTTGAAGGAGCTGTTGGTCCCGCCCAGGCGCCAGAGGATCTTGCCGCTGCCCCCTTCCAACTGGTAGCCGGCCCAGGTGCTGCGGGCGGAGATGAACACGTCCCCGTTGGCCTGCAGATCGATCGAGTTCAGGTGAAACCAGTCCCACGGCGTGGAGGCCGGTGGTGAGGTCTCTGATTCACTGACCTTGACGTGGTCGAGGCTGTGCCATTCCCAGCGCACGAGGCCCGTCTTGATGTCGATCTCCTGGATCGCCGTGTCGATGATCGAGTCGTTGCGCGAGCCTTCCGAGGAGGAGAGGTTGCAGCGGATCGGGTTGAACGCCGTGACGTAGGCGACGTCGTGGGGCTCGATCTGGAACTCGTGCAGGTCGGCATGCAGGCCGTTGCCGCCGCGGACCGTGGCGAGCGTCTGATAACTGGCGTTCATGACCACGTCCTCGCCCTGGCCGAAGCCCAACGAGAGCACCCGCCCTCGCCACCAGGTCAGGTCGCGCCGGCCTTCGTAGGTCTGCACGTTGAGGTCCTCCGCCGTTTCGCCCGCGGGCAGCTTGTCGAACCACACGAGCCGCCCCTGGGATGTGTAGATCAACGGGCCGTACTGTCCCGGGCCAGGTCCGTTTGTCGTGAAGATGTCGCCCGCCGCGGGGTCTCGGTCCGGCACCGTGACCGTCAGGATCGGGGCCTGCGCTCCGGGCATCGTGTCGAGGCTCTGGTAGTCCGCCGGCGCGGCCTGGGGATTGCCGAACTCGGGCACTTCGGCGGTCGGATAGGGAGTGTCGACGTGAAAGCCGAACGACACCGGCCTGCCAGACCCGCCAGCCTCGATCACCGCCTTCACCGACACCCTCTCTCCCGCCTGAAACGGCTGCGACGGCACGAAGCTCGCACCGTCGCCCTGGGAGTAGGCGTGCAGGCTGCCCGTATGTTGCCCTGACTGCGAGCCGACGACCGAGACCTGGCGGACGTTTGCGGCTTCGGTGCCGAGGAAGCTGATCTGGGTGTCCGGGTTGGCGGTGGCGCTTTCCGGCTCCGGCGAGACGTCCACATCGGTTCCCGGCAGGCTCGCGCTGTGGTCGAATGTCGAGGGCAGGCAGGCGGGCGAGCTCCCGGCTACCTTGGTGCCGACTGTCTTGGTGGTAGGGCTGCTACCAAACAGGCCAAGCCCGGCTGAACCGGTGGCGAGCGCAGCGATGCCCCAGGCTAGGACCGCGACCGGCAGGACGATGTAACTCTTGCGTTTCATGTGCGGGTGCAGTCCCGACGCGACAATACTTGGTAGCCGACACGCGCCCCGGCGAGAGGTTTCGCGACGGGGCGCATCCTTACCAACTTCTTCGCGGCACCAGCGGAGCGTGCATGCCCTACGCTCTGAAGCGATGAGGGTGCGATGGCTTTCCGCCTTCCTGGCGACGGCGGCGCTCGCGGGGCTTTCGCTCGCACCGGCGGGCGCTCAGGCAGCCTCTGGCGACGCCGCCGCGACACAGGCCTACCTGCAGGCGAACTACGCGCTCGTCAGTTACTTCGCCGCGCACATCCCGAGCGCGCGCGCGCAGCTGGCGGGCGTCCTTGCCGGGGTACGCCGGGAATGCCCGCAGGCCGCCGCCGAATCGCCGCAGGACGTCGACTCCGAACAGCTCAGCAACGAGGTGATCGGAACGATGGTGACCACCGTGGTCCAGCGCAACCTCGAGCCGACGCGCAGGTTCGAACGCGCAGTGCAGGCGCTGCATTGGAGCAACCGCACACTGACAAAGGCCGTGCGCGCATATGTCGCGAAGGGCAGGACGCTGATCTCGCTCGCCGTGCCGCATCTTTGTGCGGACATTGGGGCGTGGGTTGCGAGCGACTACCGAACCCTGCCGGCGAGCACGGTGAGCTTCGATCAGCGCTTCATGCCCTCTTGGGTCGCTCCCGGCTTTCTGCCGCACGCCCTCGCCGCCTACGAGACTCCGCAGGAGCACGCGCTCGCCCAGCGCACCGTCGTGCTCGAAGAAAAGTGGACCGAATTCGAAGCCTACGAAGTCGAAACCTGGGGCGACATCATGAACGCGCTCGTGTTGCAGCCGTGAGCGCCGCTCGCGGCCGCTCAGGCGACGGCCTGCAGATGACGGAAGGGCGCGCCGCGCAGCTCGCGCACGAGCGCATCCACCACCCCCTCCTCGTCCTCCTCCTGGCCGTCGGTGACCGCGCCGATCACGGCGCGCTTGCGCTCCAGCAGCTCTGAGATCGTCTCGTCGATCGTGTCCGCCGCGAGCAGGTAGTAGGCGTTCACGGCGTCCTGCTGGCCGATCCGGTGGCAGCGATCCTCAGCCTGGTCGTGCTTGGCGGGCGTCCAGGCGAGCTCGAGGAACACGACGTTGGAGGAGCGGGTCAGCGTGAGACCGTGACCGGCGACCTCGATCGAGCAGACGATCATCTGATTGGCCTGCTCGGCGTCAGGCGCCTGGAAGGCCTGCAGCGCCTTGTCCCTGGCGACGGCACTGTCCTCGCCGAGGATGTGGAGCGCGGCCGGGAAGCGCTCGATCACCGCCCGCTGGACCTCGCGGTGGCCCGCGAACACGACCAGGCGCTCGCCGGAGGAGCAGAAGTCGTGGATCCAGGCGAGCGCTGCGTTCAGCTTTCCCCGCGCAGCGAGTAGCTTCAGCGCGTTGAGCCGCACCAGGCGCTCGGCGCGCAGCGCCGCCGCGACCTTCGCGTCGAGCTCGCGCAGGTCCAGCGGTTGACTGCGCAGCCACGCCACGAGGTCGCGCTCGGCGAGCCGGTATTCCGCCTGGTTGTCGAGCTCGACGGGCACGATTGCGCGTGTCTTGGCCGGCAGCTGCGGGAGCACGTCCGCCTTCAAACGACGCACGAAGCAGCGCGCGCGCAGGTGCCAGTGCAGGCGCAGATGCGCGTCCGGGCCGCGGAAGCGCTCGCCGAAGCGCACACCCGAGCCGAAGTCCTCGAGTCGCCCGATGATGCGTAGCTGGGAGATCAGCTCCGCCGGGCGGTTGACCACAGGCGTTCCCGTGAGCGCCAGCACGAGGCCCTCGCGCGGAACGACCGCAGAGAGCCGCTGCACCGCCTGGGTGCGCTTGGCGGCGGCGTTCTTGCAGTAGTGGGACTCGTCGAGCACGAGTGCCCGTGGCGCCAGCGCGCACAGCTGCTCCAGACGCGCGGCCACGATGTCGTAGTTGACGATCGTCACGTCCGCCGGCGCGAGCCCCGCGTCCGCATCGGCCGAGCGCGCACCGCCGTTCCCGGACAGCGCCTGCACGCTGCGGCCAGGCAGCCAGCGCTCGAGCTCGCGCGCCCAGTTGAGCTTGAGGCTCGCGGGACACACCACCACCGCCGGGTATGCGCCCGCCGCCTCGACGGTTGCGAGCGCCTCGATCGTCTTGCCCAGCCCCTGCTCGTCGGCGAGGAACGCCCGTCGACGCTCGAGCAGGTAGCTGACCCCCGCGCGCTGGAAGGGCTTCAGCTCACCGCCAAGGTTGGGCAGGATCGAGTCATCGAGGTCGCCGTCGGTGGCGCCCGACAGCGCCACGAGCCCCGCGGCACGGGCGTGCTCCTCGCGGATCTCCTGCAGCACCGCGAGCGCGTCCGGGTCGACCCAGACCTCACCCTCGGCGAGGAAACGGTCGAGCTGCGGCACGCAGAATGGGTCGGCGCTGATCGCCGCCAGCTGCGCGTGCTCTCTCCCGGCCCCGCGACGGTTGATCGGGGCGAGCGCGCCTCGGAGCTGCGCGAACCGCTCCATCAGGGACGCGTCGTGCCCGGGCGCGAGGACGAACGTCGGATTCTCGTGCACACTCGAGAGCTCGAGAACGGCCGGGGGCGCCGGGCGGCCCTCCTCGAGCGCCGCGATGCAGCGCCTGGCGGCGGGGCTGACCCAGGCATCCAGCGCCCCCATCTGCTGCCAGCAGGCGAGCGTCAGCGGGACGGTTGACCCCCCCGGAGCGCTGACGGCCTGCGCGCGCAACTCCGCCGGAAGACGTTCGTGCTCGCCGAGCAGCACGAAGACGGGGTCCTCACCGGAGCGCTGCACGTCGACGTTGCCGCGCCAGGTGGTGGCGCGGTGCAGCCATGCGCTCACGCGCGGGTCGACGCTCGCGTCCTCGATCTGGCTCAGCAGCTCCACGAGCGCGGCCGCATCGCGCTCGAGCGCCGCCAGGCCGACGGTGAGGTCCGGCCCCTCCGCCGCCTGCAGGCCCGCCCGGGCAGCGAGCACGCGCACGAGCGGCGCGCGCTCGGGCGAGATCAGG
>DATBZG010000228.1:0-2263 GCA_036513335.1 Solirubrobacteraceae bacterium | reverse complement strand
AGATGGGCACGAAGCTCGTCAGCGTGCTTGCGGGCAGCGCCGGCGCGGGGCGGTTCCAGGTCGGCTTTACAAGCAAATACGCGGGGCTCCTGCAGGTGCGGGTCGCGCACGCAGCGACCGCCGAACAGAGCGCGTTCAGCGCCCGACTCGGTGGCGTGCGCTACGTGCACGCGGATCTCGGGTTGGGAGCCCAGGACGAGTCGGTGCGACTGCTGCAGTCCGAGCTGAACGCCCTGCATTACGCGGTGCCGCTGACGGGAGTGCTCGATGAAGGCACCGGCCAGGCGCTGGTTGCCTATCGCAAGATGACGGGCCTCTCGCGCATCCCCTACGCGGGCACGCAGGTATTCGAGCTGCTCGCCCGCCATGCGGGCAGCTTCCACGTGCGCTATCGCGGGGACGGCCGGCACGTGGAGGCCAACCTCACGCGCCAGGTCCTGGCTGAGATCGAACCGGGCGGGCGCGTGCGCAAGATCTACACGACGAGCTCGGGGAAGCCCTCGACGCCGACCGTGCTCGGGCGCTTCCAGGTCTACCTGAAGACCCCCGGGGTAAACAGCGAGGGCATGGTCGACTCCAACTACTTCATCCGCGGATACGCGATCCACGGCTACCCGGAAGTCCCCACGTATGCGGCCAGCCACGGCTGCCTGCGCGTGCCGATACCTGACGCGCCGGCGATCTACGCGTGGGTGCAGACGGGCACGCCCGTCGACGTCTACTACGAATAGGCCCGACGGGCGCTAGACGCGAATACTGATCGCGCGGGCGATGTAGCTGAGTCCGAAGCCGTAGACGGCGAGCGCGATCAGCAGCTTGACGCCGTGTATGAGCCATTCGCTGCTCGAGCCGGACACCACCCCGGCAAACGGCGAGGTGAGCTTCTGGGAGGCTTCGTCGATTGCTTTGTGCACGCCGCTCTCGTGCTTGGTCGAGCTGCCACTGGATTGCGAGGCCGGGGTACCCGCGATCTTTTCCGTCTGGTGTTTGGAGGCGCTGTTGGTCCTGTTGGCGGCGAACAGCACGAAGGACGCGATCACGATCAGGCAGATCACGAATGAAGCCAAGCGCAGCAATTTCACGATCATGGAGATCACGCCGCTAGATTAGGTGCCTGCGTGGACGCGATAGACGGATATACGGCCGAGCTCGGCGCGGCGCGGGAGCAGCTGGTGGCGGAGCTTCGCGAGCATGCCCTGGTTATCGGCCAAGTCACGCTGACCAGCGGCGCGGTGGCTGAGTACTACGTGGACGCCAAGCGCGCGGTCCTGCGGCCCAGGGGTTTTGCGGCGCTGGCGACGCTCGTGGCCGCGCACGTCAAGGAGTGGGAGGGCACGGCGGTCGGCGGTATGACCATGGGCGCGGACCCCGTTGCCTGCGCAGCGCTCGCTGGCGGAGGGGACGCGAAGGCGTTCTTCGTGCGCAAGGACGCGAAGGCCCACGGCCTGCAGCGGCGGATCGAGGGGCCCTTGCTCAGTGCGGAGGACCGCTGCGTGATCGTCGAGGATGTTGTCACCACCGGTGGCTCGACGCTGGCTGCGATTGCTGCGGTGCAGGAGGCTGGGCATGAGATCTGCGGCGTGATCAGCGTGCTCGACCGGCTTGCCGGTGGCGCGGGCGCGATCGAGGCAGCGGCGGGCGCGCCATACGTGCCTCTGAGCACGATCGACGAGGTGTACCCCGAGCGCCCGGATCGCGCCGCTGCTGAGCGGGACGCTGCTTGACGGACGCGGGCGGTGCCGGGCAGGGCGGGCGCGTGACAGTGCGCGACGCGAACGTCGAGGACGTGCCGTTGCTGCTGGAACTGTTTGCCGAGCTGGCTGTGTACGAGCACCTGGAGGACGAGCTGCAAGCAACCGAGGAGCTTCTCGGCGAGGCGCTGTTCGGGGAGCGACCAGCCGCGCGGGCGCTGATCGGCGAGTGCGATTCGCGAGCGGCCGGCTACGCCGTCTACTTTCCGACGTTCTCGAGCTTCCTGGCGCGGCCCGGAGTTTGGCTGGAGGACGTTTTCGTACGTCCGGAGCATCGCGGCGCGGGCGTCGGGCGGGCGCTGCTTGCTGCGGTTGCGGCGGCGGCCCAGGAGTACGGCGGGCGGCTGGAATGGACGGCGCTGCATTGGAATGAGCTGGCGCTCGGCTTCTACAAGAGCCTCGGGGCGAAGACGATGGACGAGTGGATCACGCACCGACTGGTCGGGGAGCCACTGGCGCGGCTTGCCCAGGAGGCTACGGGCGGCGCGCCTGCCGGGTCCGTCTAGCGCCGG
>DATBZG010000227.1:0-8361 GCA_036513335.1 Solirubrobacteraceae bacterium | reverse complement strand
AGGGCGACGCACTCGATGTGGTGCGTTTGGGGGAACATGTCCACGGGACGCACCTTGCGAAGCATCCAACCGGCCTCAACCAGTTCCGCCGCGTTGGGGGCAAGCGTGGTGGGGTTGCAGGAGACGTAGACGATGCGCTTGGGCGCCGCGTCGATGATGCGGTGCACGACCTTCTTGGAGAGACCCGCGCGCGGCGGGTCGACGATCACGAGATCCGGGCGTCCGGCGCGTTCGACCAGCTCGGGGAGCGCGGTGCGCGTGTCGCCGGCGAAGAAGCGCACGTTCCTGATCTCGTTCCTGCGCGCGCCCGCGATCGCATCCGCCACGGCCGGCTCGATCAGCTCGATTCCCCACACCTCGCCCGCCCGCTGCGCCAGCGTCAGGGCGATCGTGCCGATCCCCGAATACAGGTCATACACCCGCTCCCAGCCCCCGAGCGCCGCGTACTCCTCGGCGATGCCGTACAGAAGCTCCGCCATCTCCGTGTTCGTCTGAAAGAACGCCTCGGCGGAAATCAGCAAGTCCAGCTCGCCAAGGCGCTCCGGCAGCTCCGCCTCGCCCCACACCAGCTCCGTTTCGCCGCCCGCCGTCGTCTCCGCCAGACTGCGCGAGCGCGTCCACAGCACGCCGCTCAGGCTCTCGCCCAGCGCCTCGCTCAACGCCCCGGCGAGCTCGCCCACCTCCAGCTCGCCCTCGGTCGTCACGATCCGTACCTGCAGCTTGCCGGTTCGCCTGCCTTCGCGCACGACCAGGTTGCGCAGGCGCGCGCGTCCGTCCGGCGCCGGCCCCACGCGCTCGCCGCGACCGCCGCTCTCGGCGCCGTCAGCGCCGCGGCGGGCACTGCGCTCCCACGCGCTGAGTCCCTGCGCTCGGCACCACTCGAGCGCCACGCGGCGCGTCAGGTTGCTGAGCTCGGAGGCCAGCATGCAGTCCTCCATCGCCGTTACCCGGTTGCCACCCGCCGGCGCGTGAAAGCCGCACACGAGCTCCGAGTCGGGCGCGTCGCCACCACCGAAGGAGTACTCGAGCTTGTTGCGATAGCGCCACTGTTCCAGCGCGGGGACGATCTCCTCGAGCTCAAAGCCGTCCAAATGCCCGATCCGTCGCAGCGCCTCGTCCACCTGCGCGCGCTTGATCTCCAGCTGGCGCTCGTAAGGGATCACCTGCCAGGCCACGCCCGGGTGGTCGGCCACCGGCGCGATCCGCTCCGGGCTCGGCTCGAGCACCTCCAGCGTGCGCGCATGCGCGTAGCTGCGCTTGCGCTTGTGCACGACCGCGCGCACCCTGTCGCCCGGGATCGCCCCGGCCACGAACACCACGTAGCCGCTGTCGCCCAGGCGCGCGACGCCCTCGCCGCCGAACGCCAGCGCGTCGATCGTCAGCTCGAGCTCATCGCCCCGCTGCGGGCGCGCGGGGGCCGTGTCGGTGCTCATTGCAGTGCACTTGGCGCCACAAGCAGCTCCAGGAGCGCCTTCTGCGCGTGACGGCGGTTCTCAGCTTGATCCCAGATGCGCTCGCGCGCGCCGTACAGCACCTCCGGGGTGATCTCCTCACCCGGGTGCGCCGGCAGGTCGTGCATCGCAAAGGCGCCATCCGCGGCAGCGTCCAGCAGCGCGTCGTCCAGACGGTAGGCCGCAAGCGCGCTGCGCCGCTCCGCTGCCGTGCTCTCATCGCCCATGCTCACCCACACGTCCGTGTACACCGCGCACGCGCCCTGCACAGCCTCATACGGGTCGGTGTACAGCGTCACCGTGCCCGTCGCGTCCGCAGGCAGCTGCAGGTCGTCCTCCAGCGTGTAGCCCTCGGGTGAGGCGAACGCCACGTGCATCCCTGCCAGCGCACCGAGCACCGCCAGCGAGCGCGCGATGTTGTTGCCGTCGCCGATGTACGCCAGGCGCCGGCCCTCCAGCTCGCCGTAGGCCTCGCGCAGCGTCAGCAGATCCGCGAGTGCCTGACACGGGTGATGACCCGCGCTGAGCATGTTCACGATCGGCACCGAGCTGTACTCCGCGAGCTCCTCCAGGATCGCGTCCGCCCCCGTACGAAGCCCCACGGCCGCCACGTGGCGCGAGAGCACCAGCGCGGTGTCGCGCGGCGCCTCGCCGCGAGAGAGCTGCAGCTCGTCCGAGCGCAGCACGACCGCATGCCCGCCCAGCTCGTCGATCCCCACCTCGAAGGAAACCCGCGTGCGCGTCGAGGGCTTCTCGAAGATCAGCGCGACGTTGCGGTCAGCGAGGGCCCGCGAGGAGAGCGGCGCCGCCTTCAGCTCCAGCGCGCGGTCAAGCAACGCGTCCAGCTCGGACGCGCTCAGCTCTGCTCCTGTGAGGAAGTGACGTGCGCTCATCGAATCGGCCAGTGTAGGCGCTCGCGGGAGCAGCCACCGGTGACCGCCGGTGCCGGGTTATGCAATTGTCCGGCTCGATGAACTCGTTCACGAGGGACGGCAACAGATGAAGACGGGTATCGCCATGCTGCTCACCGGCTGCGCGCTGGCACTCCTCGCCGGCTGCGGATCATCGGGGAGCTCGACGGCCGGCAGCACGGCCACCACGACCGCAAGGACTGGGACGTCAGCCGGCGCGACCGCCACCACGAAGAGCAGCGGCGGCGCCAGCATCAAGGTCGACACCACTCCCAAGTTTGCGTCCCCCTCCCCATCCACGCCCGTCCAGAGCGGAACCGTGCAGATCGCCTATCGCAACATCGCGATCGACCCCGACACCGTGCGCGTCAAGGTCGGCTCGACGATCAGGTGGACCAACTACGACTCGACGCAGGCGAATGTGACCAGCGTCGGCGCCGGTGCCCAGCACATCGCATCGAAGAGCTTCGGCGAAGGCAAGAGCTTTGAAGTGAAGGTCGAAAAGGTCGGCGTCATCCACTACGAGTGCACTCTCTACCCCACCACCATGAACGGCACGATCGAAGTCGTCAGCTGACGGGCGCCGCGCTCTCACCAAAGTCCGGCAGACCCACCTCCGGCGTCGACGGCGTGGCATAGGTGCGACGGGGGATCCGCCCGGCGCCACGCGCCAGCAGCCCCCCTTCGACTGCGGCACGCATCGCCTTCGCCATCGCCACAGGGTCCTGCGCGCGGGCGATCGCAGATGCCGCCATCACCGCATCGCAGCCGAGCTCCATCGCAAGCGCCGCATCTGAGGCCGTGCCAATGCCCGCGTCCAGGACCACCGGCACGTCCACCGCCTCGCGGATCAGAGCGATGTTGTACGGGTTGCGAATCCCCATGCCGCTGCCAATCGGAGAGCCCAACGGCATCACCGCCGCGCAGCCGATGTCCGCCAGCCGGCGCGCCAGCACAGGGTCATCGGTCGTGTACGGCAGCACCACGAAGCCGTCGTCCACGAGCTCCTCCGCCGCGCGCAGCAGCTCCGGCGCATCGGGCAGCAGAGTGTCCTCGTCGCCGATCACCTCGAGCTTGATCCAATCGGTCGCAAACGCCTCGCGCGCAAGGCGCGCGGTGATCACCGCGTCGCGAGCCGTCATGCAGCCCGCCGTGTTCGGCAGCAGCTCCACGCCAGCTTCAGCCACCACATCCATCAGCGAACCGCGACGTCTGAGATCCCCACCCACCCCGACGCGCCGCAGCGCCACCGTCACCAGCTCGCAGCCGCTCACCGCGATCGCCTCCGCCAGCAGCTCCAGCGATGGAAAGCCACCCGTACCCAGCAACAGGCGCGAGCGCATCTCCCTGCCGGCGATCACCAGCGGGCGACTCGTTTGACTCAATGGACCGGACATCCTCAGATCATCCTCCCTGCATCGCGCTCAGCACCTCGACACGCGCGTCCCCCTCCAGCGAGAACGTCTCCCATGCGGCCCGCGGCACCACCTCGCCGTCCACCGCCACCGCCACGCCACGCGCCTGCGCGTCAAGGCCTAGGCGCGTCAGCGCGGCGAGCACCGTGTCACCCGCCTGTATGTCGGAGCCCGCTCCGTTGACGAGGATCACGCCGATGCACCCACGGCGGCGAAGCGCCCCGGTGAGCACGCGGAGAGCAGCCTGTCGAGATCCGGCGAGACATCGCTGATCGAGGAATCCTCCTGCAGCAGCCCGACGACCAGCTCTGCCGTCAGCGGCGCCAGCAGGATGCCGTTGCGATAGTGGCCCGTCGCCCAGATGACGCCTTCGACGTCCGCCCGGCCGATCACCGGACCGTTGTCCGGGGTGCCGGGGCGCAGACCCACCGACAGCTCCTCGATCTCCAGCTCGCTGATCCCAGGCACGAGCTCGTGCGCCTCGCGCAGCAGCTCGTAAACGCCGCCCGCCGTCGGCTCCAACTCGAAGCCGCGCTCCTCCACAGTGGCGCCCAACACGTAGCGACCGTCCTCCCGCGGCACCACATAGCCACCGTCGAAGCGCACCACGCGGCGCAGCAACCCAGGCCCGGCCGGATCGCGCAGGCGCACGATCTGACCCTTCACCGGACGCACCCGCACACCCGCGTCCGCCGGCAGCCCCTCGATCTGCTCGCTCCACGGACCCGCCGCCAGCACCACGTTCCCAGCCGCCACGCGCTCCCCATCCTGCAGTCTCACACCCGTCGCGCGCGCACCTGCGCCGTCCAGCTCCACGGATGCCACCTGCGCGTGCTCGCGCAGCTGCACCCCGGCGGAGTCGCACGCGCTGCGAAGCGCAGCCAGGACTAGGCGCGGATCGACAGAATGATCGTCAGGCGCCTCCAGCGCCAGTCGCAGCGTCGGCGCCAGCGCCGGCTCGCGTTCACGCGCCTCGCTCGCACGCAGGCGCGCCACCTCGAGCCCGAGCGAGCGACGGAAGGCCAGCTGGCGCTCGAGCTCGCGTGCCTCGTCCTCGTCGCGCGCGATCAGCAGCGTGCCCGTGCGCAGCAGACCGACCGAAGTGCCCGTGCTCGACTCGAGATCCATTGCGAACGCCGGCCACAGCCCCAGCGAGCGCAAGCCCAGCTCGAGCAGCCTGCGCCCCGCCTCTCCGAACTCGACCTCCACGACAGGCGCGAGCATGCCCGCGGCGACGTGCGAGGTGGCCTCGCCGGCGCCGTCACGCTCGAGCAGCGTCACCGTCATGCCGCGCCGGCGCGCGCGCCATGCGATCGCCATCCCGATGATGCCGCCGCCCACCACAACCACGTCCGCTCGCCGCCTGTCAGGCATGCAGGTGATGCTAGCCCGCACCAGCGCTCACGACTCGAACGGCGCCATGCGCACAGCGAGCGGCAGGCCGCAGCGCACCAGCAGGCTGAAGCGCCCGCCCGGGACGGCCTGCGCCTCCGCGCGCATCATCGCCGTGAGCTCGCGCTTGAAGTCCCCGCGAGGATGGCGGCGCAGCACCTCCCGCACGTTCGCGGGTGCGATGTCCCACATCCGCAGCCCGGCTCCGTCAACCATCGCGCCCCACTGCAGGTAGCAGCCGAGTGCCCCGTCGCGCTCCAGCGCCACCCCCGGCGTCGTGTGCACGCAAATGGCGTCAGCCAACGTCAATGCGCGCTCCTCCTCCACGTCTGCGCTGGACGCGCACTGAAGCGTCCGCTCAGCGCCGCCCAGCGTGAAGTCGCGGCCGTGCGTCGGGTGTGCGATGCCGTGGTCGTGCAGCAGCGAGCCACAGTAGAAGAGCTCCACGTCCAGCTCGGTGCCATCGACAGCCGCCAGCGCGCGGCCGAACAGCCAGGTTCGGTAGGAGTGACCCACCAGCGCCGCGGGCAGCTCCGCGCACGCCTGCTCAGCCTCGCGCGCGAAGCGCGAGTCAGGCATCGTGAACGTCTCCAGATCGACGTTCGCAGCCCCCTCCGGCAGGCGCCCAAGCGCCAGCTTCGCGCGACCCAGCGCGTTCTCCCATTGGCCCAGCGCCACCGCTGCCAGCAGCCTGCGGCGCTCAGCTGCGGTCAGCCGCCCGCCCGTGCGCCGCGCCCACTCCAGGCCGCCCAACCGCAGTCTGTCGGGAGCCCCCGTTGCACTGTCGCGATCGGGCGCCGGTTGGCTCATCGGTCGATCGTAGTCGTGCTCTTGCAGGCATGCGAACAGCCGCGATGGCCTGCGCTGCGCGTTCCGCGGATTAGGACTATCGTGGAATGCTCTGGCGGCTTTCCGAAGGGGACTGGCATGAGCGACGCGACTGACGTGATGGAGCGGCTCACCGATGGCTACGTCGAGGTCAACGGCGTGCGCCTTCACTATGTGGAGGCGGGCAGCGGGCCGCTGGTCGTGCTGCTGCACGGCTTCCCCGAGTTCTCCTATTCATGGCACCGGCAGATCCCAGCGCTCGTGCAGGCGGGCTACCGCGTCGTCGCTCCCGACATGCGCGGCTACAACCTCTCCGAGAAGCCTGGCAGCTGGCGCGACTACGACGCAACGGCGCTCAGCGGCGACATTGCCGCCCTGATCCGTCACTTCGACGTCGAGCGCGCGCATGTCGTCGGTCACGATTGGGGCGCCGCGGTGGCCTATCTCACGGCGATGGAGCATCCCGAGGTGGTCGAGCGTGTGGCCATCCTCAACGTCCCTCACCCCGCGCGCATGCTCGCCGGGTTTCGCACCCTCAAGCAGCTGCGAAAGAGCTGGTACATGTTCTTCTTTCAGCTGCCCTTCATTCCCGAAAGGATGCTCGCGGCGAACGACTTCCGCGCGCTCAGAGGCGCGCTGCGCGAATCGCCCAACGGCTTCAGTCGCAAGGACCTCGAGCGCTACGTCGAGTCCTGGTCGCGGCCAGGAGCCTTGAAAGGCATGCTCAACTACTACAGAGCCGCGCTGCGCCAAACGCCCGGCCGAGCGCTCGCGCGAATGAGCCCGATCGTCGCGCCCGTGCTGGTCATCTGGGGCGAGCGCGACTCGGTGCTCGGACGCGAGCTCGCCCTGCCGGAACCCAAGTGGGTCCCCAACGCGCGCGTCGAGTACCTGCCCGACGCCACACACTGGGTGCAGCACGACGCGCCCGAGCGCGTCAACGAGCTGCTCGTGGAGTTCCTGGGCGCGACCGAGCAAGCCTGACGTAGAGCCGGCGTCGCGCTCCTGCCAGACTGCCGAACATGCCAATCCAGGATCCGGGCGCCGAGCGGCGCATGCGCCTCGCGGCCGCGAGGCTGTATCTCGTGTGCGACGCGAAACCCGACGGGAGCGAGCTCCCCGACCTGCTGCGGGCTGCTGTCGCCGGCGGCGTCGACATCGTCCAGCTGCGCGAGAAGCTGCTGCCGGACGACGAGCTGCTGGCTGTCGCCCATGCCTCGAGCGCCCTCCTGCGGCAGTTGGGGACGCTGCTGATCGTCAACGACCGCCCCTGGGTCGCGGAGAAGGCGGGAGCAGACGGCATCCATGTCGGCCAGGACGACATGCCCGTCGCGCAGGTGCGCGAGATCGTCGGACCGGAAATGCTGATCGGGCTCTCCACGCACTCGCCTGAACAGATCGATGCCGTCGATGCGGACCTCGTCGACTACATCGGTGTCGGCCCCATCCACGAGACCCCCACCAAGCCCGGCCGGCCGGCCGTGGGCCTCGAGCTGATCCGCTACGCCGCCGCGAACGCGACAGTGCCGTTCTTCGCAATCGGTGGCCTCGACGCGGGAAATCTCACCGAGGCGCTCGACGCCGGTGCGAGCAGGGTGTGCGTGCTGCGCGCGATCGCCGCCGCCGAGGACCCCGAGCGGGCCGCGCGCGAGCTGAGGAGCGCACTGGACGCACGTGCGCCGGAGGAACGAGTTGACGCCTGAGCCCGAGAGTGGCGCTGGGGCACCCGCAAGCGGCAGCGGCGAGCTGGGCGGTCGACGGGAGCGACCCGCGCCTGCGCCACTCGAGCCACTCGGCGAGGGAGAGCGACCACCCGCGCTCTTCGTCGCGATCGGCGTCAGCGTGGTGCTCGCCGTCGCCGTGCTCGTCGGTGGGCTGACCGTGCACAACCTCTCTCGCCACGGCGGCTCTCTCCCCGGCGCGATCTTCATCGCCGCGATTCTCGTCCTGCTCGCGCTCGGCATGTACCGGCGCCGTTACATGGCCGTGCTCGGATTCGAGGCACTGCTCACGTTCCAGATCATCGCCACCTCGCTCGCGCTGCTGCTCGCCTCCTCGATCGTCACAGCCGCGATCTCCCTCCTCGCAATCGTGCTTGGCGGATGGCTCTTCTGGAAGCTGATCCGGATTATGGGGCGCATCCAGGCCGGCGAACGCCAGGGTGGTCGATAGCCTTCGCGTGGCGGCGTCCTCGGTCGCTCGCGTGCTTGTGCACGCCACGCGGGGTGGGTGGGTTCCCAACCCTGGCCACGCTTGACTCTCGACCACCCTGGTCAGGTTCCTGCCTTTCGATAGGCTCACCCAATGCCTGAGAAAAGCTATGACTGCATCGTGATCGGCTCCGGTCCGGGGGGATATGTGGCC
>DATBZG010000226.1:0-3090 GCA_036513335.1 Solirubrobacteraceae bacterium | reverse complement strand
CACTACCACGACCATCCCGCTCAGACCGAGGCCGTGACGGAGAACACCTTCTCCTGGCAGGGCTATCCCGCACCTGAAGGGCCGATCATCAACGGCGATGGCCACCCGAGTCCCGGCCCCACGCCGGAGATGCCGACCACCATCACGTGGCTGAACGCCGACGGCGAAATCCTCTCCACCCACAGCAAAAGCGATGCCGGGTCTTGAGGCATGAACGACCGGCCTCCGAAGGCTGCTTGTCGTTAGGCGTGCCCGGTTGGTTTTGAGGTGTCTGAGCAGTTCGACCCGAGCGCGCTCTGCGTGGATCCCGCCGGCGACGACGAGCGATGCGTCGCCTGCTTTGCGCGCCGAGTGGGGCGGGTGGGCGCCGCGGCTGCAGCGACCGCGGTTTCGAGGACGGCGCCGCCGGGCATCCACCACGCATGCCCTAGGGCGATCTCGGTTGCACGATCTCGCACGTTCTCTCGGCGCCTCCCGTGCCGATTTACACCCGACGGTGGCGCATCGTGCGGTAGACGACGTAGAAATGCGCGAGTGCCGCTGGGATCAGGAGCACTCCCCACCAGCCGCCGATGCCGTAGCCGTACAGGATGGCTGTCAGAGCTACCAGCCAGATGCCGCTGAGAACGCGCACCGGCACCGTGACGCGCCAGTGCTTGTACTCCCATGCCCATGACATTCGCCACCTGTTTCGAAGCCGCGTGGACGTCGCGCTTGCGAGCAGGTCGACGACCTCCGCCGCTCGCGGCCAGCGCTGTCCTTGTGTGGTGCCGGCCATCAGCACCGCGAGCATCTCCTGCTCGTGCTCGCGGCGAAACGCGGCGGGATAGCACCTGAGCAGACGCCGGTAGCGGCGCTCGAGGCGGGGGTCGTCGCTCATCGCGCTCCGACCGGGTCGAGCCGCGACATCGCCACCAGGGCGTTCGCTCGCAGACGCGCCGCCTCGCTGGCCAAGCGCTCAGCGCCCGTGGCCGTGAGACGGTAGTAGCGGCGCAGCCGGCTGTCCACGATCTCCTCCCGGTCAACCTCGACCAGTCCGTCCGCGCGCAGACGCTCCAGAGCCGTATACAGGGTCCCGGCGCGAAGTCGCACGCGCTGCTCTGAGATCTGCTCCACGTCGGTGATGATCCCGTAGCCGTGCTGGCTGCCTCCAGCCAGCGCCGTCAGGATCAGGAACGTCGCCTCCTGCATAGCACGCTTTCTCATTGAAACAGCATATACCGTTCAACTGACGATGTCAACGTGGAGGAAGTGTCGTGCGTCCGTTCGGCAGCGTCGCCTCGTTCAGGGTGACCCTGCCCACGATCACCGATTCGTGCGGTGCGCCGGCCGACGGGCCCTCATGGTTCAGGAAAGTGACCTCGAACCCCTCGCTCGATAGGCAGGACGGCGTGAGCACGAACAGCCCCAGCGAGGTGGTTGTGATTGCTTCGTGTGCCCGGACGTTGCGTTGGATGCCCCAGCTGGTTTCGGGGCGGCCGCCGGCCTTACACGTGGCGAACCCGTCGATGGAGTATTCAGTCGCCCTGGAGTAGCCGGCGGCCGGAGAAGTGACCACATAGGGGGCCGTGAACCCCACCTCGCCCTTGTAGCACGGGTACAGCAGGAACGCGGCCTTACACGCCGTGCGGGGCTGGGGTAGGAGCGTGAGACGAATCTTCGCGTGCAGGCTGCGTGTCGGGCTGGAGCGTCTTTCGAGTTCGACAATGCGCCTTGGCAGGGGTGCGGGGTGCGTGCCTAGTGGCTCGTGGATTGTGATGCTGCCGAGCGGCGTGGGTTGTGGCAGGCCGCCGATGGAACGGACGTATTCCACAGCGAACTTCACCGCCCGGCCGCACGCCCTGGAGAGAATTCCGCCTACGGATATGGTTACCAGCCCGCCGGGCGCGACGTCCGCGCTGGAGCCTCCACCGGCGAGGCCGTGGGGGCAGAGGCGCGCCGTCACCGAGTAATTCTGATCGGCACTTGTGACGGCATAAGGCGCGTGGAAGCTGATCTGCACGTTCGTGATCAGGTGATTGTGGATGTCCAGGTGTGCGTGCAGCGGCACGCGCACGATCGGCAGCGCAGCGGGGCGCGGAGGCGGCACTTCCGAGAGCCCGCACGAGGCCAAGCGCAGGTCACCCCTGTCGACGCACGTCCGTCCCGCGTACTCGTAGGTGATCGCGGTGAGCGCTCCGTTCGGGCTGGCCGGTCCGCTGTAGTTACCGGGTTCGTCTCTGCCGTCTGTCTCGCTGACACTTCCCAGAGGCCTGCCGCTGGTGTAGCGCTGCACGATCAGATACGCGCCCAAACCCTGGAGCACTCGTTGGGTGCGTGTCTGCGAGCCTTCGCGGTAGGTGATGCTCACCGCGTGCACTCCGAGCAGCCCGAAGGAGATCTCACGACGGTCGGCGGGTACGCCGGCGCCTGGGCCGGGGCTCGTGGCCGCGTTGAGCTCGAGCCCCACGCTGTCGCCTGCGTAGATTTCTCCCGGGCTCGCGCAGTTTCCGCTCATCCATCCGCTCGCCCTCGCGAGGGTGTCGGGGAGCGCGTCTGCAGGAAGCGGGTGAAAGCGCCCGTCGTCGTGAAACGCCCCGTCGACGCCCAGCTGTCCGAGCTGTCCGCCATCGACGCGGCCGATCTGCACACAGATGAGCCCGCGCGTGGTGTGGATGATCCGCATTCCCCATGGCAGGCCGCCTGCAGGGTCGGGCGCACGTAGGGGGAGCAGCCGCGCGCCACCACGCACGGGGACGCCCTCACCCGCGGTGGCGATCGGAGCTTGCGCTGTGCCAACGGGCGTGCCCGTGAGGATCACTCCTGTCGCCGCGAGCGTGATCGCAGAGGTGGCGAGCACGAGCGCCAGCGCGATCAGTGCCACGCGGACATGCGCGGGTGCGCGGCGTCGCGATGGCGTGCGCGCGAAGCGTGTGCCGAAGAGTGCAGGCAGCACTCGCCTGCGCATATGTTGGCGCTTCCCGGCCAGCACCAGCTCTCCTCCGAACCTGTCGATCGCGTCCATCCTCAGGCCTCCTTCAATCTCGTGCGAAGCTCGGCGAGCCCGCGGCTGACGCGCTTGCGGACCACCGACTCCGAGCAGCGCAGGCG
>DATBZG010000225.1:0-2477 GCA_036513335.1 Solirubrobacteraceae bacterium | reverse complement strand
TCGTCCTCGAACACCATGAAGTCGTGGTCGGCGGCCAGCTCGAGCAGTCGCTTGCGCTTCTCGTAGGAGAGCGTGTAGCCGGCAGGGTTCTGGAAGTTGGGGATGATGTGCGCGAGCGTTGGCCGGACCGTGTCGAGCAGCGTCGCCAGCGCGTCCGTGTCGATGCCGTCGGGCTCGAGCTCCACCGCGTGCACGCGCGCTCCGCGCCCACGCAGCGACAGCAGCGTGCGGTCGTAGGTGGGCCGCTCCACGATCACCTCGTCGCCCAGGCGCACGAGCTGCTCGAAAAGGAACGCGTCCGCCTGCATCGAGCCGTTGGTCACCAGCACGCGCTCGGGCTCCACGCCGTGGCGGTCGGCTATCCAGTTGCGCAGACGCGGGTAGCCGACCGACGTGCCGTACGCGGTCGTGCCCGCGGGGTCGCTCTCGAAGGCGCGTACGGCAGCGTCGCGCAGCCCCGCGACGTCGACGATGTCAAGCGACGGAGCCCCGCGGGCAAAGGAGATCGTGGGTCCGGGTGCGGTTGGCACAGCGGCGTAGGATAGGCGTCCGAGCAGCTCGTCGTAGTCGTGGGTCAGATCCCGCGCCGTCTGCTCCAGCCGATCGCGGAACCGGAGCAGCTCTGTGGGGCTCGGCGGATGCGGGGTGCGTGCGGCGTTCTGGGGGGCCGCTGGGGGCGGTGGGGAAGGGGCGCTGCGCGCGGTGGATGTCGTTGCCCCCGGTGCGCTCGTGTACGGCCACGCGGGCGTCAGCGGATCGGCAGGCGGCGAGCTCTCGATTCTCTCGTCCACGATCCTGCTGGAGCCGAAGCCGCGTGGCGCCGGTGCGACGGGCGCTGACGCGAGGGGCGCCGGCGGCTCCTCGCCGCGCATCGATTCGAGCGTGCGCTCGAACTCGAGCATCTTCTGCTCGAGATCACTAAGCGCTCTCGCCACCTCCTGATCCATTGGGGCCTAGCGTAGCGGCCGACACGCGGCGCGGTCGGGCGCTCAGGAGGCGCTGAGGGAGGCGCCGCCGAGCACCTCTACGGCAATGCTGGCGGTCTCGGTGGGGGTACGCCCCACGCGGACCCCCTTGGCTTCGAACGCTTCGGCCTTGGCGGCGGCGGTGCCGGCGCTGCCGGAGACGATCGCGCCGGCGTGGCCCATCTGCTTGCCGGCGGGCGCGGTGAAGCCAGCGATGTAGGCGACGACGGGCTTGCTCATGTTCTCGGCGATGTAGTCCGCTGCCTCTTCCTCGGCTGAGCCGCCGATCTCGCCGGAGAGCACCACCAGCTCGGTGTCGGGGTCTGCCTCGAACAGGCCGAGCACGTCGACGAACGAGGAGCCGGGGACGGGGTCGCCGCCGATTCCCACGATCGAGCTGCAGCCGAAGCCTGCTTGGGCGATCTCGTTCCCGATCTGGTAGGTGAGCGTGCCCGAGCGGGAGACCACACCGACGTTGCCAGCCTTGAAGAACGATGCGGGGATGATTCCCACGTTGGCCTTGCCCGGCGAGAGGATGCCTGGGCAGTTGGGGCCGATCAGCCGCGTCTCCGGATAGTCGCGCTCGAGCGTGTTGTAGACACGCAGCTCGTCGTGGGCGGGGATGCCCTCGGTGATCGCGATCACAAGCGCAACGCCCGCGGCGGCAGCTTCGAGGATTGAGTCTGCGGCGAAGCGCGGCGGCACGAAGATCATCGCAGTGTTCGGCTGCGCATCGGCCATCGCCTGCTCCCAAGTGTCGAACACGGGGATGCCCTCGACGTCCAGGCCGCCCTTGCCCGGCGTGACGCCGCCGACGACGTTGGTGCCGTAGTTGCGGTTGTTGAGCGTGTGGAACGTGCCCTCGCGCCCGGTGATGCCGGCCACGCACAGGCGCGTGCTCTCGTCGACGAGAACAGACATCAGGCGCTCGCTCCCACGGGTTGGCCGGCCGCCAGGGCGACGACCATCTCCGCTGCCTCGTTCATCGTCTTGGCGGCGTGCACGTTGGGCAGCGCCGCCTCCTGCAGCAGCCTGCGTCCCTCGACGTCGTTGGTCCCGTCCAGGCGCACGACGAACGGTACGGACGGTTTGATGTCCGCGAACGCTGCGATCAGACCGATGGCGACCTCGTCGCAGCGGGTGATGCCGCCGAAGATGTTGAAGAGCACGGCCTTGACGGCGTCGTTGGCGAGCAGCAGATCGACGGCCTGCTTGATCTTCTCCGCGTTGGAGCCGCCGCCCGCGTCGAGGAAGTTCGCCGGTGCGCCGCCCGCCTGGGCAACCACGTCGAGTGTGGACATGACCAGCCCGGCGCCGTTGCCGAGAATCCCGATGTCGCCGTCGAGCTTGACGTACTGAACGCCCTCCTCCTTGGCGCGGCGCTCGATCGGGTCTTCGTTCTCGCTGTCGGAGAGGTCCTGGTTCTCGGGGTGGCGGTAGAGCGCGTTGCCGTCCAGTGACACCTTGGCGTCGAGCGCCTTGACTTCGCGATCGGGTGTGACGATCAGCGGG
>DATBZG010000224.1:0-10104 GCA_036513335.1 Solirubrobacteraceae bacterium | reverse complement strand
TCGCAAAGGTCCGTCCGACAGGAAGCGGATCATCCTCTGTTACCCCCAAAACCACCGTATTCGCGCCGCAAATTGGGGGTTTCGAGCGGCTCAAGACGAGGAGAACAGTGAGATGGATGGCGCCCCGCAGAGCTCAGTAGCTGAAGTTGTCCGGTCCGGCAGGGCGCTGACTATCGAACGCCTGTTCACGGAGCCCGGGACGCACCCGTTCGACGCCGTCGAGTGGGAGGTGCGCGATGCGCGCATCGGCCACGGCGACCGCGTCGCCTTCGAACAGAAGGATGTCGAGTTCCCCAAGAGCTGGTCGCAGAACGCGACGAACATCGTCGCCCAGAAGTACTTCCGCGGACAGCTCGGCTCACCCGAGCGCGAGAGCTCGGTCAAGGAGATGATCAGCCGCGTGGCCGGCACGATCACCGGCTGGGGTCGCGCCGGTGGCTACTTCGCCGACGAAGACGACGCGCGCGCGTTCAACCACGAGCTCACCTACATCCTGCTCAACCAGCTGGCCGCGTTCAACTCGCCCGTGTGGTTCAACGTCGGCTTCGAGGAGAGCCCGCAGTGCAGCGCCTGCTTCATCCTCTCTGTCGAGGACACGATGGAGTCGATCCTCGAATGGAACACCAAGGAGGGGAACATCTTCCGTGGCGGCTCCGGCTCGGGCATCAACCTGTCGAACATCCGTGGCTCGATGGAGCCGCTCGCCAAGGGCGGCACGGCTTCCGGCCCGGTTTCGTTCATGCGCGGCGCGGACTCTTGGGCGGGCACGATCAAGTCCGGCGGCAAGACCCGCCGCGCGGCCAAGATGGTCGTGCTCAACGTCGACCACCCCGACATTCTCCAGTTCATCCAGTGCAAGGCCAAGGAGGAGGACAAGGCCGCGGCGCTGCGCGATGCCGGCTTCGACATGTCGATCGACGGCGACGGGTTCTTCTCGATCCAGTATCAGAACGCCAACAACTCGGTGCGCGTCACCGACGAGTTCATGCGCGCGGTCGAAGAGGACGGCGAGTGGAACCTGATCGCCCGCGCGACCGGAGAGCCGGTCGGCGAGCCGATCCGCGCGCGCGAGCTGATGCGCGAGATCGCAGAGGCAGCCTGGCGCTGCGCGGACCCGGGCGTGCAGTACGACACCACGATCAACCAGTGGCACACATCGCCCAACAGCGGGCGCATCAACGCGTCCAACCCGTGCTCGGAGTACATGCACGTGGACAACTCCGCCTGCAACCTGGCCTCGCTGAACCTGATGAAGTTCCGCCGCGCCGACGGCACGCTCGACGTGCGCGCATTCGAGCACACGGTCGACGTGATGCTGCTCGCTCAGGAGATCGTCGTCGGGCCCTCCAGCTATCCGACCGAGGAAATCGGGCAGAACGCCCGCGCCTTCCGCCAGCTCGGACTCGGCTACGCCAACCTCGGCGCCTACCTGATGAGCAACGGCATGCCCTACGACTCAGATCACGGCCGCGGCGCAGCGGCAGCGATCACCGCGCTGATGACCGGCAGGGCCTACCGGCGCTCGGCGGAGATCGCGGGGGCGCTCGGCCCGTACGACCACTACGAGGAGAACCGCGAGCCGCACAACAACGTGATGCGTATGCACCGCGACGCCTCCTACGTGATCCCCGACGCGGCGTGCGTGGACACGGAACTGCTGGCAGCGGCGCGGCGCTCGTGGGACGAGGCCGTGGAGCTCGGCGAGCAGAGCGGCTATCGCAACGCGCAGGCCACCGTGCTCGCGCCCACCGGCACGATCTCCTTCCTCATGGACTGCGACACCACCGGTGTGGAGCCCGACTTCTCGCTGGTCAAGTTCAAGGAGCTCGTCGGCGGCGGGCAGATGACGATCGTCAACAAAACCGTGCCGCTCGCGCTGCAGACGCTCGGCTACTCCGAGCAGCAGATCGAGCAGATTGAGGGGCACCTGGCCGAGCACGCCACGATCGTCGGCGCTCCCGGCCTGAACGAGGAGCACCTACCGGTGTTCGACGTCGCCGTCGGGGAGCGCGCGATCACGCACATGGGTCACATCGAGATGATGGGCGCCGTGCAGCCGTTCCTGTCGGGCGCGATCTCAAAGACCGTGAACATGCCCCAGGAGTCCACGGTAGAGGACATCGCCGACGCCTACACGCAGGCGTGGCGCCTCGGGGTCAAGGCGCTGGCGATCTACCGCGACGGCTCAAAGACAGCACAGGCGCTGCGCACCGACGCGCAGCAGGGCGTCACAGACCCCGTCGACGTGGACGCAATCGTTGAGGCCGCCGTGAGCAAGGCGCTGGCGGAGGCCGGCCCGCGACGCAAGCGGATGCCGCGCGAGCGCGAATCGCTCACGCACAAGTTCTCGATCGGCGGCCACGAGGGCTACATCACAGCCGGCAAGTACGAGGACGGCTCCGTCGGGGAGATCTTCCTCACCGACATCGGCAAGGAGGGCTCGACGCTGCGCGGCATGATGAACTCGTTCGCGACGGCGATCTCGATCGCGCTGCAGTACGGCGTGCCGCTCGAGACGCTGGTGCAGAAGTTCAGCTACATGCGCTTCGAGCCGGAGGGGATCACCGGCAACCCGGAGATCCCGTTCGCCAAGTCCATGCCCGACTACATCATGCGCTGGCTGGCCTCGCGCTTCCTCGACGCGGACGCCCAGGAGGAGCTGGGAATCCTCACGCCGGCGGTGCGCGCACGCAAAGCGGCACAGGACGCCGTGCAGTCGGTCAGCTACTCCGACACCGCCAGCCCGGGCAACGGCAACGGGGCGCCCGGCAACGGCTCATCCGGAAACGGCGGGCCCGAGGCGCACGCAACTGCACAGGCCGTCCACGGTACGCCGGCCGCATCGGCGCTGACGGAATCCCCGCCGGTGGTGCCGGCACGACTGCAGGGCCTCGACCTCGGACCGGCCTGCAACCAGTGCGGAGGCATGATGCAGCGGACCGGCTCCTGCTACACGTGTTCATCGTGCGGCAACAACACCGGCTGCGGCTGAGAGACGATGACTTTGCATATCTGCGTCCTCAGTCGCTCACGTGCGTAGCACGCCATGCTCCTTGCGTCCTTGATCTGCTTTGCCATCGTCTCTCAGGTGCGCCAGCCGCCAATCGGCGCCGGCGCATCGGGCGACGACACCTTCTAGCGCTCATCGGCGCCTGCCTGAGCCTCGCGTGCATCTGTGCGCCGGCTTGGGCGGGGACGTCGTATGTGGATGGGGTCTCCGACCAGGGGCTGATGAGCTGGAGCGGGGGGTTCTCCGAAGGCGGTGGTCCGGACCCCGCTTTCGCGAGCTACTTCGACGGCGCGTGGGCACACGGCCCGTCTACGCACATCAAGCTCGCGCGCTACGTCGTTCAGTGGGATGTGATGGGCGGCGCCGGCTACCCCGAAGAACTGGCCAACCTCCAGCGCTGGTACACGCATGCGACGGCGCTCGGGCTGACGCCTGACGTCGCGCTCGACAACTACAACTGCGAAGGCTGCGCCGCCCCGCAGACGCCCGCGGAGTACGACGAAGCACTGCAGGCGCTGTTCCGCGCGTTTCCCCAGATCGCGATCGTGGAGGCGTGGAACGAGCCAAACGACTCGCACTACAGCTCCTACGTACCGCCCGAACTTGCCGCCGGCTTCACAAACGCCGCCTACGCCTTCTGCCAGGAACACGGCTGCACGACAGTCGCCGGCGATCTCCTTGACTCAGAAGCGAACATGCTCGACTACGAGCGCCAGTACGAGAGCTACCTGGACCCACGTGACCCCGGCGACTGGGGCATCCACCCCTACCACGCCGTCAAGTACATGAGCACCGAAACCGTCGCGAGCTTTCGAGAAGCGCTGCCCGACCCCGCCACCGACAGCATCTGGTTCACCGAGGTCGGCGCGTACTACTGCGAGGCGGACGCCGCCTACGGCGAAGGCTCACAGGTCCAGCAGGCGCGCTTCCTCGTGGATGAGCTGATGCCCGAGTTCCAGCCCGAGCACGTCTTCTACTACGAGCTGGCTTGGCGCTACGACGAACCACCGCCCTGCGGGGACGGACAGGCGGACACCGCGCTCTACGCGGCCAGGGGTGTCGACGGCCCGCTGCTCGAGCGCTCGGCTGCCGGCGTCATCTTCGGCTCGCGGCCGCCGACCATTGCGAGCGCGACGGCAACCGTTGCGTCCGTCGCGCGCCTGCCCGCGCCGCCGGCGCTGCCCAGCCACCTCGCCTGCGAGCCTGGGTTAGACGAGCAGTGGCAGCACGGGGAATGCCTTTACCTGGATGAACTGTTCGAGGCGTGAGGCTCAGCCCTTCGCGCCGCCAAGCGCGACAGCCGCACTAAAGAGCGCCGGCGGGAGCAAGCCACGCACTCTCAAACTCCAGGCTCGCATGCTCGCCGATCAGATCGTAGTCGTGGTCGTAGTGCAACACGCCCATACCGGAGGCGTGCGCACAGGCAGCAATGACCACGTCTGTGGGAGGCAACCGGTGATGTCCGACCTCGGCTAGCTGCCGCTGCGTCGAGACCGCCAGGCGTTCAATGTCTCGATCAATTGCCACGCGAGGCAGTCGCGCGAGATCCGACATCATCGCTACGTGCTCCGCTCCAGACCGGGCTGAATAGCCGGCCTCCAGCAGAAACGGCAGGCATGTCGCTAGTTGCAGTTCCTCCATCCATTCGGCGACCGTCTCCGCCCGTTCCTCGTCCAGGCCGCGGGATCCGAGACGAGCCCAAGCCGAGTTGTCGAGCAGGAGCAAAGCTCGCGTCTTCAGTCTGCGATCAGACCAAGACGCTTAACTTCGTCGGCCGCCCGCACATCGACTGGGATCGAGTGATCGCGAACCATCCCGGCCAGTCGTTGCGCCGCCGCACGAGCAGCCTTCGCGTCGTCCGGTAGCTGGCGTGCCTTAGTGCGCGCACCGAGCACGACCAGTTCGGCGTAGTCGATGCGCTCGCCTCCCAGGCGCGAGCGCAGCTCGTCAAGCGCCTCTTGTACGGACGGCGTCTCGGTGATCGTGTGACGCGGGTGGGAGGTCGGCACATTAGGAGTGTAACACCGTGCCGCACCGCTGTCTCCAGTACTAATCGAGATCAAATGCTGCCCTGATCGCCTCGCTAAGCGCGGGCTCCTGACGATCGAGGAGTACGCCCACCTGTGTTCGCAAGGCACTCGTCGGGATCGTCGTGACGTTGTCGCAGCTCACAACTGACGGACCCGCAAGGCCGTTCGCAGCGTCGACATGCACCTCCGTCGAAAGCCCTCGGATCGCTGCGGTGATCGGGGCGACCGTGACCGTCGCGAGATGCGGGCGGACAAGCTCGCGCGTGAGGATGAGCACAGGGCGAGCCTTGTCGAGCTCAGCGATGTAGATCGGGCGCATCAGGCAAGCGCAGACGGCAAGCGCGCGACATGCTCCGCGAGCTTCGCAAGATCCGGGTCCGAACCCGCAGCGACAAGGATCGCAGCGTCCCGAGCCGCGACCATCCGCCGCCGCTCCCGCTCGAGCGCTCTACCAACGACCGCGGCCCGGCTGCGTCCGCCACCTGATTCGACAACCTCGTCAACGAATTCAACGAGCTCGTCAGGCAGACGTACAGCTATCTGCTTGCTCATACCAATACGGTACCAAATTGCTACCAATGGTGAACTGAGGCCCGAGCCGGGCTCTCAATTCCGCCATCAGCGCGGTCCGCGGACGGCGGAGACGTTGAGGCGCACGTAGTCGAGCGGTGGATGTACACCCGCAACCACCGCAGCGGCGAAGCGTTCGCGGGGCTCGTCGGGCAGGCGCGCGAGATGCGCGGCGAGAATCGAGGTGGGCACAAACGCGGCCATGTCCTCCGGATAGGTGGGCCGCTCTTCGAGCCAGCAGCGAACGTCGGTGAAGCCAGCCTCCTCCAGGCGCCGCTCGGTGTCCGCAGGCCCCGCGAAGACCCACGGCGACCAGCCGAGAAGCTCCGGCGCGAGATCGCCTGCGACCGCGTCGATGACGTCTCGCACACCAGCGATGTTGCCCTCACCTCCGCACTGGACCTCCAGCACGCCGCCGGGTCGCAGGGCTCCGGCGAGTCGCCCCCAGAGTCGCTCGTGGTCGGTGACCCAGTGCAGCGCTGCCGTCGAGAGGATCGCGTCCACAGGCTGATCTAGGTCAAGGTCCAGCGCATCCTGGCACCAGACCTCGGCGCGGTCGCCAAGCCTCTTCCGGGCCAGCGCCACCATGTCTGCCGACGCGTCGAAGGCCAACACGCGACCTTCTGGCACCAGCCTCAGGAGAGCCTCGGTCACGCGCCCAGTGCCGCAGCCCACGTCAAGCACCGTCGCGTCGTGCGCTATTCCCTCGAGCCGTGCGAGCACCTCGGAGCCCCAAGCCTGCTGAGGCTCACTCGACCGGTCATAGGTGCCCGCGTCCCACGGAGTGCCCATTACGACGCCAGGCTATACCCGCTGCAACGCGCCTCAGGTAGGCAGGTGCTCGCCCGCCGCGTATTCGACGAGCGTCATGCGCGAGTCGGAACGGTCGAGCATGCTGATAAAGGCAGCTGCAAACGCGATGCCAAACACGAGCGCCTCGATGAAGCACATGCTCGCGCCGGCCAGATGCTGGTCGTTGATCGCCGAGATGCCGTAGCCGCGCGGGGCGCTCGCGTACAGCGAGTACTGGGTGCTCGTGATCCACGTCAGCGGCAGGCACACACATGCGCTCGCCAGGCGCGTGAAGCCCAGCAGCGCGAGGCGCTGACCGTTCGGGCGCAGCTTCGCGCGGGGGAGCGGGTCGATGATCAGCCACCACATCGCGAGGCCCGTGTAGAAGAGGGTTGCGTGCTCCAGCGCGTGCACCAGTGAGTGCTGCGCAGCGAAGTCGAACACCGCCGGGATTGCCCAGATCCACGTGGCCAGCGCCCACAGTGGCACTGCGACCCACGGCGAGGTAAGCCGCGCCAGCCACCTACCGGACTTGCCTCCAGGGGCCACGGCCATCAACGCCTCACGCGAGAGACCCAGCGGCAGCACCGGCGCGCGCAGGCCAAGAACCAGCAGCGCCGGTGCGATGTCCGACAGCAGCACGTGCTGGAACATGTGCGCCGAGAGCAGATACTTGTCGCCAATCGGGTCGAGCGGGGAGAGCAGCGCGACCGCGATCGTCAAAAGACCCGCCACGTAGAACACCCAGTGGCTGGCGTTTGGCCCGGAGGTCGAAGAGCGGGCCGCGGCGCGTTTGTACACCCGCGCATAAAGCCAGCCCGCAGCGAGAAGCGCGATCACGACGACCGGTTGGAAGCTCCAAGAGCCCCATCCTGGGTAGTGGGTCATCCGTTGCCTCCGAACTCGCTCGCTCGGGAGATGTTCCTGTGGGCCTGTGGAGCGCCGGTCATGCTTCGCCGCATCCTATCGATCCTCGCCTCCAGGCGCGGCTATGGTGTCGCGATCAGATCGCCGTCTACGAGCCCACCCTCCCCCGAGGCTCCGCTGCAGGGCGGCTGCCTATGCGGCGCAGTGCGCTTTGAGATCACGGCGCCGTTCATCTCAGCCGGCTACTGCCACTGCACGCACTGCCAGCGGCGCACCGGCACCGGTTCCTCGGCCAACGGCCGCGTGCCGCAGGAGGGCTTCCAGCTGCTTCAGGGAGAGGACCAACTGCGCTCATTCCAGCCGCCCGTCGGCGTTCCCAAGCTGTTCTGCGCCACTTGCGGCTCGGCGCTGTTCAGCGGACAGCCGTTGAGCGACGAGCAAGTCGCGGTCCGTCTGGGAACGCTCGATCGCGATCCCGGGATCCATCCGCAGTTTCGTCAGTTCGTCGACTCAGCCGCATCTTGGGAGCCGATTCCCGAAGATGGACTCGAGCGTCATCCGCGCTCGCGGGGAGCCTGAGCGCGGTCCGCTCGCGCAGCCAGCTCAGAGAGCCGGGCTTGCCGCAGCACTCACGCCACCCATCCAGCGCCGACTCCAACTGCTCGCAGTCCTCGGCGATGCCCAGAACCTCGACGCGACCGCCGCCGTCGGCGGCGGGACCCAGACGCACCAGGTAGAGCTCGCCTGTCACGTTCACCCACGCCGCGCGGTGCAGCGGGCCGTCCGCCTCCTCGCGCCACCACAGGCCCACGTCCAGCTCGCGGGAGTGGATCCGACGCTCGTCCGACGTGTAGAAGCGAGCGAGCGAGCGGTAGCGGTCGCGTTGCCCGGCTCGCATGGAGGTAGCTGCTCGACTCATCCGACTTCCCCGCTTTCCGAAGGAGGGCTCGTCGAGAAGACTCCCGCGTGCGCATAAACGGCGGGTTACCAACCGGTAAGGATTGGTGAGAAAGACGGCCGCCGGATCTCCACTCCTCGCGTACTGCTGCCGGCGCAGCCGGACCGCGCTGCACGTCCCAACGAGGGACGAGGAGCGCGGCCGGCAGCCCAGATTCGAGCGGCTAACGACGCCGGGTCACCCCACCGCCACCAGCGGTATATAGGAGCGCCCCGGGAGTTTGCTCACGCACGTGTGGTACGTGCGCTCGCCCCTGACGACTCGCCCATCGCGCAGTCGAGCGACGATCTCCACCGTGTAGGTGCCCTCCGGCAGCCCGACCAGGTTGATAGCCGTCGAGAGAGGCTTCCCGCTCAGCGTCTTTCTGTCTTTGCCGTCGATCTTCACCACCGCCGAGACGATGCCCAGCTGATGGACGTGCTGGATGTGGATCGTGATGTCGCGCTTGCTTGTGCACGCCTTCGGAAGTTCTGCCTTGAATGGCAGCACTCCTGAGGAGGCGGTGCTGGTGGTCGATGTCGTGGTAGGCGTTGTCGTGGATGCTTCCTTGACCCATGTCTTGGTCGCACTTGTGCTGATTCCGCCAACCAACGCAGTGATCGTGTCTTCACCAGCGCTCGCCCCCGTGTAGCAGAACGTCGCCTTGCCGTCGGTTCCCGTGACTACGGATTCTTCCGCACTGTTGGCGCCCGTCGCTTGAAAGTCGACCTTGACGTTCGGAATCGGATCGCCGCCTTCGTTCGTAACCGTCGCTGTGACGCATCCCACCTTCCCGACAGTCGCTGTTTCAGTAGGCGGCGCAAGCGTGACATCGGCAACGGCAAGCGTATTCACCCACGTCTTGGCCGCGGTCCCACTGATCCCACCGACCGAACCCGTGATCGCGTCTTCGCCAGCGTGCGTGCCCGTGTAGCAGAACGTCGCCTTGCCTTCGGTCCCGGCGAAGACCGGGCCTCCAGCCGTGTTGGCGCCGCTGACCAAGAAGTCGACCCTCACGCCCGGAAGGGGATCGCCATTCTGATCGGTGACGGTCGCCGTGACGCACTCTTCGCTACCGACGAGGGCCGTTTCAGCGGCCGGTTCAAGCGTCACCTTCGTGACTTCCGCGACCGGAGCGAGCGACATGCCACCGTAGTAGCTGTACGCGTTGTATTCGGAGAACCCGTACGAGAACGCCCCGAACGGCTGACCGTTACCCGTGATTACATGACTGCCCGGGGCGAGGTCCACCTGCGCTCCCTCGAATTCGCTCGAGCCGATGGGGTTGTATTCGGTCGCCGACACCGGGGTACCATCGACAGCGACCACCCCCACGGCGCTCTTGGGCACCACGAGGTTTACGTAGTTTTCAAAAACTGTGTTTGAGTCGTAGGGCGTGGTGATCGTGTATCCGGTCTCGAACTGCTGATACGGCGGGATGATCATCATCGACGGATCGCCGGTGGTGCCGTCGTAAGTCGAGCTGTTGGAGTCCTGGCTGAGCTCGATCGGCTTGTTGGAGGTCCATTCCGATGGCATTTCGACCTCTTGGGCGTAGTGTTCTCCAGCGTTCAGCGTGGCGACCGTGGAGCCGTTGAGCTTCACTTCCGTTTCGTTCTGATCGGCCACCAGCTCAAAGTCGTCACCGTCGTGGCGGGTCTTCAATGGCTCGGTCAGGAACGAGGTGCCCCACGCGGCGTCGGGGACGTTCTGTTCGACGATGTAATCGCAGGCGTCGTAATTGTTGTTGGGGATGTTGGCGCACTGCTCTCCCCCATAGACGGAGACCGGCGCTGTGGACGTGATTTTCGTGCCGGTGAGATCTTCGGGATTGACCGTCGCCCGCAGTTGGTACTCCTGACCCTGATTCAGGGTCACCGTGTACGGCACGCCGGCGG
>DATBZG010000223.1:0-15039 GCA_036513335.1 Solirubrobacteraceae bacterium | reverse complement strand
AGACGCCATCCTCGTTGCCGTTTTCAGGCAGCACATTGTTTTCCACCAGGTCCACGACGTAGCCGAAATGGTCGGCCTCGTCCTTGCCCTGGAACGGCGGCACAATCAGCGACCACGCGCCCGCGTTCAGCAGCGCGATCGCCGCGCAGATCCATGCGGCGCGCGGCAGACCCCGAAGCGGACGCGGCAGGACGCGGTGACGCCCGCGAGCTCGCCGGTCGGGCACGCTGCGCGGGGCCAGCTCCCGGACGGCGAGCCAGATCGCGAGCAGGCCGACGGCCGCCATCAGCGCCGCGATCAGGAGCACCACCCACGTCCCCGTGAGGACGTGGCCGAGACCCATGTGGCGCGCGACCGTGAGCATCCGCGACCACCACGAGCCGCTCCCGGAAGCCAGGTATTCCGCGTGGAGCCTGCCCGTAAGCGCCTGTCCGTAGCTGCCTTCAGCGGCTTCCGTCGGGGCCGTCGGGCTGCCCATGAGGTAGATGGGCTGGCTGTTTGGCCCTACGTACACGCAGAGCCGCACGTTCGAAACACTCTGATGCAGCGGCTGCAACGGCACGGTGACCGACGTCCCGGTCCATTCGGGGCCGCGCACACCTTCGCCCAAAATGTGCGTTCCAGCGGCGAGCGTGACACGGACTCTCGCTCCGAGAAAGCCAACAACGGAGAGCCGCACGGCGGAAGTGCCGGCCGGCAGCACTTCCGCCCCCTGGCAGGCCGATGTGTCGGCGGTGGTCTCGTCAATCACCGTCGAGGGCGGAGGGCCAGCGCGCCGCAGCACGCGGGGGGGTGTGGCTGTAAGCGTTAGTGCCACGAGCGCAGCGAGCAGCAGAGTGCCCACGCCGAACGTCAGCTTCAACGCCCTGCCCGGGCGCGTGGGCCCGCGCGAAGGCCCTGCCTCTCGCGCGGGCGCGGACGGATCGACGGCGAGGTCAGCCATAGAACCGAGAGACGACGAGCAGTTGGCTGAATATGTCGTGTGCCAGGAACAGGGTCACGATCAACGCGCCCGCGGCCGGTCCCAGTCGTTTGCCGGCGCCGCGGGCGCCGGCCGCGAGCACGACGCCGGCAAGCGGAAGCAGGGGCAGTAGGTAGCGGGGTTGCAGGTAGCTGGGACCTTCCAGCGCACGTCCGGTGTAGGAGTCGGCGGCGATCAGCACGAGCAGCCCCACCGCCATGACCGCGTAGATCGCGAGCTCGGAGGTGTGGCTCAGCAATGCCCTGCGGCACATGAGCAGCGTGCGCAGGGCGAGCACTGCGATCAGTCCGGCCGGGATCAGCGCGAGGTTCTCGACCCACGTCGGGAACGTGGTGTCCAGCCAGCCGTAGATGCCCACGATCCTGTCGAACCAAAGCTCGCGGAATACCGAAACGCCGGGGAAGTAGCTCACCATCCCGGGGAGCCGGGGGAGGTAGAACTGCCACGCGTATTCGAGCTCGTGGAGCGGAGATTGCTCCAGCGCGGAACCACCGGAGGAGCGCGAGAGGATGCCGAACAGCGGGTGGTGCTCGATCTGATTGCTCGCGAGGTACACCACGACCGGAGCGATCGCGATCGCGATCGCGATCGCCATCGAGCCGAAAGCCCGTCGCGAGCGCTCGCCGTCGGGACCATCTCGCACGCCTCTGAAGGCGAGCACCAGGAGGCCGAGCATCACGCCGGGGGCGAGGCCGATGAAGTTGAGCTTCGTGAGGAAGCCGATCGCGACGACGACGCCAGTCACGATCGCCAGCGGCGGCGTCAGCCCCCGTCTGAACGCCCGCGCGAGGCAGTAGAAGACCGCGGCGCAGACGGCGCTCAGCATCGCGTCGGGCGTGACCACACCCGAGGTGAACCCGAGCACCGGCGTGAGTGCCGCACACAGGCCCGCCACCGTCCAGGCCCAGGGAGTCGCCGGCATCAGCTCGCGCACGAACAGAAAGGCGAAGAGCGCTGCCAGTCCCGCCATCAACGCGCTCAGCAGCCGCATCGCCTCGAGGCGATCGAGCAGCGAACCGCTGGAGGCGAGGCGATAGGGGATCGTCTGCAGGGCGTAGTAGAGAGGCGGCTCGGTCCTCGCCACGCCCGCCCCGCCAGGCCCGACGCGATCGAGATGGCTGTCAAGGATCTGGTGCAGCTCGCGCAGGGCCGACGGGGAGTCGATCGTCTTGACTTCCGGGTGCCATTGGACTTCGAACTGGTGTAGGACGCTCGTCATCACCAGCTCCTCCTGCGAGACGTCGCCTTCGCTGCTCGAAGGCAGATTCCCGGTTTCCGCGAGCAGCTGTGCGTAGGCGAAGTGAGCCGGCTCATCCGGCGCCTGGAACGGCGGCGTGATGAGCGACCAGCAGGCCGCGTTGACGACGGCGAGCAGCGCACATATCCAGGCCGCGCGCGGGACGCGTCCCACGCGGGCGCGAAGTCGCGTCCAGCGTCCCGATGGACGCACTGCTCTGCTCTCGCTGTGGTCGGACGGTTCCGCCTGTCCCGCCGGCGGCCCGCCCGCGGGCGCGGGAGCCGGCATCTCCTCGGCGGGCATCGAAGGGAGCCGCCCGTTCACCCGAGCTCCCGCAGAACCAGGCGGGCGGCCGTTGCGCTCACCGCGAGCATGAGGCCGATCAACATGTAGGCGACCCACGTTCCGTCAGGCGCGTGCGCAAGCCCCATTCGATGTGCCACCGCGGACACGAGCGAGAGCCACGCGCCCGAAGTCGGGCGCAGATATTCGAAGCGCAATAGGACGATCACGCCGCCCGCGGTCTTCACGGGCAGGCCGTTCACCTGCAGCGGTTCGACGACCGCCCCGGTCGTAATACAGATGCGCGAGTCGCTGATCGTCCTCGGCACGCGCTTGACGGGCACCGTGACGGTTTCATCCACGCCCCACCCCGCGCTCCGCTTCCCCTCGGTTACGAGCGTCGAACCCGACAGCACTTCCAGGCTTACCTGTGGGCCGATGTTCGCCGAGAGCGACACACGGACGGCGGTCGTGCCCCGTGGCACGGTGCCGCCGCCCTGACAGCTCGTCTCGCTGCCGTAGATATGCTCGACCCCGAGCTTGGCCGCGACCCCGTCGCTGCCCGCGACAGCGACCGGTGAGCTGGAGAGCACGAGGCCCAGCGCCGCCGCCGTGGCGAGGAGTCCCGCGGCGAGCGCGAGCCTGACGCTGGCCTTGCGGCTTGGCAGCGACCTCGGGGGACGGGCCGCATCGGCTCGCGCGTGGGGCCGAGGGTCTGCAGGCGTGCTCGCGTTCGTGGTCGTCGGCATCTCGAGCTCAGCCGTAGTAGCGGGCGATGACCTGTAGCTGGCTGAAGATGTCGTGGGCGAGGAACAGCGTCACGATCAGGGCGCCGGCGGCCGGGCCCCAGCGTCGTCCGGCGCCTCGCGCCGCCAGGGCGAGCACGGCTCCCAGCAGCGGCAGCATCGGCAGTAGGTAGCGGGCCTGCCCGTAGGAGGCCAGCTGCCGAGGGAAGATCAGATAGGAGTCGGCGCCCACCAGCACCAGCACGCCGAGCGCCATCAGTGCGTAGACGGCGAGCTCGGCGAGACGGGCGCGGAGCGCCCTGCGAGCGACGATCAGCGCGCGCGCGCATAGGACGGCGATCGCCACGGCGAGGATAAGCGCGACGGTGTAGACCCAGCTCGGGAAGAACGTGTCGAGCCAGCCGAAGCGGCCGATGTAGCCGTCGAACCAGATCTGGCGCGCGGTGAAGATGCCAGGGAAGTCGTGGGCCATGCCCGGCAGTCGCGGCAGGTAGAGTTGCCAGATATAGCTCGCGGCGTCGAGCGCCGATCCATGGGCCGCCTTGATCGTGTCGGAGACGATGCCGAACGCGGAGCGGTGAGACAGCGCGTTGCCGATCAGGAGCGCGACAGGCGGCAGGCACCCGATCGCCGCGGCCAGCGCCGGGGCCCGGACGGCGCGGCGACCGGAGATCCGCGCGCCGCGTACCGCCACGAGCAAGAGCCCCACCAACGCGCCGGGGACGAGCCCGACGAAGTTGAGCTTGGTCATGAAGCCGACCGCGATCACCAGGCCGAGGACGACCGCCGATCTCAGCGTGAGCCCATGCCGGAACGCGCGGGCCAGGCAGTAGAACAGCGCCGCCGAGACCGCGAACAGCATCGAGTCGGGGTTGACCGCGCCGGACATGAACCCGAGCAGCGGCGAGAACGCGACGGCGAGCGCGCCGACGGTCTGGGCCCAGCGGACCGCGGGCAGCGCCTCCCGCAGGAACAGGAACGCGAACACGGCGGTCAGCCCCGCGATCAGAGCCGACAGCAGCCGCATCAGCTGCAGGCGATCGAGCGCCGTGCCGTGCGACCCGAGCATGTAGGGAATCGATTGCAGCGCGTAGTACAGCGGTGGCTCGGAGGTCGCCACGCCGCCGCCAGGACTGCCCTGGCGCGGCAGCCGGCCCACGCGCGCGAGCACTTCGTCGAGGTTCTGCTGTTCTGCCTGCGAGGCGATCGTGCCGGTGCCGGGGTGCTGGCGAACTTCCTCGTATTTGATGGCTTCAAGGACGAGCGTCTCTTCGGGGGAATAGCGTTCTTCGCTCGAGGTCGGCGTGCTCCCCGTCTCGGCGAGCTGCTTGACGTAGGCGAAGTGGGACGGCTCGTCGGGAACCTGGAAGGGCGGGCTGATGAACGACCAGCTCACCGCGTTGATGCTCGCCACGAGCCAGCAGATCCACGGTGCCGCCGACAACCGCCCGAGCACGCGCGAGAAGCGCGGGCGTCGCGCCCGGCGCGGCGCCCGCGCGCCGGCGGACGTCGCGCCCGGCGCGGACGGGGGCGAGCAAGCCGGTGTCGCGGTCGCGGTGTTGGGCTCACTCATCGAGCTCTCGGACGATCAACCCGCTGGCCAGGATCGTGGCGAGCAGCATCAGGATCGCGACCAGGACCGCGATCCAGGCGCCGCCCCAAGCTCGACCGAGACCGAGACGCGTCGCGATCGACGGCAGCAGCGCCAGCCACGAGGAGCGCCCGCGCCCGAGATATTCGATCGTCAGACGACCGGCGAGCGGTCGTCCTTCGCCGGCCACGGCCGCCGGACCGATGCGATTCGCCAGCACCTCCACCGCTTCGCCGCCGCCCTTCGCGATCGCGAAGCAGACCTTTACGGGCGAGATCGTGCGGGAGACCTCGGTGACCGGCACTGTCACCGTTTCGCCGTCCCACCCAGAGCCGCGCGCCCCTGAGGTGAGCACCCGGATGCCCGAGGTCGCCCTGACGCTGAGTGCCGGGCCGGTGAACGCTCCAAGCGACAGCCGGATCGCGCGCGTGCCGGACGGCAGTCGTTCATCGCTCTGGCACGCTGTGGCGCCACGACGCGTCAGGCCCACCTCGCTGCTTGGCGGCGGTCCGCTCGCCGCCAGGACCGTGACCGGCGATCGGGACAGCACGGCGGCGACGGCCAGGGCTGTCAGGCCGAGTCCCGCCGCGAGCGACTGCCGCACGCCGCGCATCAGTCGCGGCGCAGGCCGAGGATGCTGAGCAGGAAGGAGGTGAAGACGATTTGGATGCCGAGCACGAGCAGGGTGGCGGCGCAAATCGCAGCGCTCTCCTGCGCGAGGCTGCCGAAGCCGTGGACGATCCAATTGACGACGATCACGGCAATCGTCACGAGGCCGATCAGCGCGACCGCGCCACCCAGCATCAGCCCGTGCTCCAACCGCAGCCGGTCGCGAGCGCGGTCGAACCACGCGTCGCGCTCGCCCATGAAGTAAGTCGCGTACGCGTGCGCGCAGACGCCGAGGCCAACGAGCTGGACGCCGACGATCAACAGCAGTGAGCCGCCGATCAAGGTGTGAATCTGCCACTGGCGCCCGAGCAGTTCGATCTGTGTGATGACCGTCAGAGAGATCACGCCACCGAGCAGCGCGAGCACGACGCCGGGCAGGATGAACAGGTGGTTGGGCGAATGCAGCAACAGGAAGCGCAGATGTCGCCACCCATCCCTGAAGCTCGAGAGCTTGGATTCCCCGCCGCGCGGGTGGTACTCGATCGGGATCTCGCGGATATCCAGCCGCTCCTTGGATGCGCGTACGATCATCTCCGAGGCAAACTCCATACCGGTTGTGCGTAGCTGCAGCTGCGCCAGGCAACTGCGCCGGACGGCGCGCATGCCGCAGTGGGCATCGTTCACACCTGTGTGAAAAAGCAGATTGAGAAAGCCCGACAGCAGTGGGTTGCCGATGTAACGGTGCAGCCAAGGCATCGCGCCAGGGTGGATGTTGCTCATACGGTCACCGACGACCATGTCCGCGCCGTTTTGCAGCTCTGCGATGAACCGCGGTATGTCAGCGAAGTCATACGTCAGGTCGGCGTCGGCCATCACGATGTACTCACCCTGCGCAGCGGCGAGCCCCGCCAGGTAGGCGCTGCCGTAACCTCGCGTGGGTTGGTGCACGACGCGCGCGCCGGCGCCGCGCGCCAGCTCCGCGCTGCCGTCCTCAGAGTCGTTGTCGGCGACGATCACCTCGCCGGCGATGCCGGCTCTCGCGATCGCACTGAGAGCTAAGTCGACGCACAGCTGGATGTTCTGCGCCTCGTTCAGGCAGGGGATGACGACCGAGAGCAGCCGGGGGGAGCAATCGTGCTCGTCGCTGACGTCGAGACTCTCGGTGACCGTGCTCATAAAGGATCGCGGCCACTATCTCCTCGTGCCAGGGGACCGTCAAGCAGGGGCCGGAGAGAGCGAGGTGCCCCGCGTCTGGAGCGATCGGCAGGAAGGTCGCATCGTCCTGCACACGTCGATGTTCCGAGAGCGGAGGATCGACCTGAGACCGATGAGCGCGGCTGGAGACAAAGCGCGAGACTCCTCGCCATGTCTCCCACGCGAGCTGCTTTCCGCTCCCCTCAGAGGGCCGGCGTGGGCCGGCGCTCGCCGACGTAGTCGGGATGTAGCACGTCGAAGATCGGAAGCTCGGGGATCGCCTCCTGAAGAAGCGCCCGCAGCTCTGCCGAGTCGAAGCGGTGAGACTGGGGGGCGATCGGGTTGACCGTCAACGCCTCCAGCCGGATGTCGTTCAACGTCTGCAGGTGCACGCCCTGGCGGCGGTACCACTCGGGGCCGCGTTTCCACAGAAACACCTTCGTGGGGTCGCCGACGACGACCACGAGCTCGCGGCGGCGGTGGTGAACAGGGTGCACGAGGCTGCGCAGGAACCTGTCGGGCACCGCGCCCGGGACGGTCAGCCAGCGGGCGCCCGGGTTGGCGTCGAGTGCCTGGGCGATCTGCTCGGCGTCGCTCGTGAGAACGAAGCGGGGAGGCAGCGCAACCGCCTCAAGATCCCCGCCCACGAGCATGCTCGGACGGCCGGCGTGAGGAGCATCCGCGTGGCTTAGCCCGCCCACCAGCTCTCGAAGCCTGCGTGCCGCGGCCGAGCCGTCATCCGCGCTGGGCAGGCGCACCAGGTCGACCGCGTCGCGGGTCTTTAAGACGACCTCGGCAACGTCGTGGTCGAGCACCGCCCCTGTGGACATGACGAGGCCGTCGGAGACGTCGGGCGAGGATGCCGCACGGCGATCGACCGCGCCGTCGATCAGCACCTGCTCTGCGCCGTGTGCGAGCATCGCATCGCTCACGAGGCGCACGTCCGCCGCGGCACTCGGCCCGGCTACCTCGATCGTGCCGGCCCCGCGGAGTCGCACGACCAGCACCCGCCCCAGCGGCGTGCGCACACCGGTCTCCTCGAGGAGCTCGTGGGGGAGGCCGCTGGCGCGCAGCAGACCGTCGGTCGTCGCCACGAGACCACCTGCCGACAGGTGCACACTGGGCTTCTCGATGCGAGCATCGATCACATCATGGTCCTCGCCGTCGCGCCCGACGGAGGTGACACCGACCGAGCGGCTCCGCTCCTGCAGCTCGCGCAGCAGGGCGGCGAGGGCGACCGTCTTGCCCGTGTTCTTCGCCAGCCCCACCAGCGCGAGACGCCTGGTCGATGCGGTGAGCTCGCTGAGCATCGCCCGATCAGCCGGTCGCGGAGACGCGTGCAGCGAGCTCGCGCACGATGAACGTCGCCAGGTGCTGGGGTTCGGTGCCTTTGGAGAAGCCGGCGTCGTAGCCGAGCTCCTTGGCGAGCTCGTTCGACACGCGCGGGCCTCCGCACGCGAGGATCATGCGCCCGCGCAGCCCCTCCGCCTCGACCATCTCCACGAGCTCCGTGAGGTTGTGGACGTGGAGGTTCTGCTGCGTGACCGTCTGGGAGACGAGAATCGCGTCCGCACCGACCTCGATCGCCTTGGCGAGCAGGACGCTGTTGGGTACCTGGCTGCCGAGGTTGTAGGTCTCAAACGAGCGGTAGCCCTCGAGGCCGTGGTGGCCGTGGTAGCCCTTCAGGTTGAGCATCGCGTCGATCCCCACGCTGTGCGTGTCCGAGCCGGTGCTCGCGCCAACGACCACGACGCGACGGCCCAGGCGCTCGTGTGCGAAGGCTTCGATCTCGTCCTCGCTCATGTACTCGATGTCGAAGCCCTCGCCCTGCAAGGCCGCGAAGTCGACCGTCTGCGTGCATTTGCCGAACATCACGAAGTACGTGTAGCCCTCGGTCAGCTGCTCGTAGTGGACGACCTCCGGCTCGGAGAAGCCCATCTTCGACGCGAGCTCGAGCGCCGCGCGCCGCGCCGCAAGCGAGTGGGGAACGGGTAGCGTGAAGCTCATCTGCACGAGGCCGTCGCCGCGGTGGTCGGCATAGGGCTTCACGGCTGTCAGGTCGAGCTCATGCATAGCTGGCCTCGTCTGCGAGGAGCGGATTGCGCATCAGGTCGACCACAGGGTTGAAGTAGCCATCCTCCGTCTCGACGATCCCGGGGATCCCGCGGCCGTCGTCCAGCTTGCGGCTGACATCCCCGAACGTTGCGTCCTCGATCGCCTTGAAGAGGCCCGTCTGTGCGATCCGCTCGAGCAGCGCTTGCGCGCCTGCGAGGACCTCCTGGGCGCGCGTCTGGATGATCCCGCCGCGCTTGAACTCGATCTCCTCACCGAGGTCACGGGCGGCGTTGAACACGTAGTCGACGTTCTGCAAGCCGAGCACGCGGTCATGAATGTGTGGCGTGAAGATCCCCTCCGTGGGTACCCCGATCGTCTGGATCCCCTGGTGCGTGGCCACGGTGACGAGGTTGAACAGCGCGTCAGCTGCGTGCGTGCGGAAGAGGTTGCCGTCCATGTGCCTGGTCGGCGGCATGTACTTGACGGGGCAGTCGGGGAAGAGCTCGCGCGTGAGTTGCGCCTGCGCCCACTCATACAGCAGCCCGTTCGTCACAGGCACATCGATCTCGAACGCATCGCCCAGCCCGATCTGTGCGTCGGGGACGCCAGAGGCACGCGCCAGCTGGTGGTTGATGAACTGCGAGGCGGTGACCGACGGAGCGGCCTCGATCGCGTCGGCCGTGCGCAGGTAGTTGTCCTCACCGGTGTTGATGACGACGCCGAAGTAGCCGTTGATCATGCGCGAGACGCGCTGATCGATCAGGCCGCGGACGATGTTGATGTCTCGGTAGAGGATCCCGTACAGGGCGTCGTTGACCATGTTGTCAAAGCCCTCCCACGCACCCATCACCGCGATCTCAGACATGCACAGGCCGGAGCAGAAGCTCGACAGGCGCACGTAGCGGCCGTGCTGCTCAGACCACTCGTCCATCGCCTCGCGCATGATCTTGAAGTTCGCCTGCGTGGCGAACGTCCCGCCGTACCCCTCCGTCGTGGGGCCGTAAGGGACGTAGTCGAGCAGGCTCTGCGCGGTCGAGCGGATGACCGCGACGATGTCGCCCCCGGCTTCGGCAACCGCCCGGGCGTGCACGACATCCTCGTAGACGTCACCCGTTGCGGTGAGCACATAGCGCAGCGGCGTTTCGGCACCGCCCAGACGCGCGCGCAGCGCCCGGCGCTCCTCGAAACGGTGTGAGATCTCGCCCAGACGCAGGCTCGTCTCCTCGGTCACACGATCGCGCACCGCACCGTCCTCTGCCCGCTCCAGCGTGAAAAGATCGAGCTCGCCGGCGCTGAGCGCCTCTGCGATCTGCTGCGGCGACTTTCCGGTCTGCAGCATCGCGTTGCCGACCCAGTAGGCGACGCCCCGTCCGAGGCCGCCGCCGTCGTGCACGTGATCCACGAGCACGTTCGGCAGCGGTACCTCCAGGTCATCCGCACCGTCCATCCCCAGCAATCGCGTCACGCTGCGCTCGACCGAAACGGTCGTGCGTCCAGCGGTCTGCTCGCTCACCTGCGCCGCAATCTGCCTCGCCGCCTCGCGGCACGCCGCGACGACCCCCGGGTCCAGGTCGAGCTTGGAGGCGCTCATCCGATGTCTCGTACGATCGGGAAGGGGATCACCTCGCGCAGCGTGTCGCGTTCGGTGAGGATCATCACCAGCCGGTCCACACCCATGCCGCCGCCCGCTGTGGGTGAGTAGCCGTACTCGAGCGCACGCGTGTACTCCTCGTCGTTTGGGTGTGGCATGTCGCCGTCGTCGAGGGCGCGTCGCTTGCGCTGGTCGACGAAGCGCTGCCACTCATCGACCGGGTCGTTGAGCTCGGTGTCGCCGCTGACGAGCTCGATGCCGCCGATGACGGCGTCGAAGTGCTCGCCCAGCTCGGGGTGGACCGAGTGGCGCTTGGTGATCGGGAACGGCTCGAGCGGGAAGTCGAACACGTGCGTGGGCTGGTTGATGGTGCTCTCGATTTTCTCGGAGTAGATGTCGGCGACCACCTCCGCCCACGTCGCGTTCGGGTCCATCGGCTCGTCGAGCAGTTCTGCGAGCTGCTCGCGCGTGGACTCCATGAAGTCCAAGCCGAAGCGCTCGAGGATCAGCTCGCGCATCGTCACGCGGCGCCACGGCTCGGCGAGGTCGATCTCCTCGCCGTTTCGTTTGATCGTCGTGCGCCCCAGCGCCGCCTGGGCAACGTCGCGGAACATCTCTTCTGTGGCTGTGGCCACGTCGTTGTAGTCGGCGTAGGCCATCATGAACTCGATGATCGTGAACTCGGGGCTGTGCTTGGGGGAGATGCCCTCGTTGCGGAATACCTTGCCCATGTCGTACACGTTCTCCATGCCGCCGACGATGCAGCGGTTGAGGAAGAGCTCGACGGAGATGCGCAGGTAGAGGTCGCGGTCGAGCGCGTTGTGGTGGGTGGTAAAGGGGCGTGAGCCGGCGCCGCCCGCGAGAGACTGCAGCGCGGGCGTTTCGACCTCGACGAAGTTGCGAACGTTGAGCCACTTGCGGATCTCGAAGACGATCTTGTGGCGGGTGATGAACAGCTCGCGCGTGTCCTCGTTGGCGAGCAGGTCGAGCTCGCGGTAGCGGTAGCGGGTACCCGTGTCGCCGAGCCCATGGTGCTTGTCCGGCGGAGGACGCAGCGCCTTCGTCAGCAGCGTGCACTCCCGGACGGCCAGCGCCAGTTGGCCGCGCTGGGTCACATAGATACAGCCATCGATCGCGACGATGTCGCCGACGTCCAGGTTGAGGATGCGATCGTAGGTCTCCTGGCCGAGCGCGTCCACACGAACGACAGCCTGGATCTGGCCAGAGAGGTCGCGGATGTCGAGGAAGGCCGTCTTGCCGTGACCGCGCCGGGAGATCAGGCGTCCGGCGATCTGATATGCGAGCCGCGGGTGCTCCCCGGGCTCCAGCTCCGCAGCATCGTGGGCGGCGAGCACGTCGGCGATGCGCGTGCGCGAGCCCCATAGGCTCACCGGCGGGTAGGGGTCGATTCCGGCGGCGCGCAAGCGCTCGAGCTTCGCGCGGCGTTCGTCGAATTCCCCCTCTCTCTCCGGGGACGATGCGACCACGCCGTTCTCGGCCGCGGCGTCGACGGACGCCGCGTCTTCCTGCTCCTCCTGCTGATCCTGTATGGGCATCGGAAAGGCGATCCTCTCAGCTGAAACGTGCTTGTCAAGCCGGCCACGAGGGGCGCTCGCGCAGCCGCTCGCCTGGACACGTTAGCGGCGCACGGCTAAAGCGAGCGCTCGCCGGCCCGCGCGACACGTTCGCCGGAAGGAGACTCAGCTGGTTCGTCCGCAGTACACAAAGCCATCGCGGTCCGCGATTGTCGTGAGCTGCTGACGAACCGACCTGCCACTCGAGGTGATCGCCTCTATCTTCTTGAGCTTCTTGGCCTTCGCCTCCTCGCCGATCTGGCCCGCGTCGTCGGCCAGCGTCTGCATTCCGGAGAGCAGTTGCTGCCAGTCGTTCGTGAGCGTGGTCGGGGGCTTCAGCGTACGCAGCCGGTCGATCGCCTGGTGCTCATACGCCGCGACGCCGGGTGCGACCCGCGCCAGCAGCGCCAGCCCCTTCGCGGACGTGGCCCCGGCCTTCCTCAGTTCTTCGTTGGCGGCCGTTCGTCTGGTTGAGACCTGCTTGCAGATCGGGTCTGCGTGAGACACCAGTTCGGCTCGAGTGAGCGTCGTCGAGCTGCTGCCGCCGCAGGCGGCAAGGACGACAGCAGCGAGCGTGGCGAGCGGGACGGCACTGTGCTTGGGTGACATGACGGCTTGAGGTCCTCACGGTCGAGTTGGACGCGACGGGACCAAACTACAAGCGGAATATCTCCGTTGCGAGCGATTGCTCCGATCGTTTCCGACTGTTGAGACCCGGCCGAGCCGGTGGGATCTTCAGGCCATCGGGAGCGACATGCCGACGGGCTTGCGATCCTGCGTCGGACCGACAGCGGCGCGGGCAACTTCGACCAGGGGAAGCAGCGGCAACTCCTGCGGCGCCATCGCGATCAGGCCACGGGCGATCTGGTGGATCGCCTGGGACGCCGGGTCGTCCGGGTCCTCGATCACGAGCGGAACGCCGATGTCGGCCTGCGCCCGAAGGGGCATCGTCAGCGGCACCTTGCCAAGCAGCGGCACATTCAGCTCGTCCGCAAGCTCCTGGCCTCCGCCCTCGCCGAAGATCGTGAAGCGCTCGCCCGAGGGCGTCGTGAAGCTCGACATGTTCTCGATCACGCCGCCGATCTCCAGGTCGACCTTGTGCGCCATGTGCGCCGAGCGTCGCGCGACTTTCTGCGCTGTCGCCTGTGGCGTGGTCACGATCACGAACTGCGCCTGCGGGAGGAGTTGCGCGAGCGTCATCGAGACGTCGCCCGTGCCGGGCGGCAGGTCGACGAGCAGGTAGTCCAACGCGCCCCAGTCGACATCGTTGAGGAACTGGGTGAGCGCCTTGTGCAGCATCGGGCCGCGCCACACCACCGCCGCGTCCTCCTCTACGAAGAAGCCAATCGACATCACCTTCACGCCGTGGGATTCGAGCGGGATGATCTTGCGCTCAGCCGACACCGGCGGGCGCGTGGCGCCGAGGCCGTACATACGTGGGATCGAGTAGCCCCACACGTCCGCGTCGAGCACGCCCACCCGCTTGCCCTCGCCGGTCAGCGCCGCGGCGAGGTTGGCCGTGAGCGTCGACTTACCCACGCCGCCCTTGCCCGAGCCGATGCACAAGACGTTGGAGACCTGTGCGAGCGCGCCAGCCGGCAGGCTCCCGCGTCCGAGCTTCTGTTGCAGCGCCGACTTCTGCGTGTCCGTGAGGACGTCGAAGTAGACGTTCACGTGGGTCACGCCCTCGAGCGCCGAGACGGCCTCTGCGACGCCTGTCTGGAAGTGGCCCTTGATTGGGCAGCCGGGGGTCGTCAGCGAGACGGTCACGTCCACGACGCCGTTGGCACTCGGCTCGATCGAGCGCACCATGTCCAGCTCCACGATCGAGCGGTGCAGCTCCGGATCGATTACGACCTCAAGCGCCTTGCGGATCTCCTCTGTGCCCACCATGGCCCCCATTGTGGCAAACCGCGGTCGGGCTCCCCGACGGGCCATCCATATGGCGCATTCCCCAGCGGGCCAGCGCCTCCGCGATCGGCACCAGCTCGCGCCCCGCGTCGGTCAGCTCGAGTTCCACGCGCGGTGGCTTCTCCTTGAAGCGGGTGCGCGTTACCAGGCCGAGCCCGACCATGTGCGTAAGCCCTCGCGCGAGCACGCCAGTGCTGATGCCTGGGAGGCGCTCACGAAGGTGGGTGAGTCGCGTCCTGCCGGGGGCGAGCGCCAGTGCAATCGCAAGCGTCCAGTGGTCGCCCGTCGCCTCGAGGGCCCTTGCGAGCGGTGTCCACGTGCGGTCTGCGCGCGGGGTCCTTTCGCTGCTGTCGCTCTCGGCCTGACCGGCCACCAGAGGGTTCGACATTGGCGAGGAGTCTAGGTTCGTCCGCTGGGTGAAAGCCAGCGAATCGTTGGATTGTTCCCGTCTCGGGGAGAGCCAGAAAACGACTCCTTAAAGTGACCCGCGGGCGGTGGGGGCCGCCCGCGGGTCGAGGGGAGGAGAGGGTGCTACTACTGCCGGCGGGATATGAGGCCGGCAGACTTTCCCGAGGCGGCCTCTCCGGACCGCTCGGGGGAAGATCGTCGATCTAGACGAGGCTCAGGATCCGCTCCTGGACCTTGGTCGCGATGTCCGGCACGCGGTTCGCGATCTCGTTGCCGTTCTTGGTGATCGCGTCGCGGCGACCCTCGAGGTCGCTGACTGTGCTCTCCACCGTGCTCTCGATCTTGCGCCGACGCTGGCGCAGTTCACGCTCGACGCGAACGCGCGCTTTGCGCACCTCGCGCTCGAGGCGATTGCGCGCCGTCGCGCCGCGGCGCTCGAACTTGCGCAGCTGCGCCTGTGTCTTCGTCGGGGAGGAGTAGGTCGAGACCGTGTCGCTGACCGTCGAGACGATGCGCTCACGGGCGATCAGAGCGGCGCCCACAGGGATCAGGACCGCGCGCTCGGCGTAGTCACCGAACACGTCAGCGGTCTCTTTCGTGGCCGTCTGCGCCTGGCGCACGGCGGACTCGCCCGTGTGCAGCGCTCGGGTGCGCGCGCCTTTGGCGTGGCTGGCTTTCGCCTGCGTCGTGCCGGCCTGGCGGGCCGTGGTCGAGCGGCTGGCGGCTGACGCTTTCGCGGAAGCCGGTTTCTTGGCGGCTTTTGCTCGAGCTTTGGGGGCTGCGGATGAAGTTTTAGGTGCGGTTGGCATCTTGGAGCTTTCTCCTGTCTCTCCCTCGCCGGCTGCGAGGAATGGCTGGT
>DATBZG010000222.1:0-10425 GCA_036513335.1 Solirubrobacteraceae bacterium | reverse complement strand
GTGAGCGCGCTGCTCGGCCCGGCCGCCGCGTCCGCTCCCGAGGACGTGGCGCTGGCGACCGACGATCTCCTCGAGCGGCCCGTCCACGATCGTGACGTGCCGGCCTTCGCGGTCACCGGCCTGCGCTCCGAGCTGCTTTCCGGCGTCGACCTCGAGGTCTTTCACGGCGAATGCGTGTGCGTGCTCGGCCTCACGGGCTCAGGGCGCGAGGAACTCGCCTACGCGGCCGCCGGTGCGGTGGCCAGCGAGGCGGACACGATCGAGGTCGAGGGCAAAGAGGTCGCCCGCCTGGATCCTTCGGACTGCCGCGAGCTGGGGATCGCGCTCGTACCGGGCAACCGCCTGCCGGGCAGCATGGTCCTCGACTTCAGCTTGCGAGAGAACCTGAGCTTCGCCTCGCTCAAGGAGAACACGAAGCGGCTCGGACTCGTCGACCGCAAGCGCGAGACCGCGATCACGCGCGAGTGGATCGAGCGCTTCGACATCAAGCCCGACGACCCCGAGTTCAGCTCCCGCCACATGAGCGGAGGCAACAAGCAGAAGATGATTCTCGCCAAGTGGTTGAACATCGAGCCGTCGGTGATGATCATCGACGAGCCGACCGCCGGCGTCGACGTCGGCGCCGCCAAGGCGCTGCTCGGCACCCTGCGGGTGATCGCCGATGGAGGCGCGGCGCTGCTGGTGTCCACGTCTGAAATCGACGACGCGCTGGCGATTGCCGATCGGATCGTGATCCTGCACGAGGGGAGGATTCGCGCGGAGCTGCGCCGAGGCGTCGACGAGCTCACCGAAGAGACGGTCATGCTGGCGATGGCGGAACGCGACGAGCCTCAGGCGCTCGGCGTGCCGGCGGCCGTCGGCGCAAATGCGGATGAACCGAAAGGACTGCAATGAGCGCTGAACCGATGAGCACGCCCAAGCGCTCCGTGTGGGTGCGGCGGATCGGCCCGCGCAACGCGGGGGCGGTCTACGTGTGGATCCTCCTGATCATCGTCTTCTCGGTCGTGAGCCCGCACCTGTTCTTCAGCGGGGAAACGGTCAAGGAGGTGCTCAACCAGTACTCGATCACTGGGCTGATCGCACTCGCGCTCGTGCTGCCGCTGGCGGCGGGGGTCTACGACCTCTCCGTTGGCGCCACGGCCGGCATCTCCGGGATCATGGCCGCCTGGTGTCTGGCCAACGTCTCTACCAGTCCCGTGCTCGCGGTGGTCGTGGGGCTCGCCGCGGCCCTTGGCGCCGGGGTCATCAACTCGATCGTCGTGCTGGGCATGGGCGTCGACTCGTTCATCGGAACGCTCGCGACGAGCAGCATCTACACGGCGATCGCCGTCGCCGTGTCGGGAGAACAGCCGATCAGCGAACACGTCAACGGCGCGTTCAGCAACAACATCGCCCTGAGGAACATCGGCGGCGTCACGATCCCCGTGCTGTACATGGTGGTGATCCTGCTGGTGCTCGCCTACGTGCTCGAGCGATCTGTGTTCGGCCGGCACACCTATGCGATCGGGTTCGACCCGGAGGTCGCCCGCCTGGGCGGCGTGCGCGTGCGCTCGGCCCAGGCGATCAGCCTGATCTCGTGCTCGCTGATCGCGGGGGTCGCCGGGATCACCGAGGCAGCGGTGCTCGGCGCCGGCTCCTCCGAATCAGGACCCAACTACCTGCTGCCCGGGTTTGCGGCGGCGTTCCTCGGCGCGACGCAGTTCCGTCACGGCCGCTTCAACCCGTGGGGCGCGGTGGTCGCGGTGCTGCTGCTCGGGACCGGTGACGTCGGGCTGCTGACGGTGGGGGCGCCGAGCTGGTCGCCGGATGTCTTCGAGGGAGTCATGCTGATCGCCGCCGTCGCGTTGACCTCGGCGAAAGGCTTCGGACCGCTGCCACGGCTGCGCCGGCGCTCAAAACCCCTGCCCACCGTGGAGGCGCCGCCCCCGCCCGAGGGGCGGCTCGACAAAGAGGCCGACGAGAGCGAGACGAGCACCGGAGCAGGCGTGCAGTGACGCCGAGCTTCGACGGGCAGTCGGCGCTCGTAACCGGCGGCGCGTCGGGCATCGGACGCGCGTGCGCGAGCGCCCTCGCGCACGCCGGCGCACGTGTGCTCGTGGCCGACCGTGACCAGGAGGGCGCCGAGCGGGTGGCGGCGGAGCTGCCCGGCGCGGTTGCGTTCGCACTCGATGTGACCGATCCGGATGCGTGTCGCGCGGCTGTCGAGCGCGCCGCCGAGCTGACCGGGAGGCTCAGCCTCGCCGCCAACTGCGCGGGCAGTGCGATGCCGGGCGCGACGACGGCGGCGCTGGCCCCCGAGGACTGGCGCGCGTGGCTTGCGGTGTTCCTCGACGGCGTCTTCTACTGCCTGCAGCCGGAGATCGTGGCGATGAGCGAGCACGGTGGCGCGATCGTCAACATCTCCTCGATCAACGGGCTCGTGGGCCGAGCCGGATTCCCGCATTACTCCGCCGCCAAGCACGGTGTGATCGGGCTCACGCGAAGCAGCGCCCTCGAGTGCGCCACGGCCGGCGTCCGTGTGAACGCGGTCTGCCCCGGCTACGTGCGCACGCCGGCGATCGAACGCCTCGGCGAGGAGACGATCGCGAAGGCGGCGGCACGACACCCCATCGGGCGCATCGGTAGGCCCGAGGAGATCGCCGCGATGGTCGCGTTCCTGCTCTCCGAGGACGCCTCGTTCTGCACGGGCGGCGCCTATCCGGTCGACGGCGGGTTCACGGCCGGCTGGTCGATGTCGGCCGCTTGAGCGTTCATCGGGACGATTGCTGGGACTCGCTCGCGACGAGCGGCTGCGGGTACGGCAGCGGTTCGCCCTCGAGCCCGGCGAGCAGGTTCTCGACGCTCCGCTGTGTCATCGCGGCGCGGGCCTTGTGGGTGGCGCTGCCGATGTGCGGCAGCACGATCAGGTTCGGCGCGCCGAGCAGAGGATCCTCAGGCGCCGGTGGCTCGGGGTCGGTGACGTCGAGGCCCGCGCCCCCGAGATGGCCACTCTCGAGCGCGATCCGCAGTGCCGTCTGGTCGATCAGCCCGCCGCGGCTCGTGTTGATCAAGATCGCGCCCGGTCGCATCGCCCGCAGGGTCGCGGCGTCGATCAGATGGCGGGTGGCTGCAGTCAGCGGCGCGTGCAGCGAGACCACGTCGGCTCCCGCCAGCGACGTGCGCAGCTCGGTCGTGCGCCCCACGAGCGTGACGTCCATGCCGAATGCCTCCGCTCGCGTCGCCACAGCTCGGCCGATGCGCCCGGGCCCGACGATCGCAAGCGTCGCTCCGCGCAGCTCCAGGCCGAGCCAGCCGGCGGGCTCCCACGTGCGCCACTCCCCGCTTCTTGCATGTTGCTCGGCGGCGGGCAGGTGGCGCGCGACGGCGAGCATCAGCGCGATCGTCAGGTCCGCCGTCGCGTCCGTGAGGACGTCCGGGGTGCGGCCGACCACGATGCCCCGCTCCGCTGCCGCGGCGAGGTCGATGTTGTCGCAGCCGACTGCGAAGTTGGAGATCACGCGAAGCTCTCTCGCCGAGGCGAGCAGCTCCGCGTCGATGCGATCCGTCAGCAGGCAGAGCAGGCCCTCGGCGTCGCGAACGTGCTCGATCAGCCAATCCCGTCCGGGTGGCAGCTCTCCTGGCCAGACCTCCACCTCGTGGCGCTCGCTCAGGCGAGCCAACTCGGCGCCCGGGAGCGCTCGTGTGACGAGGCATCGAGCCACCGTCAGCCCGCTTTCACCGGGCGCCGGGCGCAGTCGGACAGCTCGCCGTGAGGTGTCATCGCGGCCCAGCCTATCGTCCGATCGCACCGGTTCGGCCGATCGCCCTATGGTAGGCTCGACCTCGGTTCTCGTAGATCCGATTAACGGAGGGGCGAGGGGTTTGGAGGCTGCGGTGGACAGTAGGCACCCGGCGTGTGCGCCCGCTCGCGCGCGCTGCGCACCCACGGCTGAACGGAGCGTCTCGTGAGCGACACCGCCGTCCCGCGCTTCGACTACGACCTGCTTTCGCCGGAGGTCCGCGACGACCCGTATCCGCTGTATGAACGCCTGCGCGAGGCGTCGCGGATCCACTGGAGCGAGAAGCTCGGCGGCTGGGGTCTGACGCGCTACGACGACGTGCGCGCGGCGCTCGACATCCCCGAGCTCTCGGCCGCCCGCTTCAGCCCTTACCTGGAGATCATGCGTGCCTCGGAGGACCCTGACCCGGTGAGCCTCGAGCTCTACGAAGGACTGCAGGCGTGGTTCACCTTCGCCGACCCGCCCTACCACACGCGTCTGCGCAGCCTGACTCGCGGCGTCATGTCGGGCCCGATGAAGGCGATGACCGTAAGCGTCGACGAGCTGGTCGGCGAGCTGCTGGACAGCGCCGAGGAACGCGGCGAGATAGACGTCGTCGCCGACCTCGCCCGTCCGGCTTCGATTGGAGCTGTCGTGAAGCTGCTCGGTGTGCCCTCCGCCGATAAAGAGCTGTTCACCGAGTGGTCGGAGATGCTGACCGAGTACATCGGCGGCGCGATCGACGTACCCAATCGCCGCGAACGCGCGCGCACGGCGCTCAGAGAACTGAGCGACTATCTCGACGCGCTGGTCTCCGACCGTCGCTCCAGCCCCGGCGAGGATCTGATCAGCGCGCTGATTGCCGCTCGCAACAACGGCGACTCGCTGTCCTCCGAGGAGGTCGTGGCCACGGCCGCGATGCTCCTGTTCGCAGGGCACGGGAGCAGCACGAACGCGGTCGGCAACGGGCTGCTCGCGCTCCTGCGCAACCCCGTGCAGCGCGATGCGCTTGCGGACGGCGCGGTCACCGCCGAGCGCGCCGTCGAGGAGATCCTGCGCTATGACTCGCCGGTTCAGGTGACGGTCAGGAACGCCGATCGTGACGGTGCGCTCGACTGCCCGGAGATCGCCGCCGGAGACCGCGTGTTCCTGTTCGTCGCGTCGGCCAACCGCGACGGCGAGCGGGTCGATAGCCCGAACGAGTTCGACCTCGGGCGCGAGAAAGCCGCGCACATCACGTTCGGCTACGGAATCCACTTCTGCATCGGCGCGCCGCTCGCGCGGATCGAGGTGCCGCTCGTGTTCAAGCGGCTCTTCGAGCGCTTCAAGAGCATCGAGCTCACCGAGTCCGAGCTGCACTGGCAGCCGACCGTGGGCTTCCGCGGGCTCAAGGAGCTGCCGGTGGCGGTGCGCGCGTGAGCATCGGGCGCAGCAGGCGGGACGCGTCGATGGACAGCGCCGCGCTGTCGGTCTGATCTGGCCGGTGTGACGCGATGAACGTGGGGGAGATCAGCGCTCGGGAGGCTGCGCGGCGACCGCACAAGGAGGCAATCGTCGACCCCGTACGTGGGCGGCGCGTGACGTATGCGGAGCTCGAGCGCCGCGTGGCGGCGCTGGCCCGCGCGCTGGATGCCGATGCTCGCGTCGAGCGCGGCGATCGGGTCGTGATGCTCGCGACGAACTGTGTCGAGTACTTCGAGGTCTACTTTGCCGCCGCTCGCGCGGGGCTGATCGCGCAGGGCCTCAACTGGCGGCTGGCCGGCGAGGAGCTCGCGCGGATCATCGACAGCGTCGAGCCGGTCGCGTTCATCTGCGACGGCGAGTTCGCCGCCCAGGCCGAGCTGCTCCAGGGCCGTGTGGACATACCGATCTGGCTGTCGTTCGGCGAGCAGGGCGACGGCTCCTATGACGAGTACGTCGAGGCCGGCGCGCGGCGCGAGCAGCTGCTCCCCGCCGGAGATCCCGACCGCGGCATCCTGATCGTCTACACCGGCGGCACGACCGGCGAGGCGAAGGGTGCGCTGCACACCGATCGTGGCTGTGTCGCCGCGATGGTCAACAACACCGTCGCTGAGCGGATCGTTCCCGCCGACCGCTACCTGGTCCAGGGGCAGATGTTCCACAGCGCTGCGATCCTCGCGTTCAACTACCTGATGAACGGCGCCACCCTCGTGTTGCTGCCGCGCTTCGAGCCCGAGCTGTCGGTGCAAACGGTCGAGGCTGAGCGCATCAGCGCATCCCTGGCGTTCCCCGCGATGCTCAACTACATCCTGGCGGTCGCTGAAAGCGGCGCATTCGACCTCTCGAGCCTGCGCAACCTGCAGTACGGAGGGGGCCCGATGGCGCCTGAGGTGATCCTCGCGACGATGGATGCGCTGGGCTGCTCGCTGATCCAGAACTACGGATCGAGCGAGCACGTGGGCGTCACGTTCCTCTCCCAGGAGGATCACCGCGATGCCCACGCCGGGCGCAACGTGCACCGGCTGCGCTCGTGTGGTCGCGAGGCGCTGCTCACGCGGGTGACGCTGCTCGACGAGCGCGGCGCGGTGGTCCCCCACGACGGCGAGACGGCGGGCGAGATATACGTCCGCGCGCCCTCGAACATGGCGGGCTACTGGCGTCGTCCCGACCTGACGGCCGCGATCACCCGCGGGCCGTGGCAGGGCACGGGCGACCTGGCGGTGTGGGACGAGGACGGCTACCTGTATGTGGTGGGCCGTGTCAAGGACGTGATCATCTCCGGCGGGGAGAACATCTACCCGATTCAGGTCGAGAACGCGATCGCAGGCCATCCAGACGTGCTCGAGGTCGCCGTCGTCGGCATGCCCGACGAGCTCTGGGGCGAATCGGTGGCGGCATACGTGGTGCTGAAGGCCGGCACGGAGGCGACCGAGGCGAGCTTGCAGGAGTCGGTCCGCGACGTGCTCGGCTCCTACCAGAAGCCAAAGACCGTTCGCTTCCTGGGCGAGCTGCCCAAGAGCGCGGCGGGGAAGGTTGAAAAGGGAGCGCTGCGAGCGCTCCACGAGACGCCGCCGAGTGAGCCCGCGCAGGCGGGCGAAGCTTCCTAGAGCGGCCACGAGCGAGAAGAGGGAGCGGCATGGCAGGCGACACGAGCACGGTGGGCTGGGGGGAGTTGAGCGGCGGCAAGGGTGCGCGGCCGATCGAGTTCAAGTCGGAGGAACGGATCGTCCTGCGCGGTTGGTTGAAGCTCCCGGTGGGATCTGGGCCGCATCCGCTGGTGATCATGGCGCACGGCTTCGGCGGCCTGAAGGAGTGGACGATCCCACAGGCCGCCGACGCGTTCGTCGAGGCCGGCATCGCCGCGATGGCATTCGACTACCGGAACTTCGGCGACAGCGACGGGGCACCGCGGGAGGAGGTCGACCACCCCGGGCAGATCGCCGACTGGCAGAGCGCGGTCAGCTTCGCCGCGACGCTGCACGAGGTCGACCCCGAGCGGATCGGGGTGTGGGGCACGAGCCTGGGCGGGCGCAACGTGCTGATCCTCGGCGGGCTGGAGCGGCGCCTGAGGTGCGTGGTCGCGCAGGTGCCGGCGATCGATTGGGCCGACACGGTGCTGCATCACCAGAACAACGCCAGCCAGCGCGAGGAGCTGCTGGCGGCACTCGAGGAGGACCGGCGCGATCGGTTCCTCGGCAGGGAGCCGAAATACGTCCAGAACCAGACCAAACCGGGCACCGAGACGGCGACGTTCTTCGAAACGCTGGGCGAGGCCGAGCGGCGCAACTGGAAGGGGCGGCTGACGCTGCGCTCCTACGAGCCGAACGTGGCCTCCAACGCGCGACCGTTCGTGCCCCTGATCTCCCCGACGCCGCTGCTGATGATCCTGGTCGAGGAAGACATCATCACGCCGACCGCCACGCAGCTCGAGGCATACGAGGCGGCGCTGGAGCCGAAGTCGCTGGTGCTGCTCCCGGGTCGTCACTACGACGTGTACGCCTCGCCGCTGAAGGAGCGTGCGATCGCGGCGGCGCGCGACTGGCTCGTGGAGCAGTTGAAGTGAGCGCTCCGGGCCTCGCGGGCAGGTTTGCCGGGCAGGTCGCCTACGTGCTCGGCGGCGGCACCGAGGGACCGCCTGAGGCGATCGGCAACGGGCGCGCAATCGCCCAGCGGCTCGCCCTCGAGGGCGCCGCCGTGGCGGTCGTGGACCGCGATCTCGACAGCGCCCGCACGACGCTCGAGCGCTGTCCGAACGGCGGCTGCGCGATCGCCGCCGACGCCGCGAATGCCGAGGACTGTCTCGCTGCGGTCGCCGCCGCGGAGCGCCAGCTCGGCCCGATCGACGTGGTGGTCTGCTCGGTCGGCATCGAGCTGGCCGATCGGCCGCAGCTGGATCAGGTCACGCTCGAGCAGTGGCAGACGATCAACGACATCAACGTCCGCTCGCACTGGCTGACCGTGAAGGCGGCGCTCCCGGGGATGCTCGCTCGCGGCGCCGGCGCGTTCGTGTTCGTCGGCTCGACCGGCGGCGTCACCGGATCGGGCGCGTACGGCGTCACGAAGGCGGCACTCCACGGGCTCGCGCGCGGTGTGGCCTCCAGCTACGACGCGCGCGGCATCCGCTCGAACGTCGTCGTGCCGGGGGTGATCGAGACACCGATGCTGCGCCGCCTGTACGGAGAGGGCGCTGAGGTGGAGCCCGTGCGGCGCAGGATGCTGCCGCTCGGACGCGCAGGGACCCCCGAGGAGGTCGCGGGCGCCGTCGCGTTCCTCGCTTCCGCCGACGCCGGCTACGTCAACGGCCAGGTGCTCGCTGTCGACGGCGGGCTCACCACGCGGAGCTTCCTCGCGCTCAACGACGATCAGCTCTCCGGGTTGGGCCTCGCGGTGGCGGAGGAGACGTAGGGCCGCGACTTCGCGCGCTAGTCGAGCTGGTCGTAGGCGGACAGCGTGAGGAACTCGGGGAAGTCCTCCTCGAGCGCGTTCGCCTCGAACAGCTCGCGTGTCGTCTCCGGGCGGCCTCGCCGCCAGACGTCCTCGCCGACCTCCGCGCGGATGCGGCGCATCTCCTCCTCGAGCATCTCCCGCACGAGCTCGCGTGTGACCGTGCGTCCGTCGTCGAGCTCGACGCCCTGCTTCACCCACTGCCAGACCTGGGCGCGACAGATCTCAGCGGTTGCGGCGTCCTCCATGAGGTTGTCGATCGCCGCCGCGCCGCGGCCGCCGAGCCAGAAGGAGAGGTACTGGAAGCCGACGCTGACGTCGCTGCGCAGCCCGGCCGCGGTGATCGTGCCCGGTGTGTCCGACACGGCAAGCAGCTCGGCCGCGCTCACCTCGACGTCGCTGCGCCTGCGCGAGATCTGGTTGGGAGCCGAGCCGAGCACCGCGTCGAACTCGCGCATGGCGACCTCGACCACGTCGGGGTGCGCGACCCACGTGCCGTCGAACCCGTCGGCGGCCTCGCGCCCCTTGTCTGCCTGCACGGCGGCGATCGCGCGCGCGTTCGCCTCGGGGTCGCGCCGCGATGGGATCAGCGCCGCCATCCCGCCCATCGCAAAAGTGCCGCGGCGGTGGCAGGTCTTCACGAGCAGCTCGGTGTAGGCGCGCATGAACGGGACCGTCATCGTCACCGCCGCGCGGTCCGGCAGTACGAAGTCAGGGCGCTCGCGAAAGCACTTGATCGCCGAGAACATGTAGTCCCAGCGTCCGGCGTTCAGGCCGTAGGAGTGCTCGCGCAGCTCCCACAGGATCTCGTCCATCTGGAAGGCAGCCGGGTAGGTCTCGATCAGCACGGTCGCGCGGATGCTTCCGCGCGGCACCCCGAGCAGGTCCTGCGCGCTGAGGAAGATGTCGTTCCACAGGCGTGCCTCCTCGTGGTGCTCGAGCTTCGGCAGGTAGAGGTACGGGGCCGATCCTCGTTCGAGCAGCGGTTGGGCGCAGTGAAAGAAGAACAGGCCGAAGTCGACCAGCGCGCCGGCGAGCGGCTCGTCGTCGGCGCGGATGTGGCGCTCGGGCAGGTGCCAGCCACGCGGTCTGATCAGCATCGTCGCCGGGTGCTCTGCGAGCTCATAGTGGCGCCCGTCTGAGCTCTCGTGGCTGATCGTCCCGCGCACCGCGTCGCGCACGTTGCGCTGCCCCTGCACGACGTTCTGCCAGGTGGGTGAGGTCGCGTCCTCGAAGTCGGCCATGAAGCCGCGCGCCCCCGAGTTCAGGGCGTTGATCATCATCTTGCGGTCGGTCGGCCCGGTGATCTCGACGCGGCGATCGGCGTAGTCCGCACGCGGTGCGGCGACCGTCCAGTCCTGCTCGCGGATCGCGCGCGTGCCGGGGAGGAAGTCGAGCGTCCCGCCGCGACGAAGCGCTTCGTGGCGCTCCGCGCGTGCGGCCAGGAGCTGCTCGCGGCGGCGACGGAAGCGGCCGTGTAGCTCCGCGAGGAACGCGAGCGCGTCAGGCGAGAGGATCGAAGCCGGCTCCGCCGTCTCTGCGGGGGGCGTCGTGACTTCCAGAGGTGCTGCCGTGCTCATCGAGTGCTCCTCTCAGCTGGCGCCAACGGGGCTGGACGCCCTGTCTCCTCTTGACCTACGCGACCACACTCGATAATGTGTGGAGGTCGGACAGAAGGATGTCAGACTATATTGAGTCCGAGGGATTGAGGGAGTAGTTGGGGATGGGTACGCGCGTTGACGTCGTGGATCCGGCCGCCAGT
>DATBZG010000221.1:0-7015 GCA_036513335.1 Solirubrobacteraceae bacterium | reverse complement strand
GCCGGCGTGCGTCTCGGCCTGGCGCTGCAGGATCGTCTCCATCTCGCGCACCGACTCGGTGTCGGAGCGCTGCGCCGCGAGCCGCACGGCGGCGCATTCGAGCGACTCCCTCACGAACTGGGCGTCGGCGAGGGCGGCGGGGCTGATGCGGGTGACGAACGTGCCGAGCTGCGGGACGATCTCCACGAGGCGGTCGTCGCGGAGCCTGACCAGCGCCTCGCGGATCGGCGTGCGGCTGACGCCGATCCGCTCTGCGAGGTCGTTCTCGGAGAGCTGCTGGCCGGGCTCGAGCTCGACGGAGACGATCGCCTCGCGCAGCAGCGCGTAGACGTGCTGCCAGGTGGCGCCGCCACGCATGCGGTGGGCGCGGGTGAGCGTGAGCTCCGGTTGCCTAACGGACACGGGCGGGGGGCAGGTCGGTGACGGTGCCCTCTGCGATCTCCGCGGCCAGCGCGAACGTCTCGGCGAGGGTGGGATGTGCGTGTACGGTCAGCGCGACGTCCTCGGCATCGGCGCCGAGCTCGAGCGCGAGGCCCGGCTCGGCGATCAGCTCGCCGGCGCTCGCGCCGGCGATCCCCGACCCGAGGATTCTGTTCGTGTCGGGGTCGACGATCAGCTTCGTGAGGCCCTCGGTGGCGATGCTCGCCAAGGCCCGTCCGGAGGCGCTCCACGGGAACTTCGAGACCCGATGCGGCACATCGGAGCGTTGCGCCTCGGTCTCGGTGAGGCCGACCCACGCGATCTCGGGGTCGGTGTAGGCGACCGAGGGGATGCCGCGTACGTCGAGCTCCACGTCGTGACCGGCGATCACCTCCGCGGCGACATTGGCCTCGTGCGTTGCCTTGTGCGCGAGCATCGGCGGGCCGACGAGATCGCCGATCGCATGGATGTGCGCCACGCTCGTACGCAGCTGACGATCGACAGCGACGAAGCCGCGCTCGTCGACGCTTACGCCGGCCCGCTCGAGTCCCAGCGAGCTGCTGTTGGGAACCCGGCCGACGGCCACCAGCACGCGATCGAAAACGGCCTGCTCGGGCTCGACTCCGAGCGCCCGCCCGTCGGGGCCGAGGAGCTCCGCGCGCAGCCCACCGGGACCGGGCTCGAGCGAGCCGACGCGCGTGTTCAGGTGGATCGCCTCGTAGCGCTCGGCGATGCGTTTGCGCAGTGGCTCCACGAGGTCGGGATCGCAGCCGGGGATCAGCTGATCGGCCATCTCGATAACGGTCACGCGCGAGCCGAGCGCGTCGTACGCGGTCGCGAGCTCGAGCCCGATGATGCCCCCGCCGACCACCAGCAGGCGGCTAGGGATGTCGGTCAGCTCGAGTGCGTCCGTGGAGTCCATCACGCGCGGGTCCTCGTAGGGGATCCCGGGCAGGCGGACCGCGTGGGAGCCGGTCGCGAGGATCGCGTGATCGAAGGACACCGTCGTTCCCGCGACCGCCAGCGTATGCGCGTCGAGCAGCTCGCCGACGCCGTGGAGTACGCGCACCTTGCGGCGCTTGGCGAGCCCCTCGAGTCCTGTCGTGAGCCGCTTTACGATTCCGCGCTTCCACTCGCGCAGCGTGTCCAGATCGATCTCCGGGTCGGCGAAGGACACGCCGCTGAGCTTCGCGCGCTCGGCGTCCGCGATCACCTTGGCGACGTGCAGCAGCGCCTTGGAGGGGATGCAGCCGACGTTCAGGCAGACGCCTCCGAGTGTCTCGTGGCGCTCGACGAGGACAACGTCGAGGCCGAGGTCCGCGGCGCGGAAGGCCGCCGTGTAGCCGCCCGGGCCCGAGCCGAGCACGACCAGCTGCGCGTCGCTCACAGCAGCAGCCTGCGCATGTCGGCGAGCAGGCTCGCGAGGTGCGCGCAGAAGCGGGCGGCCGCGGCGCCGTCGATCACGCGGTGGTCATAGGACAGCGACAGCGGCAGCAGTAGCCGGGGCTGGAAGGCGGCGCCATCCCACACGGGCTTGATCGCCGAGCGCACCACACCGAGGATTGCCACCTCGGGGGCGTTGATGATCGGCGTGAACGACGTGCCGCCGATGCCGCCGAGGCTCGAGAGGGTGAACGTGGCGCCGCTCATCTGCGTCGGCGTCAGGCGCCCCGCGCGGGCGAGGCCGGAGAGCTCCGCGAGCTCGCCCGCGATCTCCAACAGGCCCTTGCGCTCGACGTCTCGCACGACCGGTACGACCAGCCCCTGGGGCGTGTCGGCGGCGAAGCCGAGGTTGTAGTAGCGCTTGAGCACGAGCTCCTCGCCGTCGAGCGAGGCGTTGAACTGGGGGTAGGCCTGCAGCGCGGCCGCGAGCGCCTTCAGGAGCAGCGCGACCATCGTCACCTTCACCTCCGACTGCTCCGCGTTCAGCTGCTTGCGGAACGCCTCCAGGTCGGTGATGTCCGCGTCCTCGTTGTGGGTGACGTGCGGAATCCGCACCCAGTTGCGCGCGAGGTTCGCGCCCGAGTTCTTCTGGATCCGGCTCAGCGGCACGCGCTCGATCTCGCCGTACTTGGCGAAGTCGATGCTCGGCCATGGCGCCAGCCCGGGTAGGTCACCGCCGGAGCCGCCAGCCGCCGGCGTCGAGGCCGTGCTCTGCAGATCCTCGAGCGTGATCCGTCCGCGCCTGCCGCTGCCCCTGACGGCGCGCAGGTCGATGCCGCGCTCGCGCGCCTGGCGGCGGACGGCGGGTCCGGCGTAGACCGAGCTCCAGTCGCCGAGGTCGGGCGCAGACGGAGCCGAGCCGTTCCCGGACACGGGCGCCTCTGCCGCGATTTGCGCCGGCTCCGGGCTCGGGCGTGTGGCCGGAGTCTCCGGCTGTGTGGCCGGCTCCGGTGTCGGCTTGCTCGTCGCGGACGCCGCCTCTCCCTCTGCCGCAGGCCCGGCGCCCTCTCCGCCAACCTCCACGCGCGCGATCGGGGTGCCCTCGGAGACCTTCTCGCCAACCCCGACGAGCAGCTCGCGCACGACGCCGGCGACCGGCGTGGGGAGCTCCATGGTGGCCTTGTCGGACTCGATCACGACGAGCGGGTCCTCGATTGCGACGGTGTCGCCGACGGCGACCAGCAGCTCGATCACGGGCACGTCGGAGAAGTCGCCGATGTCGGGCACTGCGACCTCTGTCAGCGTGTCCATGGGGGAGCTCCCTCCTGGTCGATGCCGTATCGCTCGATCGCGATCTGGGCGTCCGCGTCGCGGCCGAGGGCGTGCAGCGTGGCCAGCGTCACGTGATAACGGTCGACCTCGAAGAAGCTGCGCAGCACGCGCCGATAGTCGCTGCGCCCGAAGCCATCGGTGCCGAGCGTCACGTACGGCCCCTTCACCCACGGCCGGATCTGCTCGGCGACCGCACGCACGTAGTCACTGGAGGCGATCACGGGCACCGTCTCCTCGCCGAGGCACTCCTGCACGTAGGGCTGGCGCGTCGCGCGCGCGGGGTGCAGGCGATTGTCGCGCTCGACGGCGATGCCCTCGCGCTGCAGCTGCGAGAAGGAGGTGACGCTCCAGACCTCGCTGTCAACGCCGAAGTCCTCGCGCAGCAGCTCCGCGCCGGCGAGCACCTCGCGCAGGATCGCGCCGGAGCCCAGCAGGCGCGCAGCGGGCACGCCGGCGCTTGCCTGGATGCGGTGCATCCCCCGCAGGATCCCCTCTTCGGCGCCGTCGGGGATCGCCGGCTGCGGGTAGTTCTCGTTCATCACCGTCAGGTAGTAGAAGGCGTCCTCCTGCCCCTCCAGCAGCCGGCGCAGGCCGTCGTGAACGATCACCGCCAGCTCGTAGCCGAAAGCGGGGTCATAGGCGCGGCAGTTGGGGATCGTGGAGGCGAGCAGGTGGCTGTGGCCGTCCTCGTGCTGCAGGCCCTCGCCGTTGAGCGTCGTGCGTCCGGAGGTCCCGCCGATGAGAAAGCCGCGAGCGCGGCTGTCACCGGCGGCCCACGCGAGATCGCCCACGCGCTGGAAGCCGAACATGGAGTAGAAGATGTAGAACGGGATCATCGGCGTCCCGTGGTTGGTGTAGGAGGTCGCGGCCGCTAGCCACGAGGAGAACGCCCCCGGCTCGTTGATCCCCTCCTGCAGGATCTGCCCGCGGCGATCCTCCTTGTAGAACATGAGCTGCTCGGCATCCTCAGGCTGGTAGAGCTGACCGACCTGGGAGAAGATCCCGAGCTGGCGGAACATCCCCTCCATCCCGAACGTCCGCGACTCATCGGGCACAATCGGAACGATGCGCTGGCCGAGCTGCTTGTCGCGCAGGAGCGTGGCGAGCACGCGCACGAACGCCATCGTCGTTGAGATCTCCCGCTCACCGGTGCCGTCGAGCTGAGACTGGAACGCCGACAGCGGCGGGACCTCGAGGCTCTGCGCACGCCGGCGCCGGGCGGGGAGCGGGCCGCCGAGTGCGGCGCGGCGCTCGCGCATGAACTCGAGCTCGGGGCTGCCCGGTGGCGGTAGGTAGAGGTCGCCCGCCCGCGCCTGCGCGTCGCTCAGTGGCAGCTCGAAGCGGTCCCTGAAGGCGAGCAGCGCCTCCTCGGTCATCTTCTTCTGCTGGTGGGTGATGTTCTGGCCCTCGCCGGAGACCCCCATCCCGTAGCCCTTGATCGTCTTGGCCAGGATCACCGTCGGCTGACCGGTGTGCTCGGATGCGGCGGCGTAGGCGGCGAACACCTTGCGCGGGTCGTGCCCGCCGCGGTTCAGCGCCCACACCTGCTCGTCGCTCAAATCGGCGACCATCGCGCGCAGCTCCGGGGAGGTTCCGAAGAAGTGCTCGCGCACGAACGCGCCGTCGCGCGACTTGTACGTCTGGTAGTCGCCATCGAGGGCCTCCTCCATGCGCCGTCGCAGCAGCCCGTCCTCGTCGGCCTCCAGCAGCGGGTCCCAGCGCGAGCCCCAGACGACCTTGATCACATTCCAGCCGGCGCCGCGGAAGTTGGTCTCGAGCTCCTGGATGATCTTGCCGTTGCCTCGCACCGGGCCGTCCAGGCGCTGCAGGTTGCAGTTGACGACGAAGATCAGGTTGTCGAGGTGCTCGCGCCCGGCGAGGGAGATCGCGCCCATCGACTCGGGCTCGTCCATCTCGCCGTCGCCCATGAACGCCCACACCTTGCGCCCGGCGGTCGCCTGGATCTCGCGGCCTTCCAGGTACTTCATGAAGCGGGCCTGGTAGATCGCCATCAGCGGTCCCAGGCCCATCGACACGGTCGGGAACTGCCAGAAGTCGGGCATCAGCCACGGGTGCGGATATGAGGACAGGCCTCCTCCGGCGACCTCCTGGCGGTAGCCGCGCACACGCGCCTCCTCCAGTCGGCCTTCGAGGAAGGCGCGCGCGTAGATGCCCGGAGCCGAGTGCCCCTGGATGTAGACGAGGTCGCCGCCGTGCGCGTCGTCGGGCGCGCGCCAGAAGTGGTTGAACCCGACCTCGTAGAGCGTCGCCGCTGATTGATAGCTGGCGATGTGGCCGCCGAGCTCGGAGGACTCGCGGTTTGCCTGCAGGACGAGCGCCATCGCGTTCCAACGGACCAGCGAGCGCAGCCTGTGTTCGAGCTTGCGATCCGCCGGGATCGTCGGCTGCTCGTCGGTGGCGATCGTGTTGAGGTAGGCGGTGGTGAGGTCGCCGGGCACGCTGAGGCCGTCGTGACGGGCCTGCTGGAGCAGGGCGCTCAAGAGCTCGCCGGCGCGCTCGGCTCCCTCGACGCGCCGGACGTCGGCCAGGGCCTGCAGCCACTCCGCGGTCTCGGGCTCGTTCCGGAGACCGTCGTCGAGCTTGCTGACTGGGGAGTCGACGGAAGCCAAGGTACTAGTGTACAAGTATCCAGACGGTCCGCGTGTGTCCGTGGAGTCGTTGGCAGGCATGCGTAGACTCCTATCGGCATCGAGAGCCGCGGATTGGAGGCCCACACGAGGGTGGGCGTCCCGCTTGCATCTCTTGTCGGAGGCGGGACGATGTGCGATACTCCGAATGTCGTATTTCCAAGCATTAGGAGCTGCCGCCAGTGCCAGTGGGTGCAGTGCGGGCGAAGGCTGTCCCTTCGTCATACGAGGAGTGGTTGGAGGTCTACGGTGTGACGCCCGAGCGCGACGCCGACTTCGTGACGCTCTCCGGTGAGCCGATACGTCCCCTCTACACCGAGGCCGACCTGCCAGAGAGCTCGAACATCGGGCTGCCGGGTGGCTTCCCGTTCACCCGCGGCGTCTACCCGTCGATGTACCGCGGACGACTCTGGACGATGCGCCAGTTCGCCGGCTTCGGGACCGCGCAAGAGACGAACGAGCGCTTCCGCTATCTGCTCGATCACGGCCAGACGGGTCTCTCGACCGCGTTCGACATGCCCTCGCTGATGGGCCACGACTCCGACTCGCCGCTGTCCCTGGGCGAGGTGGGGCGCGAGGGCGTGGCGATCGACACGCTGCAGGACATGCGCACGCTGTTCGGGGGCATCGACCTGGGCGAGGTGAGCGTGTCGATGACGGTGAACGCACCGGCCGCGATCATGCTCGCCTACTACGTCGTTGCGGCCGAGGAAAGCGGCGTGCCCGCTCAGCAGCTGAGCGGCACGATCCAGGCGGACATCCTCAAGGAGTACATAGCTCAGAAGGAGTGGTGCTTCCCGATCGACCCGGCGATGCGACTGCTGGGGGACATGATCGAGTGGTGCTCTGGAAACATGCCGCGCTGGCACCCGGTGTCGATCTCCGGCTACCACATCCGGGAGGCCGGCTCGACGGCCGCACAGGAGCTCGCGTTCACGCTGAAGGATGGGCTGACCTACGTCGAGGAGGCCGTCGAGCGCGGTCTCGACGTGGATGACTTCGCGCCGCGCCTGAGCTTCTTCTTCAACGCGCAGATCGACTTCTTCGAGGAGATCGCCAAGTATCGTGCCGCCAGGCGCATATGGGCGCGCGAGCTGAGGGACACGTTCGGCGCGAAGAACCCGAAATCGTGGCTGATGCGCTTCCACACCCAGACTGCCGGGGTCTCGCTCACCGCTCAGCAGCCGCTGAACAACATCACCCGCACGGCGATCGAGGCGCTCGCGGGGGTG
>DATBZG010000220.1:0-22107 GCA_036513335.1 Solirubrobacteraceae bacterium | reverse complement strand
TGCGTACATCGCCTACGACCGTGAGCGCATGCGTCGCCTCTCGCCGGAATACCAGATCTGGCTGGGCACGCTCGCCAACCTGCGCGTGCGCAAGCTCACCCATGTTCGCGTCGGCTCGCTCGTGCAGGGCCTGATTCCGCTCGACTTCTCCGCCGCAGGTAACAGGCTGCTTGCCGAGTTCGTCGGTGAGGACACCAGCGAAGCCTTCGCCGTGAACGTCACCAACGGTCGCGCGCGCGCCCTGCACGTTGGTAGGGAAGAGGTGCAGGGCGCGGGCATCTCAAGCGACGGCGGCACGCTGCTGCTCAACACGCAATCCTTCGAGCAGGCACCCTCGCATGGACGCATCGTGACCGTTCCTTGGGCCGGCGGCGCGCCGACGGTGCTCGTCGCACACGGCGCTCAGGCCAGCTGGAACGGCTGAAGCGCTACGCCACAAGCTGACCCACGGCTTCGCCGCGTGTGCCCGACCGGCGCCTGCGACGCTGGGGGGTGCAGGAGCGGACGTGTCTCCCGGAAGTGTCCGGGCGATAGCATCGGCCGCCCATCCCCACGCAGGCATCTGCCTGTGTAAGCAGAGACAGCAAGGACCCCACATGGCCAAGATCAAGGTGAAGAACCCAGTCGTCGAGCTGGACGGCGATGAGATGACCAGGATCATCTGGTCGTTCATCAAGGAGCAACTGATCGTCCCCTACCTGGACGTGGAGCTCGAGTACTACGACCTCGGCATCGAGCACCGCGACGCCACCGACGACCAGGTGACGGTGCAAGCCGCCGAAGCGATCAAACGCCACGGCGTGGGCGTCAAGTGCGCGACGATCACACCTGATGAGGCTCGCGTGGAGGAGTTCGGCCTCAAGGACATGTACCGCTCCCCCAACGGCACGATCCGCAACATCCTCGGCGGCGTCATCTTCCGCGAGCCGATCGTCATAAAGAACGTGCCGCGCCTGGTGCCCAGCTGGACGAAGCCGATCGTGATCGGTCGCCACGCCTTCGGCGACCAGTACCGCGCCACCGACATGGTCGTGCCCGGCGAGGGCAAGCTCACGCTCACGTTCACCCCCGCCGACGGCTCTGAGCCTCTCGAGCTGGAGGTCTATGACTTTCCCGGCGGGGGCGTGGCGATGGCCATGTACAACCTCGACGACTCCATCCGTGATTTCGCACGCGCTTCTCTGCGCTACGGGCTGGAGCGCAACTATCCGGTGTACATGTCCACGAAGAACACGATCCTGAAACGCTACGACGGTCGCTTCAAAGACATCTTCGAAGAGGTCTACGAGGGCGAGTTCAAGACGGACTTCCAGGCGGCTGGGATCACCTACGAACACCGCCTGATCGACGACATGGTCGCCTCCGCACTGAAGTGGGAGGGCGGCTACGTTTGGGCCTGCAAGAACTATGACGGGGACGTGCAGTCCGACACCGTCGCCCAGGGCTTCGGCTCGCTGGGGCTGATGACCAGCGTGCTCATGACCGCCGACGGCAAAACGGTGGAGGCAGAGGCCGCGCACGGCACGGTCACCCGCCACTACCGCTCGCACCAGCAGGGCAAGCCGACGTCAACGAACCCGATCGCGTCCATCTTCGCGTGGACCCGCGGACTGTCCGCGCGTGGGCGCATGGATGACACTCCCGAGGTCACAGCGTTCGCTGAGACGCTCGAGCGCGTGTGCATCGAGACTGTTGAAAGCGGCAAGATGACAAAGGACCTCGCGCTGCTGATCGGCCCCGATGAGCCGTGGCAGACAACGCAGGAGTTCCTCGCTTCGATCGATCAGAACCTTCAAAAGGAGATGAGCTTGTGAGCAACCCAGTACGAGTAACAGTCACCGGCGCAGCCGGGCAGATCGGATACAGCATCGTGTTCCGCATCGCCTCCGGCCAGCTGCTCGGCCCCGACCAGCCGGTCGACCTGCGCCTACTGGAGATCCCCCAGGCGATGGGCGCTCTGGAGGGTGTGGCCATGGAGCTAGTGGACTGCGCCTTCCCGCTGCTTGCGAACCTCGACCTGCACGACAACCCCGCGGAGGCCTTCGACGGCACGAACGTCGGGTTGCTCGTCGGCTCGCGTCCGCGCACAAAGGGCATGGAGCGCGCTGAGCTGCTCGCAGAGAACGGCAAGATCTTCACCGCCCAGGGCAAGGCGCTCAACGACAACGCGGCCGACGATCTGAAGGTGCTCGTCGTGGGAAATCCCGCCAACACCAACTGTCTGATCGCGATGAACAACGCGCCCGACATTCCTCGCGAGCGCTTCACAGCGATGCTACGCCTCGATCACAACCGCGCGATCGCACAGCTCGCCAACAAGATCGCCGTGCCGGTGACGGACATCAGCCAGATGGGCGTGTGGGGCAACCACTCGCCCACCATGTACCCGGACCTATTCCATGCACAGGTGCGCGGCGAGCAGGCCGCAAAGGTCGTAGACGACCAGGAATGGATCGAGAACGACTTCCTGCCCAACGTCGGCAAACGCGGCGCCGCGATCATCGAGGCGCGCGGCTCCTCATCTGCCGCCTCCGCCGCCAGCGCCGCGATCGACCACGTCAACGACTGGGTCACCGGCACCAGCGACTGGGTGTCCATGGGAGTGCCCTCAGACGGCTCCTACGGCATCCCCGAGGGCCTCATCTGCGGCTTCCCCTGCACCTGCGCAGACGGGCAGTACAAGATCGTCGAGGGCCTCGAGCTCGACCCGTTCTCGCGTGAGAAGATCGCCGCCTCCGTCGCAGAGCTCGAGAGCGAGCGCGACACCGTGGCAGGCCAGGGCCTGATCTAGGCCGACAGACACGAATGCCCCGCGCCCGACCCGTCCCGCCGCCCTTGGCGGGACCCAGGCGCGGCCTTGCATTCAAGCGGTGGTGCCGCCGTCCACCACCATCTCCGAACCTGTCACGTAAACGCTGTCGTCGCTCGCGAGGTAGGCGATCGCACCAGCCACCTCCTGCGGCGTGCCGATGCGCCGCAGCGGAATTGCCCTGATCAGCTTGTCGATCAGCTCCGGCGTCTGTTCCCGTTGACGGGTGTTCATGTCAGTGTCGATCTGCCCCGGGTGCAGGGAGTTCACGCGCACACCGAACTGCGCAAGCTCCTTGGCGGCGACTTTGCTCATCCCGCGAACGGCCCACTTGCTGGCCGCGTAGGCGGTGAGGAAAGGAGAGCCCATCAACCCCGCGACAGAGGACAGGTTGACGATCGAGCCCGCACGCTGCTCGGTCATCGCAGGCGCCACCGTGCGCATCCCGAGGAACACGCCAGTCACGTTGATCTCCATCACCCGCTTGAAGTCCTCCAGCGAGGTCTCAGTCAACGCGCCGGCCAGGAACACCCCTGCATTGTTCACGAGAATGTCGGCTTGCCCGTGGGCCTCGAGCGCGCTCTCGAGGACTGTCTGCCACTGCTCCTCGCTGGTGACATCATGGGCAAGCGCCCGCACGCTCGCCTCCCCGCCCAGCTCATCTGCAACACGCTGCACGCCGTCCTCGTTGGCGTCGGTGAGCACCAGCAGCGCACCCTCCTGCGCCAATCGCGCAGCCGCCGCCGCGCCAATACCCCCGGCCGCACCCGTGACGATCGCCACCTTCCCCTCCAGCCGTCCCTCTGACATCAGGCGACTATAACCGCGCTGAGGAGGCGGGTAGGAAGCGCCGCGGACCAACTCGAAGGACTCCCACGTATGAGGGATCTCCGATCGCCATGTAAGCGCGTCAGATCACCGTGCAGGCGCGTCACCGGAGCTTCTTACAAACAAATTAGGGGAGTGGCTGCGAATGCCACTCCCCTAAAGATGTTCAACTCACCAAAAAACCGTGCGCCAGTAGTGGTCAAGGGCGACGGATCGTCGTTCGTGACAAGGACGCAGGATGCGTGGCGTGCTTTGCACGCGAGCATCCGAGGACGCAGTTCAGGGACGACGAGACTAGCCCTTGGGGTACCAGCCGCGGCCTTTCTTCTCTACCTTGTTTTCCTGCTCAAGGCCAGGAAGCACGCGGTAGAGGTAGTTCTGCTTGATGCCCATCTTGGCGGCCAGCTCGGGGATCGTGATGCCTGGCTGTCCCTGCACGAACGAACGCGCCTCAGCGGCACGCGTGCCGCTGCCTTTGCGCCTGCCTGCGCGGCGTTTCGCCGGGCGACCGGGTTTGCCGGCAGCTTTGGGGGCGGTGGCGGGTGCGGCCGCGGCGGTGGTGGTTGTGGCGGCTTTTTTGGCTTTGCCGGAGCCACGGGGACGCCCGGGTCCGCGTCGGCGGGTGGTGACTGCGGCAACCACGCTGGAGGCGGCTGCGCCGCCGACGCCGGCGAGCGCCGCAGCTGCGGCCTCCAGGCGGTGGTACTCGTCGACCAAAGGTTTGAGCTCTTTGAGTCGGCCTGTGATCTCTTGGCGCTTCTCGTCAAGGAAGTCGGTCACGGTTGGGTCCTCTTCACTAGTGTCGATGCGGTATTGGACTCACATCAGTAGTTGGTTCACCTTACACTAGTTTTCTTCGCTGACCCGCTCCACGCATGCACGAAGACGTTCAAGCGTGCGCTTTGCCTCCCGTTCGGGGATACCGCCGACAAGTGCACGGCTGACGAGCGCTCCCACCGGTCCCAGCGGTGTCCGGAACTCGTTGCGGTAGTCAAAGCGAGTACCACCGTCGGCGGTTTCCTCGAGGACGTATTCGCTGTGCGCACGGGAGCGGGCGGGTCCCCGGCCTTCCCACACGGCCAGTGCTGCGGATCGGCACTCGACGAGTTCCCAGTGAACCTCGAGGCTCACCCCTCGCAGATGGATTTGCTGGTCCATGCGGTAGCCCACCCGTGGCGGGCCGTCGTCCGCACGTACGAGCTTGCGGTGAATCGTGACCCACTCCTGTAGGCATGCGGGGTCCATCACCACCTTCCACACCTCGGCGGGCGGCGCTGCTATGAGGATCGAGGCTTCGACGAGGCTCATGAGAGGCGCCGCCGGAGGCGGCGAGGAGACAACCGTAGCCGCTCGATCCTCACCGCGCGGCGAGCGCCTCGAACGACTCCCATTCGGCCAGAGCGTGTTCCACTGAGGACTCAAATGGGTGCAGGCGCACGCCGAGCAGCTCGGCTGCGTGGTCGTCTCGTGGCAGCAGATCCGCTTGCAGTCCCTCCATCAAGGGCAGCACGAGCTCGGGATCCTCGCCGGCCACGGCGGCTGCAACTCGCGCTGTGATCCCTGTCAGATTCACTCTCAGATGGAGGGCCGGGCGGTTGACGAGCATCAGCTCGGCGATGCTGGTGAGCATCTCGCCGTAGGTGAGCACGTCCGGCCCGGCAATGTCCAGTGAGCGCCCGCCGATCGGGGCCGTAGCGCCCGCGGCGAGCATCGCGGTGACGTCCCTCGCGTCGATCGGCTGAGTGCGGAATCGCTGCCAGGGTGGCAGGGTGAGCACGGGCATCCGCTCGACCAGATGCACGAGCAGGCGGAAGGAGCGCGAGCGTGCCCCCACCACGATGGAGGCGCGCAGCGAGAGCGAATCGGGCACCGCGTCCAGCAGCACCCGCTCGACGTGCTCACGGCTGGCGAGGTGTCGCGAGGCCGGCGCGCTTGCCTCGGTGTCGTGCCGGGCGCTGTCGTGAGCATCCGGTTGTGGCAGGAGCCCGCCGAGGAACACGATCCGGCGAACGCCCGCCGCTGCCGCGGCTGCGCCGAAGTTCTCGGCTGCGATCCGCTCGCGCTCTTGAAACGACTGCGCCCCGCTCCCCGTGCGCTCCATGGAGTGGATCAGGTAATAGGCGACCTCGACACCGTCGAGTGCCTGCGTGAGCCCGTCGGCGGTGAGCGCATCACCGCGCGCCACCTCGATGTGGCCGTTGCCTCCGGTGCGCTCCAGCGCGAGGCGCACACGCTCGGGGTCGCGGCCGAACGCGCTGATGCGATGTCCGCGGGCGGCCAGCTCGGGGATCAGCAGCGAGCCGACGAAGCCACTGGCGCCTGTGACGAGAATGCGCATGTGAGCAGATGATGACGCGAGGCCGCGCTCGGTCGGAAGAACGCCCGGAAAATGCGGCGAGTTCGGGCCGATTGTCACAGGAACGTGACTGCTTGCAGGCTATTTCCGGGTAGACCCCGGAATTGTCTGCGATTTGCGGGGTGGGGGCGCAGGCGCCCTTGAGTGGGCGTTGGATTGGTGCTTTGATCGCCACCGTCAAGTCAATCCGATCGCCACGCGGGGGTAGTTGCTGTGCAGGCAATGCAGACAAGGCGTGCGCCCAAGCGCGCCGCCAAGAAGGTCAGCTGTGATGAGTGCTACTTCCGCGTGAACCTGCTGTGCGCGCTGGAGCTATCTGAGCCGTGCGCGACGTTTCGGCCGAGCGAGGCGCAGTTGCGACCGCCACAACAGCTGCGATTCGTGTTTCGCCAGGAGCGCCGCACGCGCGCTGCGTGGGCGTTTCCATCCGCTCAAGAGCAGGCGGCGCTTCACGCATAGGGCGATAGCCGGCACCGACATGGGGGTATATTGACTCCAGACCTGAAAGCTTTCGGCGGAGGTGTTGGCAATGGCAGCGAAGGACAAACTCGGTAAGGCCGGAGAGGCCGCGCGCCAGGCGCAGCAGAGCCGGTATCTCCAGCGTCTCCTCGAAGACGAGGATCTGCGCACGAACCTGACCGCGGCCTATGGCGCTGCGCGGGGCGCATACGGTCGTCTGAACAACGGCAAGCCGCCGACGCAGGCGCTTCTGCAGGACCGCAAGCTGCAGAACGAACTGAAGGAAGCGGCGAACTCGCTACGCGAGGTGAGCATCTCGCTGCGCGAGCCGCCGAAGGCGATCCACCGTCGTCGCGGTCTGGGCCGCTCGCTGGTGGTGCTGGCGATCGGTGGCGTCCTGGCTGTGGCTCTTAGCGAGGGTCTGCGCACGAAGGTGCTTGACCTGCTGTTTGGCGCCGAGGAGGAGTTCGACTACAGCTCGACCACTGCTCCCCAGACGCCTGCGCCCGCCGGCGTTGCAGGCGCCTGATCCACAAACGCGCTGAGGCGATGATGAACCCGGTGGATGCCGCGATCGCGGTCGAGAGTCCTGTAGCCGAGCAGGGCGCTCGGCGCACGCGCGCGGGCGACGGGAGCGGCGCGGGACGCTCGCTTTCGGGGGAGAAGGCACAGAGGATCATCGACGCGATGCGCTCGAGCGTCGCCCAGCGCGGCACTGCAGGTTCCACCTTCGACGTGGTCTCGCGGGAGGCGGGCGTGTCGCGCGGCCTGCTGCACTACTACTTTGGCACGAAGGAGCAGCTGTTGGCGGAGGCTGTGCGGCGCGACTGCGAGCTGCGCCTGGAGCGGCTGCAGCGCCAGCTGTCAACCGCGAAGACGGCCGATGACTTCATCGCGCTGATGGCGCAGAGCCTGCAGGACACGATCAGCGAGGACCCCGAGTTCGTCACGCTGGTCTTCGAGCTGTTCACGCTTTCGCGCCGTAATGCAGAGATCGCGGTCGCGTATGAAGGCCTGATGCGCAGTACGCGCGAGCAGGTGGCCGGAATGCTGGCGTCGGCGCAGGGCGACGGCGTCCTACACCTGCATGCAGAGCCTGACGCCGTGGCGGAGGTGCTGTTCTCGCTCGGCGACGGCTTTGCGCTGCGCATGCTCACCGAGCCGCACCGGGACTTCACGGCAACGATCCGCGCTGGGATTGCCTGCGCGCGATCGTTGCTGACGGATTGACACACCTATAATCGGCCGCGATGCCGATATACGAGTACAGACGTCCTGACGGCACGACGTTCGAGGTGCGGCAATCCTTCAGCGAAGACTCGTTGAAGGTGGACCCTGACACGGGTGTGCCCGTGGAGCGCGTGCTTCACGCCCCGGCAGTCCACTTCAAGGGCAAAGGCTTCTACAACACCGACTACGGCACGCGCAATCGTCAGCGCGAGACCGCTGCGGCAGCTGCTGAGAAGAAGTCCTCATCCTCGGAGAAGTCATCCGGCGATAAATCCTCCGGTGACACGTCCTCGAGTGGCGGCGAGAAGAAGTCTTCATCCTCGGCCGACTCGTCCTCTGGGTCCTCGCCCGCCAAGGCGAGCGACAGCAAGAAAGCCTCCTCCGGTTCGGGCGACTCAAAGCCCGTGGCCGCCAAGGGCTGAGGCTGAAGCTCAGCTCAAGAGGTTGACGATCGGCCCTGCGGCGACGCCGCCGGCGCCGGCCGGCGCGGTCGCGAGGTCGGCGGCCTGCTCGGGCGCCCGCTCGGCACGCATGGCGGCGCGCTGGCCGCGTTTTCGCGGACGCCAGACGCGCATGTACTGGGCGCCGACGTAGGAGCCGAGCACGAGCAGTAGCGCGATCGCCTGGCCGATGAAGGTCTCCCAATTGGGGAACAGGCTGAACCAGGTGCCCATCCAGCCAGGGATGCTCAGGCCGCTAACGGGGGTGGTGCCGATCCACCCGGCGAGCTGCATCTCGTTGACCTCCTCGCCGACGGATACGACGAGCACCGACAGCAGCATCACGCCGGTGATGATCAAGAGCCGCTTGTAGGGCAGTCGCTGGTGCAGGCCGAAAGTGAGGATGCCGGCGGCGGCGGTGAACAGCAGGCCGATCGTGACGCCCTCAAGCACCACGCTCGAGCCGTAGAGCTCGCGCAGGTTCTGCAGGAAGATCACGACCTCGAAGCACTCGCGGTAGACGGAGGTGAACCCGAGCAGCGCGAGGCCCATGAGCATCCGACGTTTGGCGATCTCGCCCCCACCCACCCCTGTCGAGAGCAGGCTGCGCCGGCGCTTGTGGTGGTTTGAGATCCAGCCGGTCCAGTAGACCTTGTGGAAGAACCAGTTCATGACGATCAGCAGCACGATCAGAGAAGGCAGCCCTGTCGCGGCCTGCACATCGAACTCGCCGCCATGGAACTGGCCGATGAACCACACCACCAGGAACCACGTGCCGACGCCTGCGACGAGCGCGCTCGCTCCCCCGCCCACCACCGGCTTGCGGTAAACGCGGTTGCCGCCGAGGAAGCTGGCCGTCACGGCTGCCAGGACGAGGATCGTCTCCAGACCCTCGCGCAGCACCAGGATGGCGCTGTTTATGACGACGGTCGTGTGGCTCAGCCGGTGCCCGGGAGGCAGCGCCGTCGGGTCCGTGGTGCCACCTTTCGCGTGCCAGCTCAGCACCACGGCGACGACGGCGACAGCGAGCACGATCGCCGTCCACACGTAGAAGCTGACGCGCTCGTTGAATCGCTTGGTGACGACCCTCGTGGGGCGGTCCGCGCCCTCGGGGGGCGGCGGCTCCGCGGTTGCCTGACTCTGCGCCATCCGAAGCTGCTCTCGGTAATCCGACCCTTGCACTCGGTTATCGTCCGAGGCGAAGGCTAACACAGATTAGGGTGCCCTAATCGCGGATGCTCCAAACCCGGATGGACGCCCTACAGCGATGGTGGGGAAGGCCCCCGGGTCAGCCCCGCAGGAACTGAGCGACGTCCGCCTTGCGTGCTTCTTCCGAGATCGTGAGGCCTTCTTCGCCGCTGGGCAGCGTGACCTGTCCGGTGGGCAGCAGCACGTGGGTGGGCGGCGTGCCGGTGATGGCGAGCGAGGCGAACATGGCCAGCAGTTCGGTTCCGCTCATGTCGGAGATGATCGCGGGCGGCGCGTGCCAGGCGATCCAGGGCAGGCGGAAGAAGCTGGAGACCGACAGCAGCCGGCTCTTCATGTCGTTGAACAGCGCCTGCTGGTGTTCCTCGCGCTGGATGTCGGTCTCGTTCGACGCGCACAGGTTCTCGCGCGTGCGTGCGATCGCCAACGCTTCCTTGCCGTCGATGTGGTGGGTGCCGGCCTTCAGGCGCAGCGTGAAGCCGCCGTCGGCTGAGCCGCCGTCGAGCTTGGAGATGATGCAGCCGCCGCTGTAGGTGACGCCGCCCATGGCGTCGATCAGCTGGGGGAAGTTTTCGAAGTTGACTTCGACGACGTGGTCGATGGGCACGCCGAGCCAGCTCTTGATCATGGATACGGACTCGGCGGGGCCGCCGTACTCGTGCGCGGCGTTGATCTTCTCCAGGCCGTGGCCGGGGATTTCCACGACGGTGTCGCGTGGGATGGACAGACGCGCGGCGTGCCCGGCGCCGGTGCGGATCAGCATGATCGTGTCCGAGCGCCCGTAGCCGGTCGTTTCAGCACCGGGTTCCTTGCTGTCCTTCTGGCGGCGGTCGGAGCCGAGCACGAGGATGTTGTTCACCGAGGTGAGCGGGTTGCCCGTGTGGTCGAGCACGCCGGCCACGTTGCTGGGCAGTGGCGTGCGCTCCAGGTGCGAGCTGATCAGGAAGAGCACCAGCGAGAGCAGCAGCCAGCCGATGACGAGCCCCAGGAGCGAGAGCAGGATGCGCTTGGGGGTGGCCCAGCGGCGCCAGCGCGAGGGTCCGACCTGCGATGAGCTGCCCGCCGGCCCGCCGCGGCCGCCTCCAGGACGTGCGTTGCCGGAGCCGCCGGTGAGCCGCTCGGGCTGGACCTTTCCCTGCTCCCTGCGGTGGGGCAGCCGCGGGGTGGCGCGATAGCGCGTGTACTGCGGCTCGTCGTCGCGGTCTTTGGCCATCGGGGACAGGACCCTATATTTGCGAGATGACCTCCCCGCGGGCGCCGGTCGGTCGCCTCGTAGTGTGCGCGACCCCGATCGGCAACCTGGAGGACGTCACGATGCGCGTCCTCGATGCGCTGCGTGCGGCGGACGCGGTTGCGTGCGAGGACACGCGCCATACGCGGCTGCTGCTCGAGCGCTACGACATCTCCACCCGCACCATCAGCCTGCACGAGCACAACGAACGCCCGCGCGCGGGCGAGCTGGTGGAGCGGATGCGCTCAGGCGACACGGTGGCGTTGGTCTCTGACGCGGGCACGCCGCTCGTGTCCGATCCGGGCTTTGCGCTGGTGCGAGCGTGCATCGAGGCGGGGATCGAGGTGGAGGCACTGCCGGGACCGAGCGCGGTGCTGGCGGCGCTGGTGGTCTCTGGGCTGCCTTCCGACCGCTGGCTCTTCGTCGGATTCCTGCCGCGCGCCCGCGGTCAACTGAGCGACCTGCTGGCCGGCGCAACGGACACGCTGGTCGCTTTTGAGTCCCCGGCTCGTCTCGCGAAGACGCTGGAGCTGCTCGCCGCGCAGGACCCGGCGCGCGCGGTGGCTGTTTGCAGGGAGCTGACCAAGCTGCACGAGGAAGTGCGCCGTGGATCGGCCGCGGAGGTGGCTGCGTACTACCGCGAGGTGCCTGCACGAGGGGAGGTGGTGTTGGTCGTGGCCGCAGCGCAGGCGGAGCGCGCGCCCATGCAGGACGCGCTGGCTGCGCTGCGCGCGCTGATCGACGCGGGCGCAAAGCCCCGGCCGGCCGCCGCCGCGGTCGCGAAGCTGACCGGGCTGCGGGCCAACGAGCTGTATCGGGAGATCACTCGCGAAGCACATACACGATAAGTGCCGAATCGTGTACCATTGGCGCATGGACCAGACGAGCACCAGGTTGAACGTAACGCTGGACCCGGAGCATGCGGCCAAGCTTTCGCTGCTCGCGGAGCGGACACATGTACAAGAGGGAACGCTCGCCCGCTCGCTGTTGTCGAGCGCGCTGGACGACGCGGACCCCGATCCCCGCACGATCACCGCGCTGTTGGATGGGATCCCGGGTGCGTTCGAGGAAGCTCAGCTTGGCTTGCAGCAGGGACGGGAAGGCAAGACCGTCCCGCTCGACGAGCTTTAGTCGTAGTCGGCACTATGGCCCACGTCGAGCTGAGCCGCGCGGCGACTGAGCGACTCGACCGCATGATCGTGACGCACAGCCTCCCTGCGAATACACGCGCGCGCGTCCAACGATCGCTGCGCGCGCTTGAGCGATTTCCTCTGATCGGACGCAACCTCGACGAGCGCTGGGGGGATCTGCGCTTCATTGTTGGGCCATGGCGCTGGCTACTGATCATCTACGCCTATGAGGAGGCTGGCGATCGGGTGCTCGTCGTTGCCATCCAGGACGCGCGCTCGTCGACGGCAGTTACGAATCTGATCGCCCCCCGGTAGCTTGGAGGCGTACGTGTCCTTCTACGTAACCACCCCCATCTACTACGTCAACGCGGCTCCGCACCTGGGGCACGCGTACACGACGATCGCGGCGGACGTGATGGCCAGGCACCATCGCCAGCGCGGCGAGGATGTGTTCTTCCTGACGGGCACCGACGAGCACGGCGAGCCGGTGGCGGATGCGGCGCATGCGCTGGGCATCGAGCCGCAGGAGTTGGCGGACCGCAACGCCGAGCGCTTCAAGGCGCTTGCGCCGCAGCTGTCGGCGACGAACGACTTCTTCATCCGTACGACAGATCCGCAGCACGAAGCGGTCGTCCAGGACGTCCTAGCGCGCGTGCGCGAGAACGGTTACGTGTACGAGGGCACCTACGAGGGGTGGTACTGCCCCCGCTGCGCGGACTTCAAGGCTGACAACGAGATCGACGAGGGCAATCGCTGCCCGATTCACCACATCGAGCTGACACGCGAGCAGGAGGACAACTACTTCTTCAAGCTATCCGCCTTCCAGGAGCGCCTGGAAGCGTTGTATACGGAGCACGAGGACTTCGTGCTGCCGCGCACCCGTTACAACGAGGCGCTCTCGTTCATCCGCTCGGGCCTGCGTGACGTGCCGCTGACGCGCCACAAGCTCACGTGGGGCGTGCAGGTTCCGTGGGATCACGAGCACGTCTTCTACGTGTGGTTCGACGCGCTGCTCAACTACTACTCAGCGCTCTCCTACGCGCCCGCTCCGGCGGGTGTGACGGCTGGAGAGGGAGGTCTGACCGAGCGCTTCTGGCCGCCGAGCTATCACCTGATCGGCAAGGACATCCTGCGCTTTCACACCGTTTACTGGCCGGCGCTGTTGATGGCGGCGGAGCTGGAGTTGCCGCGGCACGTCTTCGTGCACGGCTTCTTGCTGATGGACGGCGAGAAGATGAGCAAGTCGTTGGGCAACGTGCTTGATCCGTTCACGGTGATCGACCGTTACGGGCCGGACGCGCTGCGCTTCTACCTGCTGCGCGACGTGCCGTTTGGCCAAGACGGCTCGGTTTCGACGGCTGCGTTCGAGCTGCGCTATGAGAGCGAGCTGGCCAACGACCTGGGGAACCTGGCCAGTCGCACGATCGCGATGGTGCACCGCTACCGCGAGGGCGTCCCGCCGGCGGTCGCGCTCGACCCCCAGCTGCACGAGGAGTTCGCGGGGCTGGCGCATGAGGTGGAAGGCATGATCGACCGGGCGGAGCTGACGCTTGCGCTGGATGCCATCTGGCAACGCGTGCGCCGGCTGAACCGCTACGTGGAGGAACGCGCTCCGTGGCAGCTGGCGAAAGACGATGCCCGCTCGGAGGAGCTCGACCGCGTGCTCGCCACGCTCGTCGCCGGCCTGCGCGTGCTGGGCGTGCTCCTGTACCCGTACATACCTTCCAGCGCTGAGAAACTGCTCGAGGCGCTCGACTGCGAGGACCGCTCGCTGGAGTGTGCACGCTGGGACTCAACGCAGGCTCTCGGCCGGCCGATCGGCACGCTGGAGTCGCTGTTCCCGAAGTCTGGGTGAGATGACCTACCACCGACCACGTCGATGATCGACTCACACACCCATCTGCACCTGTGCGAACAGCCGACGGCTGAGCTCGTGGCGGAGGCTGATGCGGCTGGCGTGACGCGCATGTTGACGGTGGGCATCGACGGCGCGTCCTGCCGCGCGGCGCTGGCCGCGGCGGAGGACTTCCCACAGGTGTACGCGGCGGTTGGCCGCCACCCGACCGCGGCCAAAGGCTTCGACGACGCGGACCTGGCGGAGCTGCGCGCCCTGGCGGCGCACGCGCGCTGCGCGGCGATCGGCGAGACGGGCATGGACTTCTACCGTGACAGTGCGCCCCCGCGCGAGGACCAGCAGCGCGCGTTCGCGGGCCAGATCCAGATCGCGCGCGAGACGGCCAAGCCGTTGGTGATCCACACGCGCGCCGCGGACGATGACACGCTGGATCAACTGGCGGCAGAAGCCGAGGGGGTGAGCGTGGTGATGCACTGCTTCTCGATGCCTGAGCGGCTGCTCGAGTGCCTCGAGCGCGGGTACATGATCTCCTTCGCGGGCAACGTCACCTACAAGAATGCGGTCGAGCTGGCGGCCGCGGCCCGCCTCGTGCCCGACGACGCGCTGCTGGTGGAGACCGATGCCCCCTACCTCACGCCGCAGGTCGTGCGCAAGGAACGCAACCGCCCGGCTCTCGTGGCGCACACGGCCGCCTTCCTGGCGGAGCTCCGCGGCGTCAGCGTGGACGAGCTTGGCGCCGCTGTGACGCGCAACGCGGCTCGCGTCTTCGGCTGGGCGTGAGCGCTGTGGCCGGCGATGGCCCGGCTCAACCCAGCCTGCGTAGGATGCGTAGCTTCGGCGTGCGGCCCGATCGCGATCTCGGCCAGAACTTCCTGATCGACTCGAACATCCTCGGCGTGATCGGACGTGCGGCGGAGCTGGGGAGCGAGGACGTCGTGCTGGAGGTCGGTGGCGGCCTGGGCGTGCTCACGGAGTACCTCGCGCAGCAGGTCGCACACGTGCACGTGGTGGAGATCGACGAGCGTCTGCGGGAGGCGCTGGGCGATGCGACCGATCCCCACTCGAACGTGACCGTGTACTGGGCGGACGCGGTGACCCTCGAGCTGGCTGCGCTCAATCCGGTGCCGACGAAGGTCGTGGCCAACCTCCCGTACGGAGTGGCGACGAGCGTGCTGCTGCGCACGATCGAGGAGTTGCGAAGCGTGTCGATGTGGGTGGCGATGGTGCAGCGAGAGGTGGGCGAACGGCTCGCCGCGCAGCCGGCGGGGCGCTCGCGCGGTGGCGTCGCGGAGAAGGGCTCCTACGGCGCTCCTTCGGTGCTGGCCCAGCTGGAGTGCGATGTCGCCGTGCTGCGTGCAATCCCGCGGACGGTGTTCCACCCGGTCCCCAACGTCGACTCCGTGCTGGTGGGGATGCGCCGGCGCGAGAGCGAGCCGGTGGGGCCCGGGCTGCGCTGGCTCGTGGCGGGCGGCTTCGCGCATCGGCGCAAGACCCTCGCCGGGTCGCTGGCGCTGTCGGGAGGCTTGCCCGGAGCCGCACGACAGCCATCCCGCGAGCAGGTACGCGAGGCGCTGGCGGTGCTGGGGCAGCCGCCGGACGCGCGCGCGGAGCGTCTGGCGCCGGAGGAATTCAGGGCGCTTGCGCGCATATTGCAGCTATGAGGGGCAGACGGAGCGAGCGATGAGCGGCGAGGACGCCTTCGCGCCGGGCGTGCACCGCGCGCTGGCCCCGGCGAAGATCAACCTCGGGCTGTTCGTCGGCCCAGTGCGCGAGAGCGACGGCAGGCACGAGCTGGTGAGCGTGATGCAGTCGATCTCGCTTGCGGACGAGCTGACGCTGGAAGCTGCGGGCGTGAGCAGCGAACGCGACGAGGTCGTGTGCCCGGGCGTGCCCGGCGACCCAAACGAGAACCTGGCGGCCGCGGCGCTGCGCGCCTTCCGCGCGAGTACCGGGTGGCGGGCGCCGCCGCTGCGGTTGCGCATCCTCAAGCGGATTCCCGTGGCGGCGGGCCTCGGCGGCGGGTCCGCGGACGCCGCGGCGGCACTGCGGCTGGCGCGGCACGCGTCGGGACTGGGCGACGAGCAGCTGCTGCGGGCGCTTGCGGGGGAGTTGGGGGCGGACGTACCCGCGCAGATCTCGCCCGGGCGCTGGCTGGCCAGCGGTGCGGGCGAGCGACTGCGGGAGCTGGCGCCGGCTAGGTCACGGTTCGGTGTGCTGGTGCTTGCGGCGGACGTGGCGCTGTCGACCGCGGATGTCTACCGCGAGGCGGATCGCCTGGGGCAGACTCGCACGGAGATCGAGTTGAGCGCGCGTCATGCGGAGCTCTACTCCGCCCTGGAGCACGGCGCGCCGCTTCCCGCGGCGACGGAGCTCCTGCACAACGATCTCCAGCGCGCAGCGGTGTCGCTGTGCCCCGAGATCGCGAATGCCCTCGAGCAGGCACAAAGGGCAGGGGCCGAGCCTGCGCTGGTGAGCGGATCGGGCCCCACGGTGATCGGTCTGTTTCCACACTCCGGGCGCTCTCCGGAGGGGGGTCTGGTGCTCGCGAGGGCGGCGGCCGGGTCGCTTTCCGGGCGTGTGCCGGCGCCGATCTGCGCCGTACCCGTCGACGCGTCGTTCGCGCGGCCCGCGAGCGACGGCCTCGTGCGTCACAATTCCGGCGAGATCGATGAATAGGACGCAGATCAACGAGTTGGTTGCAGTGGCTGCGGCGGTGGTCAGCCTTGGGCTGTTCACAGGGCTGATCCTCGTCCCCGTGTGGTCGTCCTACTCACGTGTGTGGGAGCGGGTGGCGGCAACTGTGCTGTCGCTGTACGTGCTCGCGGTACTGCTGGGCGTCGGGGTGGTCGGCGCGCTTGTAGCCGTCTACTACTGGGGCTGACCGCGTGTCAGACCTCGCGGCGCTGGACGCGATCACAGAGGCGGTCGAGTCGGGAGCGGGCCTACCAGAGGTCGTGCGCGCGGCCGCCCGCGCGCTGGAGGCGAGCCTGGCGGTCACAGACGCATGGGGCGCAACGCTCGCGGTGGCGGCGCGCTCGCCGGCCGAGGAGCGCTCGCTGCTGTCTCAGGGCGAGGGCGTGATAAGCGCTCCGCTGCGCGTGGCAGACACTGTGGTGGGGACGCTGCACATGCGCGCCAAGACCGAGCCCAGCGCGTCGATGCGCAGGCTGCTGCTGACGATGATCGCCTCGGAGGTGGAGCGGGTGCGCGCACCGGAGCGCGTCTCGGAAACAGCTTCCTCAGATTTCCTGCGGGCGATCCTGCGCCGCGAGCTGACCGACCGCGACGCGCTGCTGGAGCGCGCCAAAGACCTCTCGCTGACGATCGAGGATGGCGCGAGCATGATCGTCGCGCGCGCCCACCCGCAGACACCGACCGACGAGGGTTGGCGCGGGCGGGTTCGCGCGGTGGCCGAGCGCGGCGCGCGCGCTGTGTCCAGCCGCTCCATCGCCGCTCTGTCCGAGCGCGAGGGGATTCCCGGCGCGGAGGTGCTGGTGCTGGTTCCCGGCGGCGATGAGGCGAGCGCGGCGCGGGCCGCGCAGGCGATTCTCAACGAGATGGAAGCGAGCCTTGCGGGCTACGTGTTCGCGTTGGGGCGCAGTCGCATCACGGAAGACCCCTCCGAGCTGCCGCGTGCCGCCAGCGAGGCGTTGCTCGCGGCGAACGTGGCGCAGGGCTCGAGCAACGGCGCCGCATTAGCGTTCGATGAGACGGGTGCATACCGTCTGCTGCTGTCGTCCATGAGCGAGAACCCAAGCGAGCTACAGCGCTTCTATGCGGAGACGGTTGAGCCGCTGGTCGCCTACGACGAGCAGTACGAGACGGATCTGGTGCGCACGCTTGAGACCTTCCTGGAGGCGGACGGCAACGTCGCCGGCACCGCGCAGCGCCTGTTCACCCACCGCCACACTATCTATTACCGCCTGGAGCGCGTGCGCGAGCTGTCCGGCCTTGACGTCAGCTCCAGTGACGGTCGCGAGAAGCTGAGCCTCGGGCTGAAGGCGATGCGCGTGCTGGGTATCGCCTCCGCCGGTGGCCCAGCTCTCGAGGCAGGCGCTGAAGCCGGTCGCGTGCCGCGGCGCTCGGGTGGCCGGCGCTCCTAGCGTCGCGCGGCGCTGGCGGATAGTCGCACGCCGAACTCGATCGCGTACGTCGCGCCCGTGCCGCTCGAAGCGAGAATCGTGGGAACGGCGGGCATCACGGCCACGCCCGCGTTGCGGTAGATGCTGCTGAGCATGATTTCGCGGTGCGGCGCCGACGCCATCCATGCGGCGACGATGTGCGCCGGCGTCGTAAAGCCTTCTGTGCCCCACGCGATGTTCTGGCCGATGGAGAACTCCGCGGCGTGCGCGGGGTAGCGCGTGACTGCCACCAGCGACAGGGGCGTCTGGCCGGTGGGACGAACATCGGCGAAGTAGTCATGGCTGACCATGGAGGTCACCTGGCTGTGGGCGACGCGGCCAAGTTCGCGGTTGGCGCGCAGAGGGTGCAGCCCATGCGCGAGGCGCACCTGGTTGACCAGGCAGAGGGTCGCGGCGTCCGCTTGCAGCACGTTGGCCGCGCTGGGATGGACGTTTGCGCCGGCGCAGACCGCTGACGCCGTGGCGGTCGGCGCCGCAACGGTGAGGAACGCGTAGGCGCACACCAGCAAGACCGCCGCCAGCGACGCTCCCAGTGCTCTCCCGCCTCTTGTCGTGGCGTCCGGCAAGCGCAGGAATCCTTGCAGGCTCGCAGGATGCACGTGTTGCTGCGCGGTTACCCCCGGCGCCTGCCGCTCCGACGGCGGGGTGTCCGGTGCCGGCGTGGCTTCACGTGCGACGATGTAAGCCCACTGGGGAGTGGGGTAATAGGCAGCCCGGAAGACTTTGGCTCTTCAAGTCCTGGTTCGAGCCCAGGCTCCCCAGCTGGAGCAAACCGTCCTCGTCGATTGCGAACATGTGTTCGTGCCGGCGCGGGGTCCGCGATATTCGAGCGAGCAGGCGCGTGCTGCCGTTGCCGCGTCTCGATCCTACTCAGAGGCGCTGCGGCGGCTGGGCATGCGCCCAGCGGGGGGTAACCATCGAACCCTGCGGCGATACGTCGAGGACGTTTGGCTCATACCCATCGACCACTTCGATCCGGACCGGGCTCGTAACGAAGCGCTGCGACGAGACCCCGTTCCCCTGAGTCTCGTTCTGACGAGAGGTTCGAGCTACTCGCGCGGGCACCTCAAGGAGCGCCTGTTCAAGCAAGGGTTGAAGGCGCGTGAATGCGAGCTTTGCGGTCAGGGCGAGATATGGGTGGGTCGGCGGATGTCCCTGATCCTCGACCACATCAACGGTGTGGCTGACGATCACCGCCTGACGAACCTGCGGGTCGTGTGTCCGAACTGCGCGGCGACGCTTGATACTCACTGCGGTCGCCAAAACCGCCTCGAGCCCGAACGGCGCGCCTGCCTTCGCTGCGGCCTTGAATTTTGGCCCAGTCATCGTTCGCAGCGGTACTGCTCGCGCTACTGCGGCAGCCGCTACAGACGCGACGGACGCGCTCGACCTGAGCTTCGCAAGGCAGTCCGTCCACCGCATGCGCAGCTGATCAGCGACATCGCCACGCTCGGCTACGCGGGCGCGGGTCGTCGGTACGGGGTGTCGGACAACGCCATCAGAAAGTGGCTGTCGCGCTACGAGCAGGATGGTGGCACCGGTGCACGCCACGGAGACACGCCCGCCCTGGAATAGCATTGCTCGGGTGAGCGCCCCCACCGTTCTGATCCTCGCGGCAGGACAGGGCACGCGTATGCGCTCGCAGACGCCGAAGGTCCTGCACGAGCTGTGCGGGCGGCCGATGGTCCTGTGGCCGGTGGCGGCAGCGCTCGAGGCGGGCGCGAAGCGCGTGGTGGTTGTGGACTCGCCGGCGCGGGCACTCGAGAAGGTACTGCCGAAGGGAGTGGAGCTGGCGGTGCAGGAGCAGCCGGACGGGACGGGAGGGGCTGTCAGGGCGGCGATGGGGATGCTCGGCTCCTCACTCGAGCCGACGTCGCCGGTGTTGGTGCTGAGCGGAGACGTGCCGCTGGTAAGCGCGGAGGCGATCGTCGAGTTGCTGGCCGCCCACGCGGGCGGCGGCGCACAGGCGACGATGGCGACGACGGTACTCGAGGATCCGACCGGCTACGGACGGGTGGTGCGCGACTCCGACGGCGCGGTTGTGCGGGTGGTGGAGACGAAGGAGCGCGGGGACTCCACGCAGGCCGAGCGCGAGATCCGCGAGGTGAACACCGGCATCTTCGTCTTCACCGCGCAGGCCCTCACGAGCACGCTGCCACGGCTCACCGCTGAGAATGCTCAGCACGAGCTGTATCTGCCGCAGGTGCTGGATCTGCTGCGCGAGGACGGTGCGAAGGTGGCTGCACACGCGGTCGAGGACGAGCGCCTGGTGCTGCAGATCAACGATCGTCCCGCGCTGGCGCGCGTGCGCGCGATCGCGCAGCACGCGATTCACGAGCGCCACATGCAGGCCGGTGTGGGCATCGTCGACCCGGCTGCCACTGTGATCGACGTGGATGTGCAGATCGGACAGGACACGACGATTGAGCCGTTCACGACGATCCGCGGCGCGACGCGGATCGGCCGTGGCTGCACGATCCGCCACTCCTATCTGGTGGACTGCGTGCTGGAGGACGGGGCGAGCGTGGGGCCGTTCGGCTACCTGCGCCCTGGTGCGGTCCTGCGGGCAGGGTCCAAGGTGGGGACGTTCGTTGAGGTCAAGAACTCGGACATCGGCGCGGGCACGAAAGTGCCGCACCTCTCCTACATCGGCGACGCGGACGTGGGCGAGGGCACGAACCTGGGCGCGGCCACGATCACGGCCAACTACGACGGTCGCTCCAAGCACCGCACCAAGGTGGGCAAGGGCGTGAGCACGGGCGTGGACACGACGTTGGTCGCGCCGGTGCGCATTGGCGACGGCGCATACACCGGCGCCGGCTCGGTGATCGTGGACGACGTGCCCCCAGGCGCGCTGGGCATCGCGCGCGAGCGCCAGCGCAACATCGAGGGCTGGGCGGAGCGCGAGGATGACTGATCGGACGCAGGCGTTTACACTGCCAAGGAGATGAGTGCGATCGACACGCGCACCGACTACTCGCGGGCCAGCCTGCCGATCGATTACAACAAGCGCCTGATGCTGTTCAGCGGGCGCGCCAATCGGCAGCTTGCGGTCGACATCGCGGACAAGCTGGGGGTTGACCTGGGGCCGGTGGAGCTGAAGACATTCTCCGGCGGCGAGGTGTACTGCCGCTATGAGGACTCGATCCGCGGGGCGGACGTGTTCATCGTGCAGCCGACGAGCGGCAACCCGCAGACGGGGGTCACGGCGAACGACTCGCTGATGGAGCTGCTCTTCATGATCGACGCGGCCGTGGGCGCATCGGCGCACCGTGTGATCGCTGTGACACCGTGGTTCGGCTACTCGCGCCAGGACAAGAAGTCCGCGCCACGCGAGCCGATCTCCGCGCGGCTCGTGGCGCGCATGCTTGAGGCGGCGGGCGCTGACCGGGTGCTGACGATGGACCTGCACGCCGGCCAGATCCAGGGCTTCTTCCAGATCCCGGTGGACCACATGACGGCGCTGTTCATGCTCACGCAGTACTTCAGCGACCTGGGACTGGAGGACCTGGTGGTGGTGGCGCCGGACGCGGGCAGGGTGAAGCTGAACAAGAACTTCGCGTCGAAGATCGGCGCTGAGCTGGCGATCCTGGACAAGGAGCGCCCCGCCCAGCAGGTCGCGGAGATCGGCTACGTGATCGGTGACGTGAAGGGCCGCACGGCGGTGATCGTGGACGACATGATCGACACCGCCGGCACGCTGAAGGCGGCTGCGAAGACGGTCATGGAGGAAGGCGCGGCGCGCGTGTATGCGGCGGCGACGCACGCTGTGTTCTCCGGTGACGCCTTCAAAAACCTCGAAGAGTCGGGTCTGGAGCAGATCGTGGTCACGGACACCGTGCCGATCGCCACCGCGGGTCGTCCGGACAACGTTCGCGTGCTGCCCTGCGCAGAGCTGCTGGCCGACTCGATCCGTCGCATCTTCGTCGATGACTCCGTGAGTGAGGTCTTCGGCGGCGAGAACCAGCTGTTCTGAGCCGCTTCACGCCGATTGCTACAGTCTGCAGTCGCTCATGGCTACCACCACGACCAAGCTTGACGTCAACAGCCGCGTGTCCTCGGGCTCGCGCGCCGTGCGTCGCCTGCGCCGCGCCGGCCGCGTGCCCGGAGTGCTTTACGGCGGCGGTGGCGAGCCCGTGGGCTTCGACGCGGACGAGCGCGAGCTGCGCCACGCGCTTGCGGGCTCCGGAGCGGTGCTCGACCTGAGCGTTGACGGCGGGAAAACGACGCCGGTGGTTCTGAAGGACGCCCAGCGCCACCCGGTGCGCGGCGAGACGATCCACGTGGACCTGCTGCGGGTGAACTTGAACGAGGCGATCCACGCGGTCGTGCCGCTGGAACTGACCGGCATCGACGATGCGCCGGGCGTGAAGGAAGGCGGCGTGCTCGAGCAGATCACGCGTGAGCTGAACGTGGAAGCG
>DATBZG010000219.1:0-2225 GCA_036513335.1 Solirubrobacteraceae bacterium | reverse complement strand
GACCTCACTGCCGCCGTCGAACGTCTCGCTTGGAGCGCAGCATCCCGCTCCGGGGTCTGTGCTCGTGACCTGGACGGCAGCCGCTGCGTAGCGCTCGCGCACCCGCTCGCGGATATCGGGGGAGTCCTCGGCGTTGCCGGCGGAGCAACTACAGCCCTCGCCATGGTTGGGGCCGCAGCACTCGGCCTTGGCGCTCGGCTCGCAGCACTTCGCCTGCGACTCTGGTGCACAGCAGGAGCCTGTGGTTGTCTCAGCGGCGGTCAGCTCAGCCATGCGGATAGCTCCTCCAGGGCGTGGGGGATCACGTAGTAGTAGGCCCACAGGCCCTTGCGCTCTGAGTCCACGATTCCAGCCGCGCGCAGCTTGCCCAGGTGGTGGGAAAGCGTGGGCTGGGAGATGTCGAACAGCGGCACCAGCTCGCAGACGCAGACCTTGCCAGCGTGCTTGCGCAGCACGTCCACGAGCTGCAGCCGGATCGGGTCCCCGAGAGCCTTGGCGACTTCCGCCATCCGCAGCGCGTGGTCACGCTGGACATCGGGATAGACGACGGGCTCACAGCACGGCGAGCCGTTGGCTCGCTTCTGCTTGGGGGACAGCTCCAGATCGACGGGCATCGATCTACTTATATCAATAACACTCACGTCTATCGATGTAATACGATCAGCGGCGATGAGCACGCCCCCGATTGCTCGCCGCCTTTTTGCCGAGCTGCTGGGCTCGGCGTTCCTCGCGACGCTCGTGATCGGCTCGGGCATCGCAGCGCAGACACTCTCCCCGAACGACACGGGCCTCGAGCTGTTCGAGAACGCCGCCGCCACGGCCGCGGGGCTGTTCACAATCATCCTCATGTTCGGGCCGGTCTCAGGCGGGCACTTCAACCCCGTCGTCTCGTTCGCCGACGCCGCGTTTGGTGGCCTCTCCTGGCGCGACGCCCTCGCCTACATCCCGACACAGAGCGTCGGTTGCGTGCTCGGTGCCCTCACGGCCAACGGCATGTTCGCTCTCGGCGCCGTGACGATCGCGACACACCACCGCGCCTCACCCGCGCACCTGCTCTCCGAGACGATCGCCACCGCCGGTCTCGTGATCCTGATCTTCTCCCTCGCCCGCACGCGACGCTCGCACACGACGCCCGCGGCGGTCGGCGCGTACATCGGCGCGGCGTACTTCTTCACCAGCTCCGCCAGCTTTGCCAACCCGGCGATCAGCATCGGGCGCATCTTCTCCAACACCTTCGCCGGGATCGCGCCGGCCTCCGTGCCCGCCTTCATCCTCGCGCAACTCGCTGGCGGCGCACTCGCCGTACTCACGATCAGGGCCCTATACCCCGGAGTCACGCCAGCGGATGCCGCTGACGTGCTCCTCCCCCACGCCGAGCATCGAGCAACCGCAAGCCGGCCCGCCACGCGCTAGATGGCGACCGTCCTATTCGTCTGCGTTCACAACGCCGGTCGCTCACAGATGAGCCAGGCGCTGTTTCGGCGCGCCGCAGGCGACCGACACACCGCGATCTCTGCCGGCACGACGCCGGCCGAGCGCGTAAACTCAGAGGTCGTGGAGGTCATGCGCGAACTCGGCATCGACCTCACCGACCGCAAGCCGCAGCTCCTCACACGCGAACTCGCCGAGCAAGCCGACGTGGTCATCACGATGGGCTGCGGCGACGCATGCCCGTACATCCCCGGCAAGCAATACATCGACTGGGACCTACCCGACCCGAACGGCCGACCGATCGCCGAGGTCCGTGCCACGCGGGACGAGATCGGTCGGCGCGTCACGGCCCTGCTTGAGCTGCTGGACGGCAGCTAGCGCCGGGAATCGGCTCGGCGAGCGCAGCGCGCGAGGGAGCCGCAGGGAAGGGGTCGGCGAAGTACTGGGTCTCGTGCGTCACGTGAGCGTCGGTGATCTCCATGATGCTGACTGAACATGTGGGCACGCCGTCGTAGGTGATCGTGCACTCGCTCACCCAAAGATCACCGTGGCCCTGGATCCGGCGGACGGTGAAGTGGCGCTCGGCCGGATGCCCACCGCGTTGCGCTTGGATCTTTGACCGACCTCTGAAGCGCTCGCCGGACTGCGGGTAGTCCAGGATCGCGTCCGCAGCGTAGATCGCGTGCTCAGCGTCACCGTCCCCGCGCTCGGAGGCCTCCCAGTGCTCGTGGATCCGAGCGCGGATATCGGCTTCACGATCAATTGCGCCGCTCATGATTCCTCCGATCTGTCCC